>CAYUPG010000084.1:0-10733 GCA_964446515.1 uncultured Treponema sp.
GGCACCCTGGACGGGATCGGTAAATTGGCGGTGGGACTCTTCGCAGGCCTCGCGATGGGTGCTTCGGCGCTCTACCAGGGCAAGGCGGCCGCCTACGCCTCCGATGCCTTCGCCGAGACCGGCCAGGGCTTCGGAAACTACATATTGGTGGTCGGCCTTATCGAGACCGTCGCCCTCTTCGTGATGGTATTCTCCCTCGGTCTCGTCGGCTAAGCGCATCGAACGTACCCGCCGCCGAGGCGCGCCTTTCCGCGGCGGATACGACCTCGGCGGAGCATCCTATGGATGAAAAAAAAGAGAAGCGCGTAATCAAGATCGGCGGATTCGCCCACCTGGACTCGGTTCTGGTGGGCGGCTCGTATCCTATAGCTCTCCAGACCATGTGGAAGGATAGACTCGAAGCGTCCGACCTGGAGGGCGATGCAGGCCGCCGCATCGAAGAGCGCATCCGTAAGCTGGGCGATCTAGGATGCCGCGTGCTGCGCTTCGCAGTTCCGGATCTGGACGCGGCGGAGGTGCTGGGATCCCTGGCGGCTCGGGTCCGCATGCCCCTGGTGGCGGATATCCATTTCGATTATAAGATCGCCCTTCGTTGCCTAGACTACCCCATAGCCAAGATACGGATAAATCCGGGGAACATAGGTTCCCGGGAGAAGGTGTCCGCCGTCGCTTCCAAGGCCTCAGACAAGGGCGTTCCCATACGCATAGGCGTAAACGCCGGCAGTCTTCCTGCGGACCTTCGCAATGCGGTGGACGGTGGTCGGCTGGGCCGAGCCGAAGCTCTGGTCAAGGCTGCGGAGCGGGAACTGGAGGCTTTCGACGAACTGGGCTTCCGGGATGTGCTTTTATCCATGAAGGCCTCCTCCATAGCCGATACCCTGACGGCTAATCGGCTATTGGCCGCCCGCACCGACGTGCCCCTGCATCTTGGGGTTACCGAGGCGGGGCCCCTGATCCCCGGAATCGTTCGGAACGCCGTCGCTCTCCACGCCCTGCTTTCCGAAGGCATCGGCGCTACCATACGGGTTTCCCTCTCGGACACCATGGAGTCGGAAGTCCTGGCCGGAAGGGAAATCCTTGGGGCGGTGGCGGACTCCACCGGAAGGGGAGGAAAAGGACAGGGCATAGTAATCGTCTCCTGCCCCCGCTGCGGGCGGAACGGCTTCGATACCCACGCCTTCACCGAGCGCTGGAGGGATACCTTATACTCCCTGAAGAAGGATGCGGTGGTGGCCATCATGGGCTGTGCCGTGAACGGCCCCGGCGAGGGCCGACACGCCGATTTGGGCATAACCGGGGCTGGAGAAAAGGTCCTGATCTTCCGACATGGTACTATAGTGAGGACCGTGGACGTCGCCGATGCGGACGACGCCTTTCGGGAGGAGTTGGAGAAGCTGTGAAGAAAGCCGTCCTGTGGACCTGCATCCTTTCCCTGTTCCTGGGTATCCGGTCCCTGGGAGCACAGAGTTTCGTACCAGGGGACGGCGGAGAGCCGTATTGGCTCGTTCTGGAGCGGGGCAAGCGGCTTTTTCGATCCGGGTCCTACGGGGATGCCCTTCTGGCTTTCGAGGATGCGAAACGCATTCGCAGGGATCGATTCTCCACCCTAGAGCGCTACATGATCGACCTTCTTTCCGTTCCGGAGGTTCGCCGCTTCGGAGATTCCTTGGAGCGGGTGGAGGCCTATGTCTCCCAGGGTAACCAACCCAACGCGGCGGCCGCCCTGGAGGAGCTTTTCCACCGTTTTCCCAGGGCCTCCTTCAACGGTTCCGCCGACGCCGCCCTGGAGCGCCTCGGGTCCCTGAAGGGCTATCCCGAGGCTGAGTATTGGATAGGAGAAGTGTACCGGGTGGAGGGGGAATACGGCGTCGCTCTGGGGCAGTACCGCAGGGCCTACGAGCTCCGCGCCCTCCTGGAGGCACCCGATTTTGCCGGGGAACTTTTGTACTCCATGGCCGAGGTACACCGGCGCCGAGGGGAGTTCCTGGAGATGGAGAGCCGCCTCAACGAGGTCTTGGCCGCCGATACGCTCTGGCTGGAGGACTCCCGCACCTTCGTGCGCTCCGCCATGTCCCGCACCTTGGCGGAGGAAGGGCCCGACCGCTTCCTGATTCTCTACCGCTATGAGAACGGGGCGGTGGAGCGGGCTCACCGGCTCCTGGGCTTCCACTACTATGCAACGGGTCGCCATGCCCGTTCGGTGGAGCACCTTGCCTTCTCATTCCTGATCCAGAATACCTTGCTGATCGATGAGCTCAAGTCGAAGAATTTCGACTACGTTTTCACCTCCTACGCATCCCTGATGGAGGAGCTCGCCGGAAATAGGAACTACGGCCAGTACATGCGGGATGTTGATTATTATAAGACGGCGTATTATCTTGGAGCAGGTTTGTTCGCTTCAGGAAAAAGGAGCGTTTCCGACGAACTATGGCGCGTTGTCGCCCGATCGGCAAGCGCAGGAGAATGGGCCGGACGTGCCCAGAATCAGCTCCGGAATCCGCACATCGAGCCGGTCGTTGAAACACCTTGAGGGAGGAGCGTGTCCATGAAGAAGCTGTTCGTCGTGCTTATGCTGTGCATTGCCGCGTCGGTCTACGCCGATCACGGCAAGGGAGCCGCCGTGGGCGGCGTGCTGGGGTCTTCGCTCGGGGGAGAAGGCTTCGGCGGCAACCTGGGGGTCAATTTCAAATTGGCCGATATGCCGCTCTTTTTTGCGGCCTATGTCAAGCTTACCTCCGACTCGGTTAATCTGGGCGCCACTGCGGACAAGTACTTCATCGACGAGACGCTCCTGAGGGATGCGTCTTTCGATCTGGATTGGTATCTCGGCGGCGGGGCCTACTTGGCCGTAGGCAGTTCGGGCAAGGACGGTCTCTTCTCTTTAGGCGCCCGGCTTCCCATCGGACTCTCTTGGCACATCAACAGGGATTTCGAGCTCTTCCTTGCCCTGGTCCCCTCTGCAGGGCTAACCCTTCTTCCGGAATTGTACTTCCCCGATTGGTTCTTCGCCGGAGAGCTGGGCTTGCGCTATTGGCTCAACAAGTAAAGGATGGATACCGTGATGAATAAGGTCGTGCTCAAGGCCCAGGATTTGGACGGCTACTTGACTGAAGCCGACAAGGCGAACATCGCCCGCATGGACGGCCTGTACCGTCAGGTGATGCTGTCCTTCAGCATACTCTCCAACAGCGGCTCCGCCTCCGAACGCCGCAAGGAGGAGCAGAGCCTCATCGACCTCTACAACGAGATGGGCCGCCTGATGCAGGAGATCTGCAAGGACGAGAAGGGCATCCACGTCTACTCCTTCCTGACGCCCCAGGAGAGCCATCCCGAGGCGTCCCGGCTCATCGCCAAGCTCAGGGACGTGCGGACCGCGGACCAGGAGTTCGTCTACTACATCCAGCGGGCCTACGAGATGCTCTTCAAGCTCGCCTACGGGGGCGCCCAGGCCTCCAGTAAGAACTACCTCATCGTTAAGACTCCCGTAACCGTTCCGGTGCAGAATTTCGCGGTGCACAAGATTCCCAACATCGACGACAAGATCGAGAATACGGTGATGTGCGTCATGCTGCGGGGCGCCCTCCTGCCCTCCATGATAGTCTCCAAGGAGATCCAGGAATATTCGTCCCACGGCTACGTCAGCCCCTTCGCGCTGTTCAAGATCAAGCGGGACGACACCAAGCACGAGAACGATATGGAGTACATCCTGGATCTCGAGAAGTCCTATTTCGATCTTGAGAGCCTGAACGACAAGGACCTCATCTTCGCAGACCCCATGAACGCAACCGGGGGGAGCCTGGTGACCGTGGTCAAGTACCTGCTCGACCAGGGCGTCAAGCCCCGGTCGGTGCAGTTCTTCAACGTCATCTCCGCCCTCAAGGGCGCCCTGAGGGTGACCCGGGCCCTGGACAACTGCAAGGTGTATACCCTGTGGATGGATCCGGTGCTCAACCAGGCCGCCTACATACTTCCGGGCCTCGGGGACGCCGGGGACCGCATAAACGGCCGGGATTGGGACGAGCATCCCCGAAACATCATGCAGCTGATCGCCGACTACGGCTCCAACATCGCCAACCTCTACCGGGCGCAGCTCCGGGAGATCGAGGATACCGTCCTCGGCGCCTGATGGGCCACAGCCGGGCCAAAGCGGCCCTGTCCCTTGCAGCGGCGGGCCTGCTCATGGGTTCCTGCGCGTCCTACCGGTCGGCCGCCTCCGCTGAGGAGTACTATTCCCTGGGAACCGCCTACTTCGATCTGGGCAAATACGCCGAGGCGGAGAAGTGGTTCGGCCGGGCCGCCGCGGCGGACAAGACGCGGCGGGCCTCGGAGTACAACCTGGGACGCATCGCCTTTGAGCAGGGGCGCTACGCCGAGGCGGCCGAACGCTTCGAGTCCCTGCTCTCCGCAGATCCGGACAACATACCCGCCCTCAAGGGCGCTGCGTTCTCGCGGCTCAGGGCCGGCGAAGGGGAGCGGGCGGTGGCCCACTACCGAAGGATAGTTGCCCTCGTTCCGGAAAGCCTTGACTCCCGCTACAACTTCGCCCTGGTCCTGTTCAAGCTGGAAAAGTATGACGATGCGCGGCAGGTTCTGCGGGACATGAACGCCCAGACGGGGGACGACGGGGAGGCCCTGCTGCTCCTGGCGCGGGTGGAACGGGCCGCAGGCAGGGTGGAGGCGGTGGACCTCTACGCAGGACTTGCGGAGAAGGGCGGCGATGCGGCCATATTGACCGAATACGCCGAGGCGGCCGAAGCGGCGGGGTTCTATGCCCGGGCCGTCGAGGCCTACGAACGCCTGATACGGGCAGGACAGGGTCAAGGCCTGGGCGCGGGAGTCCTGCGCTTCCGCCTGGCCCGCTCGGGCCTATTGGGAGACGGGGAGAGCGAGCGGTACGTTGCCGAACTCAAGTCGGCCCTGGCCGAGGGTTTCTCCGACCAGGAGGCGCTCCGGTCCCTTGCGGAAGATGCCCGCCTGGGGGAGGCGGCGAGGCGTGCGGTTGCCGAACTAGGCTCCGCCCAGGGCGACGAGAGCGCCTCGCCATAGGGGACGGCTGTCCTGGGTCGGCGCCTTCTGCCGCACCCGGCACGCTCCCCCGGAGGGAAGCGCGCCAGGTCGTGCTAGAAGTGGATGCGGGTTTCGAAGGTGATGGTCGGCGTGGTTTTGAACTCGGGATCCGCGAGGGTAGTCTCCTCGCTCCGCACCGCCGCGTTGGAGGCCATCACCGCGAAGTCGACGGTCTTGGCTATGGGGAAGACCAGCTCTCCCTTGAAAACCGTGTCGGCGTCGAATACGCTGCGGCCCTTGGACAGGGCGTAGGCGAAGCCTGTCCTCTCGAAGCTTATGGATCCCGATAGGTCGTACAGGGGGATGAGTCCCTTCCGCACGGAAAGCCGGGCGAGGAAGTAGTCCTCGCTGGAAAGCTCGGACCAGCTCAAGTCCTCGCTGCTCCAGGGCATGAGGTAGCCTGCGGTGAGCACCAGTTTTTCGTTCAGCAGCGCGAAGCCGGCCTCTCCATAAATGCCCTGGATAGCCGCGGCGTCCTGGTCCGTGTTCGTCACCAGGTCCATGAAGCGGACGGCGTATTGGACGCGGTTGCGCTCGTAGATGCCGTCGAAAAGGGTAGGCCTGAAAGCGCCGCGGTAGTAGCGGTACTCCAGCCGCCAATCCAGGATTATGAAGCGGCCCATGAGGCCGGTGATGAATCCGTAGTTGCGGAGGGTGTCGAGGCCGAAGTCCGCATCGTCGTTGTAGATGGCCGCGGACTGAAAGCCCGCGTCGGGACCGTCGGGTATGTCGACCCTGGTGTAGGGCGCCACGGCCGCAAGGTCCGCGTAGGCCCTGAGATTGAAGGCCGGAAGCTTGAGCAGGGGGATGTCCAAATCCAGGGCGCCGCCTATGAGGATGGGATCGCCCAAGGCGTCCCGCTCTTCCTCTGCGGCGAGGTCCCCTGCGGGGTCGATGTCCGCGATGGCGCTTACGCCGAAGATGTGGAACATCTTGACGCGGCCGCCGAATATCTCAGGCTCCCCCAGGTCGTTGACCACCGCCTCGAGTCCCCAGGCCCCCGCATCGAAGCCCGCGTTGAAGCCGACGCGCCGCACCGCGGGAAAGTCCGAATCGTTGGCGAAGTTGCGCATCAGGATGCCGTGCCCAATGGTCATGGTGGAAAGGTTGCCCACCTTTAGGTAGAAGGGGTCCACCATGGGGGTGCCGTACTCGATGTAGCGTATCTTGAGGGCCGTGTCGCGGATGAAGTCCTGCGCTCCCTCGAGCGGATCGTCGGCCCAATGATCCGCGCCGAAGGACCACTCGTTGTTTCCCTCCGGGCGATACCAGGTTCCGGGGTCGAAGAGATCGCTGGTGTAGATGACCGGCAGATAGAGGCTCATCTTGAGCTTGCCGATGGAGAAGGTGGGCTGCACGACGGCCTTGGAGTAGGTGTTGCCGTCGATGACCACCGAGCCGATCTCGAAACCGAGTATCTGGCCCAGAGCGGAAAGGAATTTCGATTCCCCGCCGGCGCGCTCCCGCTCTTCCGTCCGAACCTGCTCCGGTGCCGCGGGTGCAGGGGAAGGAGCGGCGCCGGAAGCTTCGGCATCGGAATCATCCGTGTCCGCCTCCTGCGGAGGCGCTTCCTGGGCGGCTTGCCCCACCGTGTCCGGATCCAAGGCTTGGAACTCCAGATCGCCGAATTCCTCGGCCAGCTGGGCCGCCGTGGCCGCCAGGGGCGCGAAGGCGGGGGCGAAGGCGTCGGCGAACTGGCCTGCGCCTACCATGATGGCCTGAATGCTGCCGTCGGCCAGGGTGCGGCCGAACTCCACAAGCCCCCTCTTGACGTAGATGGCGTCCTTCAGCCCCTCCGCTACGGAGAGGGAAAAATCGGTTCCCCTGACCCCCGCCACCGCCGAGGGCGTGCGGATGCGGTACTTCTCGCTGCCCGAGGAGCGGGCTGCGACGGTTCGGATCTTCCCGCCCAGCAGGGCGAACTCGTTGGTGTCCGAGCCGGAAGCTCCCGCGAGGCCCTCAACCTTGAAAATGGAGTTCCTCGCGATCTTAACGATGCTTCCGTTGGGGATGAGCACGATCTCGGCGGTGGAAGCGCCGGTGGCGAGGGTCTCCCCCGTTTTCAGGAAATCGCCGATAAAGAGCCCCCGGGAAGCGCCGGAAGGGTCCGTCGCCCGGAGGGCGGAATCATCCTCCGAATAGACCAGCTGGGCCGAAGGACCGTTCTGGGCATAGGCCGCCGCCGCAATGGCAAAGAAAAACAGGATCGCCGCCGCTTTCCTTCCGGGCGCGCTCCTGCGTGCTGTTTGGTTCATTTAGCACCTCCTCGGTTAAAAGCGAACCGAGCTCATCAGGCTCGAGGTGACGATGTAATCGTCGATGGTCGGGTCGTAGCGCAGGCTGTAGAGCAGGGATATGACCGCAGGTCCCGTCCTGTAGTTGATCTGGGCCCCGATGACCGCGTTCTCGCGGCTGGTGAGGTCCCGCCAGAAATTGCCCGTTCCTAGGGGTTCGTCGGCCCCCAGGAAGTACTTCTCATAGAGGGCCTGGAAGGAGAAGCCCGCCAGGATCCCCTCCGCCAGGGTGAAGGTGGAGCGCAGGTGCGGGTAGTCCGCTATGCCCGCTTCCAGAACCTCCTCGGGAGGCCGCTTGAAGGGGCCGTCCACCGTGGTGTTGAATACCACGGCATTGGACAGGAAGGTGAAGCCCAAGCCCGCAAGCCATCCCGCGTAGGGATCCCCTGAGGGGTCTTCCGCCATGGACAGGTATTTGATGTGGCGGAACAGGTCGTAGGCGCCGTCGAAGTAGGTGGGCACGAAGTCGGGACCCAGCAGGCGCAGCTGGGCCTGGTAGAGCAGGAAGCCGAAGGCTACGCCGCCTGCCCCGGCCATGGAACCCCAGCGGCCCTTGGGCTGGAAGGCCAGGTCCGAATAGGCCGAAAGGGAGAGGGCCGGATTGCTGATGATGGGAAGGCGGGCATCGACTCCGAACATGGAAACGGGATCGGCGTCCCCCAGGGCGTCGACGAACTCGGTTCCGGCGTAGCGGTACGGATCAAGATCCGTTGCCGCGGTGGTGCCGACCTGCAGGTTCTTGAGCACCGGCAGGTCCTGGGCGGCCAGGGGGCGGGCGTAGAGCCGCGTGCCGAGGACGTCGAAGTTCGCGAGGTTTCCCGCGAAGGTCTCTATGCCCAGGTACGGAAAATTGAACAGGCTCCCGTCCACGTCCAAGGCAGCGCCGAAGATGCGCCGCTCCGGCAGGAAACGGGTATTCGAGTAGTTGCCCATGATGAAGCCGTTCCCGAGGGTCCCGTCGTCGAAGGAGCCGAGCTTGGCGTAGAGGGGGTCGCCCTTTTGTCCCCAGCGTATGTAGGCGATCTTGGGAAGATAGAGCTCCAGGAAGGTTTTGTCGGCCTTGGCCGGCAGCCAATCGGGCTCGTAGATCTCCACGTCGCTGCCGTCCTGCCCGGGGCGCAGGTTGAAGTGCACGGTCAGGTCGAGGCCGAGGCCGAGCTTTCCGAAGGAAAGTTCGGGCATGAAGGCCAATTTTTGGTAGGTTGCCTGATTCTCGGGGCCCGGGGGCTCCCTGGGATCTATGGGCAGCGTCTCGGTTCCCAGACCGAGCTCGAAGGCGAAGCCCCAGGCCGCCGGAGGCGGTGCGCCCTGTTCGGCGTCCGCCGCTGTTTCCTGGGCCGTTGCCGCTCCCGCCGCGAAGGCGGCCATTACGACGGCGAAGATGCACGTTCCGATACGCATAGAGGTTTCCTCCCCATTGCTACGAGTATATCCCATTTTCGCCGCAATGCTCAGTAGGTGAGATGGAGGGTGGTGCCCGCGGCGGCGAGGACGGTGGTGGTCTCGCTTGCAGCCGACCACTGTACGGAAAGGCTGCCGAAGGCGGAGAGGCCGAGCCGTCCGTCTATCCGTACTATGGACTCGTGGCCGACTAGGAACGCAACGGCGCCGTCGCCCGAGTAATCCAGGGTCAGCTCCAGCGTTTCGCGCCTGAAGCGCCGGGCTTCCAGCTCCGACAGGGCCCACAGGGCGGGCCAGTTTCTTCGATTCCGCAGGGCGTCCATGGCGCGGTCGTAGAGGGCGGAAAGCAGGCTTTTCTTGGTGGGAACGGTCCATGCGAGGGCCGCCGCTTCGGACCATCCGGTGCCGGAGAGGACGTAGGTGTTGTTCAGCTCCAGCTGGGCGCCCTGGAATCCGAAGAAGCCAAGAGCCTGCCTGGCCTTCAGGCTCCACTGCGCCTCCGCGGCGTCGGAGTAGACGGCGAGGGCTTCCAGGCTGTGGAAGAGCTCGTCGTCCCGGTAAAAGGAAAAGAGGGGCCGCGTGCCGAAGGCGCCGAAGAGGTTGAGGGCGGTGAAGTCGAGCCCGGCGGAGAGGGCAGTCGAATCCGTGTCCGTATCGTAGGTCTTCTCCACTTTCCGTTCGGCCCTGCCCCGGAGGGATGAGGGCACGAAGATCGCGGACGGGCCGCTGCGGGGAGGCAGGTCCGTCTGCAGATCGAGGGTCTCGACGAAGGCGGCGACTTCCGGCGTCCCGGAACCGGATTCCGCGGCGAGGGTTTCCAGGAAAAGCTGCCTGAGCTCCCCATCGAAGAGCGGATAGGCCGGAACTCTCAGGAAGAGGGGGCCGGAATCGGCGACCGTTTCGATGAGCCGCTCTCCGTCCTTGCCGATGGAAGTTCCAGGGTTTCCCGAGGCCCTCCGTACGGCCCGCGTGTTGGTCACCCGGCCCTTCAGCGCACCGATTTGAACGGGCACTTCGACGGCCCCCCGCGCCTCGGATCCTAGGGTCGCGCGGGGGCCGTTGAAGGAGCTTTTGCCCTCCGCCGACAGCAATAGGCCCAGGGGCGCCTCCTCAAGCCCGCCCCGGAGCTTGGCTTCCGCGGTCCTGGTTCGGGCGTTCTCTCCGGCGTCGGGAATCAATGGCGGCCAGCTCCAGGTCCAGGCTCCCCCGTAGGCGGGCGGCAGCACGGGATGCTCTTCCATGGCCTCGGTCCATTGGGCCTTTCCCTCCGCCTGAAGCATCCGCTTATCCCCGTAGCGCAGGCTGCCCTCCCAGGCGCGGCTCAGGGTTTCGCCGTCCCGGTTCAGCTCCGCAGCCAGGGTTGCCGCGAGGGGAGAGCGAAGGTCCGCGCCTATCTGATGGCGGAGCCGTTCGTCCGCGGGGTCGACGGAGAAGGCCTCCGTGAGGGTCAGCGGGCCCAGGGGCGTTTCTATGCCGTGGCCGCCGCTCCAGGAGCGGACTTGGTCGGCGGCGGAGATGCGCAGGTTGCCCCGGACCGCGGAACCCAGCACCTGCGCCGAGGCGGAAGCCCGGCCGAGGACGGCCGTATCGAGTCCCTCGTCGGGGTATGCAGGGTCCCCGCGGAGCACGCTCTCCATGGCCAGCTCCGTTTCGGCGTCCGACAGGATCTTCACGCCGCCGAGCTCGAGCACCGTGCCGCTGCGTCCGGCCCTGAGGGCGGCGCCGAAGTTTCCGCGGTAGTATGGGACGTTCTCCTCCAGGATGATCTCGTCCGCGGAGAAGCTGCCGTCCGGGAGACTGCCTGAGGCCGGCTCAAGGAAGAGGGCTATGTAGGAGGCGCGGCCGGGAGAGCCCGATCCCGCCTCCGGGAGGGCGCCTCGCCTGAAGACGAGCTCCGCTCCGCTTATTTCCCGACCCTCCACGGACACGGAGCTCTCCCCGGCCCCGTAGCGCAGCTCGACCTTGGACCAG
>CAYUPG010000085.1:0-8042 GCA_964446515.1 uncultured Treponema sp.
GCCGGTGGATATCCGCAGCCCCCGGGACGCCATTGAGCTGGGCATGGCGTGGCTGACGGAAGACCGCCGGCGGTCGGGCATCTTCCCCATGCTCAGCGTGCAGCTGAATATGGCCATAGCCACCATCCCGAAATTCCTCAATAAGCTCGGATTGATCAAGAAATCCTTCATGAACGGGCTCTGCGACGAGTACGTGCGCAAGATACAGGTCAAGACTCCCGGCCTGGACCAGCGGGTGGAGAACCTGAGCGGGGGAAACCAGCAGAAGGTGCTGGTCGCCCGGTGGCTCATGACGGAGCCGGAGATCCTGTTCCTGGACGAGCCCACCCGGGGCATAGACGTGGGAACCAAGGCGGAGATACACAAGCTCATCACCAAGCTGGCGGGGGAGGGCAAGTCCATCGTCATGATCTCCTCGGAGCTTCCGGAGGTCATGGGCATGAGCGACCGCATCATGGTGATGCACCAGGGCCGGGTCACGGGCGTGCTGGAGAATTCCGCGGCCCTGACTCAGGAAGAACTGATGGCCTACGCGACGAACACCGCGGAAGAATATACCAAGGCGAGGGGAAAGAAATGACCAAGGCAGCGGAATCCTTCAAGCGGTCGATCGACCTGAAGCAGCTGGGAAAGAAGTACGGGATCGTCATAGTCCTGGTGCTGATGATCCTGGGCTTGAGCATAGCCCAGCCGGCCTTCCTGAGCTCCACGAACATCTTCAACGTTCTGACCCAGAGCTCGATCTTCGGGATCATGGCCCTGGGGCTCACTTTCGTCATCATCTCCAAGGGCATAGACCTCTCGGTGGGATCGGTCCTGGCCTTCTCGGGGGTCGTGGCGGCGAGCCTGGCCCAGACGGCGGCGGCCACGGGCAAGTACTTTCCCAACCTGGGGGAGCTCCCGCTCATCGTCCCCGTCTTGGCGGCCCTCGGCCTGGGGGCGGCCTGCGGCGCCGTCAGCGGCCTCTTGATCGCGAAGACCCGCATCCCCGCCTTCATCGCCACCCTGGGCATGATGACCGTGGCCCGGGGCTTCGCCCTCATCTATTCCGGCGGCAAGCCCGTGAGCACCCTCATCCCCTCGCTCACGGCCCTGGGCGGCAAGGTCTTCGACGTCATTCCCGTTCCGGTGATCATCTACTTCATCATGATCGTGATCTCGAGCGTCCTGCTGAACAAGACGCGGTTCGGCAAGAACGTCTACGCCATAGGCGGGAACATCACCGCGGCTGAGGTGTCGGGGGTAAACGTCTCCAAGAACCTGGTGGCCATCTACACCCTGAGCGGCCTGATGGCGGGCCTCGCGGCCCTGGTCTTCGCCGGCCGGGTGGGCAGCGTCCATCCGGGGGCCGCGAGCGGCTACGAGCTTACGGCCATTGCGGCGACCACCATAGGCGGAACGAGCCACTCCGGCGGCATCGGCACCATCTGGGGCGCCTTCGTCGGGGCCCTGGTTCTGGCGGTCATGCGGAACGGCATGACCCTCCTGGGGGTGGACGCCTACTGGCAGCAGGTGGCGGAGGGCCTCATCATCGTGGTGGCGGTCATCATAGACATGCGCAAGAACGCGAAGCGGGATTAGGGGATAGCCATGGATACGGTGCGCATCGGCTCGGTGGGATTGGGACGCTTGGGCCTCCAGCACGCGGAGAACATCGCCTCCAGGATACGGGGGGCCGAGCTGGCGGCCCTCTGCGACCTGGACGCGGGCAGGCTCGCGGAGGCCGCGGACCGTCTGGGGGTTCCCCACCGGTATACTTCCTTTCAGGACATGCTGGGCCGCGCGGACCTGGACGCGGTGGTCCTGGCGTCCCCTTCGGGCCTGCACACCGAGCAGATCTCCGCGGCCTTGGCGGCGGGGAAGCACGTGTTCTCCGAGAAGCCCCTGGGCATCACCGTGGAGCAGTGCAGGGCCGCGGAGCGGGCCGTGGAGGCCCGGCCCGACCGGGTGTTCATGCTGGGCTTCATGCGCCGCTTCGACGCATCCTACCGCTACGCTTACGAAAAGGTGCGCTCCGGATCCATAGGCCGGCCGGTGCTGTTCCGCTCCTACAGCCAGGACCCGGAGAAGTTCATCGACGGAGCCATAGCCTTCGCCGCCCACTCGGGGGGACAGTTCCTGGACATGGCGGTCCACGACATAGATCTGGCGCGTTGGTTCACCGGCTCGGAGCCCGAAACCGCCTACGCGGTCGGCGGCTGCTACGCGCACCCGGAATTCGGGGCCTACGGCGACGGGGACAACGTCTCCTGTCTGATGAAGTTCGCGGACGGGTGCATGGTGTTCCTCTTCGCCGGACGGACCGCGCCCCACGGGTACAACGTAGAGACCGAGATAATCGGCACCAAGGGCATACTGCGCATCGCCTCGGTGCCCCAGAAGAACCTGGTGGAGATCCTGGATACCCACGGGGTCAGGCGGGAGTGCAGCGAGAATTTCCTGGAGCGCTTCGGCGACGCCTACGTGAACGAGGTTCAGGAATTCGTGGACTGCGTGCGCACGGGCCGGAAGCCTGAGGTCACGGTGTACGACGGGACGCGGGTTTCGGAAATCGCCTACGCCTGCAAGGGGGCCTTCGAATCGGGTGAGCTGCACCGCTTCTCCTGAGGCAACGCCGGGAACCGGTAGCCCTTGGGCAAAAATAGGTGTACTATCGGGGGGACATCCGGGGAAGGAATGACATGGTCAGCATCAAGGATATAGCAAAACAAGTCGGGATGTCCCCCTCCACCGTATCCCGGGTCGTGAACGGCAAGAACAACGTCAATCCGGAAAAGCGGGACCGCATCCTCAAGCTCATCGAGGAGACGGGCTACGTTCCCAACAAGGCCGCCCGGAGCATGGTCCTTCGGCGAACCTTCACCGTGGGCATCGTCATTCCCGACACCTTCAACATGTTCCAGCGCCAGCTCTTCTCCATCATCGAGCATCACCTGGAGTCCTTCGGATACCATACCCTCTTCTTCTTCGTCAAATTCGAGGGGGCCAGCGAGGAGGACTGCCTCAGCCGGCTCAAGGCGGAGACCTTGGACGGGGTCATCATGCTCCACGAGATCAAGAGTCAGCGCTTCTACGAATACCTGACCAGGGTCAAGCTGCCCACGGTGGCGGCCACCTTCTCCTGCGGCGACAGGGGACTGCCTTCCATCCACGTGAACGAGGAGCAGGCGGCCTTCGACGCGGTGCTGCATCTGATCAACCTGGGCCACCGGCGCATCGACATGATCAGCGGCGCCGCCTTCTCTTTCGGGCGGCAGCGCACGGAGGGGTACTACCGGGCCCTGGACTCCATAGGCATAGCGCGGGATCCGTCCAGGGTGGTGTGGGCCAAGACCTACAGCGCCGAGGCGGGCATGTACGGCATGCGGGAGCTCCTGCTGCGGGGCCGCGACTTTTCCGCGGTCTTCGCCGCCACCGACGAGCTGGCCATAGGCGCCATCAGGGCCCTGGAGGACGAGGGCATCCGGGTTCCGGAGGACGTATCGGTACTCGGCTTCGACGACATCGACATATCCTCCTACATCGTCCCCCGGCTGACGACCATACGCCAGCCCTTGGCGGATATGGGAGAGCGGACCGCCACCCTGATGCACAAGAGCATCACCCGGGAGCGCATAGCCGATCTGGATGTGGTGCTTCCCTACGAACTGATAATCCGGGAATCCACTTCCCGGGTCTGAGCCGGTCGTGCGGCCGGAACGGGCCGACCGGCTTTTTCATAAACCTGCGTGAAAACGTTTGCAGAAGGAGGTCGCAATGGATACGGAACGGCTTGAATTGCTCAAAGCCAAGGCCCGGGAGATCAGGAAGCTGACCATAGAGGAGATCGGGACTCTGGGGGTGGGGCACATAGGGGGCGCCATGTCCGTGGCGGACCTCTTGGCCCTCCTGTATTTCCACCGCATGCGGGTGGACCCGAAAAATCCGACCTGGGAGGAGCGGGATTGGCTCGTCCTCTCCAAGGGCCACGCGGGGCCTGCCCTCTACGCAACCCTGGCCCTCAAGGGCTACTTTCCCCTGGAATGGCTCTCCACCCTCAACCGGGGGGGCACCAGGCTTCCCAGCCACTGCGACAGGAACAAGACGCCCGGGGTGGACATGACCACCGGATCCCTGGGCCAGGGCTTCTCCGCCGCCGTGGGGATAGCAGCCGCCCACCGCATGGACGGCAGGCGGAGCGTCACCTATACGGTCATCGGGGACGGGGAGAGCGACGAGGGCCAGGTGTGGGAGGCCGCCATGCTGGCCGGCAACCTGAAGCTTTCCCGCCTCGTCGCCTTCACGGACTACAATAAGCAGCAGCTGGACGGCTGGACGGCGGAGATAGCCGACCTGGGGGACATCGAGGGCAAGTGGCGCTCCTTCGGCTGGTTCGTCCAGCGGGTGGACGGCCACGACATCGCCGCCCTGGACGCGGCGGTCGATACGGCCCTGGCCCAGGACGGCGCGCCGAGCATGATCGTCATGGACACCATCAAGGGCAAGGGCTGCTCCTTCGCCGAGGGCGTGGAGGGCAACCACAGCATGGCCTTCGACCTGGCGAAGGCCCGGGACGCCATTGCGGCGCTGGACGCAGCTGCGCCGGAAGCAGCTGCGCCGGAAGCCTGAGGAGGGCAGGAATGGAAACGAAAGAGATGCGCGCCGCTTACACCGAGACGGTGATGCGGCTGGCCGAAGGGGATCCGCGTATCGTGTTGCTGGAGGCGGACTTGATGAAGTGCACCGGCACCCAGTGCTTCCGCACGGCCTACCCCGAGCGCTTCATCAACGTCGGGGTGGCGGAGGCGAACATGGTGGGCGTCGCGGCGGGCCTCTCGGCGGCGGGCAAGATACCCTTCGCCGCGACCTTCGCCTGCTTCGCAAGCCGCCGGGCCTTCGACCAGTTCTTCCTCTCCGCCAACTACGCCCGGCTGAACGTGAAGCTCGTGGGCACCGACCCGGGAGTCACGGCGGCCTTCAACGGGGGCACCCACATGCCCTTCGAGGATCTCGCCCTCATGCGGGTGATTCCGGGCCTGACCATCCTGGAGCCCTCCGATCCCGTCTCCTGCTCGGCCCTGACGGAAGCGGCGGCGGCAAAATACGGCTGCGTCTACCTCCGCATACCCCGCAAGGCGGCCCCCCTCATCTACGGACCGGACGAGCGCTTCGAGCTCGGCAAGGCGAAGCTCCTGCGGAAGGGAACGGACGCCTGCATAGTGGCCCTGGGGGCCCTCATGGTGGGCGAGGCCCTGAAGGCGGCGGAGCTGCTGGCTTCGCAGGGGATCTCCGCCGCGGTCCTGGACGTCCTGACCCTGAAGCCCCTGGACGCGGCGGCCCTCCTGGAGCAGGCGGCGACGGTGAAGGCTCTGGTCAGCGCGGAGAACCACCAGATCACCGGAGGCCTGGGGAGCGCCGTGGCGGAGGTCCTGGCGGAAAGCGGCTACGGAGGGAAATTCGCCCGCATCGGCGTACGGGAGGAGTTCGGGGAGGTGGGAACCCAGGATTACCTGGTGGAGCGCTTCGGCCTGGGTGCGGGCCGCATCGCCGCGTCGGTCAAAGCCCTGCTGGGAGCCTAGCCGAGGCGGTGCCCTGAGGAGCCGCGCTCTGAAGAGCGGCGCCCTGCCGAGCGCCGCCCTTCCCGGAAACCGACGCATGGCCGGCTCCGGGTAGCGCCGCCCCGGGGCTTGAGCGCCTCAGCGCGGCAGACCCCTCAGGCGCCCTTGCCGCAGCAGTGCTTGTGCTTCTTGCCGCTGCCGCAGGGGCAGGGGTCGTTGCGCCCCACCTTGGGGCCCTGGCGGATTATGGTGGTGGGGACTATGTCCCCGTTGTCGTAGAGCCACTCGCCGTCCACTTTTTTGAAGGAGGCGGTTTCGTGGTGGCGGTCCTTGAGTCCGTCCATCACGTAGGACGCCTCGAACTCCACGGTGCCTTCGGTGTCCGCCGGCCCTCCTTTGGAGGTGGACAGGATCTTGAGCCCGAGCCACTGGGACTTCTTGCTCCAGCTCCTGGTCTGCTCCACGTCGATGTCCCGGCGTCCGTCGCTCACGCAGGTGTCGACGATGTAATCGATGGCCTGGACCGCGTAGGCGGTGTAGCGGCTGCGCATGAGGGCTTCCGCGGTGGGGGCTTTCTTGGTTCCTTTGATGAAGGGTTCGCAGCAGTCGGCATAGGCGCGGCCCGAGCCGCAGGGACAGGAATTCATCGCATCACGCTCCTTGACTTCTATCCCTCCGTTGTACCGCAAAGCGCCGGACTAGGCAAGGGAAGGGGGGCTCCGCTAGTATCCACCCTATGACCGAACGCCGGAAAGCCCTTGCCGCCATCATCCTGACCGTACTCTTCTGGGGATTTTCCTTCATATCCATAAAGGTGTCCGTAGCCGTCCTGCCCCCCATGACCTTGGGGGCGGCCCGCTTCATCCTGGCGGTGCTCCTGCTTCACGCCATCAAGCGCCGCACCGCGCCGGACGAGCGCCTGGAGCTCCGGGATCTGCCCTATCTGGCGGGCGCCGGGCTCGTCGGGGTCACCGCCTACTTCTACTGCGAGAACAACGGGGTCTCTCTGGTCACCGCCTCCGAGGCGTCCATCATCATCGCGGCCATTCCCGTGCTGACCATCGCGGCGGAGCGCATAGACTCGGGACTCAGGGGCCGGGCCGCATCCCTCGCGCCCCGCCGCTGGGCGGGTGCGCTCCTGTCCATGGCGGGGGTGTACCTGGTGGCCGGGGCAACCGTCGCGGTCTCGGGAAGCGCCCTGGGCTACCTGTTCATGTTCGGCGCCGCCCTCAGCTGGGTGGGCTACGGCTTCCTCACCCGGCCCCTCTTCAGCCGGCGGTCCCGCATCTACATCGTCTACTGGCAGTCCGTATTCGGCCTGGCGGGCTTCCTGCCCTTCGCCCTTCTTGAGATGCCCCGGTGGGGCGCACTCGACCTCCCGGTGGTCCTCCACGTGGCCTACTTGGGCTTCTTCTGCTCGGCGATGGGGTATTGGCTCTACGCCCGGGCCCTGCACGTCCTAGGCATTTCCGGGTGCACCGTGTTCGTGAACCTCATCCCCGTGGTTACCGTCGCCGCGGGCTACGTCTTCCTGGGCGAGCGCCTGGCGCCCGTACAGTGGCTCGGTGCGGCGGCGGTTCTGGCGGGGGTCTACCTCGCCACCCTGGAGGGCCGCCGTAGGGTCTCGCGGCAGCCCTCACCACTCGAGGCTTAAGGCGACTCCCGCCTGATAGGGCGCGCCGCCGCGATCGGCGTAGAGGTCCGAGAGCTTCAGGGCGAACCACAGGTGGGGGGAGAATCGCAGCGGCGCAGGCGCCACGGGAATGGCCGAAATGACCGCGCCGGCCCGGAACAGCAGGGTCTGGTGGTTTTGGAGGGGGCCCTGCCCTGAGCTCCCGGCATGGACGACCGCCCGGAAGGCGCTCGTGGCGAAGAGCCTGTTGAAGTACAGGTGGGAAAGGTGCCGCTGGATCTCCCAGGATAGGAGCTTAAGTTCCGCCTCGCCTCCGGCTATCCAGGGCAGGTCTCCCGGCGCGTCTCCGGCGTACTCCCCCGCGGCGACGTCGGCGAAGGGGGCCTGGCCGTAGCCGGGGCTCTTACCCGTCACGGTCATGCCGCCCGAGTCGCAGGCCCCGTAGAAGGTGGCCCGGAGAGGCAGGGCAGGCTCCGCCGCGGCCCGGAATACGGCATCCCAGCGGATGCCGCTCCCTCCGGTCCTCAGGCGGCCCATGAGCTCGACCGCCGCGCCCCTGCCGAAGAGCTCCCAGGGACGCCGCTCAAGGCCGGATAGGCCGGCCGACAACCCCGCCGCGTAGGCGGGCCTGTCGTAGGTCCATTCGTAGGCTCCCGACCCGTCTCCCCGATCGGGAGCGGCCAGCAGGGCCGAGGCGTGGGGCTTAAGGTGGAAGCGCAGGTCCTCGCCGCCGATCCCGCGATCCAGCAGGGCCGATGCGGCAATCCTCGTGGCCCGGTACCGCGACTCTCCTCCCTCATAGGAATCGATCTCCAGGCCGTCGGATAGGGACAGCGTTGTGGGAAGGCCGAAGCCCAGGGACGCCCAGGTGG
>CAYUPG010000085.1:8052-10578 GCA_964446515.1 uncultured Treponema sp.
CTCCGGCCCGCAGGTCGCCCCCTGCGCTGATCAGGAAGGTGTTGAGGTCCGTGGGGTCCGATAGGTACGTGACGATGCCGCCGCCGTCTATCCTGAAGGAACCGTCCTCCGAACGGACCAGGGGAAAGGGGATCCAGAATTTGAGGGGATTGAGGTAGCGCAGGGCCGAATAAGGCTTTGTCCTAGGAGCTGGAGCTCCAGGATCCGCGGATCCGGACGTCGCGGCTCCCGCTTCCCCACGGCCGATAGAGTCCTGCAGGGGCGCTTCGGCAACAGTCCGGCCGTCCGCCGACCGGGGCTCGGCGCGCGTCTCCCAGCGGACCGGCGTCCGAACGCCGGCCGGCTCGTCAAGGGTCTGGGGGTGGAGGGCGAGGGCGTCCCAGGTCGCGAAGGCCGCCCGGTAGTACACCGAAGAGCCCAGGGCGACCGGCGAGGCCACGCCCCCCGAAAGATCCCGGTCATAGAAGGCGGCCGCCGCGTTGCCCGAAGGGTCGAACTCCAGGACCCCCAGCTTGTACATGCGGTCGTCGTGGTTGTAGGCGAAGAGGAGCTTCCCCTCCGAGGCGCCCAAGCCGCGCATGTGGCGCCACCGTTCATCGTTGCTCCCAAGGTCGGAGACGGCGTAGGATAGGGTCCCCTCGCGCATATCGAACAGCGCAAGGCTGCGGACGCCTCCCTCGGCTACTATGAAGGCGAGGCGGTCCCGGTCCAGGGCCGCCGGGTACGAGTAGATGCGCCGAGCGTCTCCTGCGGGCACCAGGTCCAGCGCCTCCGAATCTCCCGCGCCGTCCTCCAGGTACACGATGCGGGACCCGTGCAGGTCCGATGCTCTGGCGGCAAGGCCGTCCCGGAAGTAGGTCGCCCCGTAGAGCCCCTCCCGGCGCATCCCCGTGGGCCTGCCGTCCTCGGCACCGTATTCCGTAACCACGGCCCGGGCAAGGGCGCCCCGGTAGCTGTAGGAGGATACCAGTAGGCGCGTCCCGTCGGGATGCACCGATAGCTTGTAGGCGCTGCCGTCCACCCCCAGGAGGGTTCCAGTCTCACCCGTGCGGGCATCGTAGACCTGCACGGTCCGGGAATTCCTGTCCAAGAAAAAGACGCGGTCCCCCGCCGCGGCGAGGTCCTCGATGAGCAGCTCTCCCCGGACGACGGGCCGCACCGGCGCATCCTCTATGCCCTCAAGGGCAAGGGAATCCAAGAAGCCTTCCCAGGCGCGCACCGGCTCTACGCCGTAGACCCGCCGGAAGAGGCCGAAGAAGCCCGACCGGTAGAAGCGCAGGGAGAGGGGGATGCGTCTGCCCATGGCGGCCCAGAGCTCCCGGTATTTGTCCAGGCCATAGGTCCGCAGGAGGTAGGCGGTGAACAGGCCCCCGTACTCGTAGTAGGCCCGGCCAGTGGGCGGCTTGTCGTACACCCCTGATGCCTGGAAGGGCGTCAGGGCCGTCCCCTCGTGGATCGCCTGGCGTATGCGCTGGCGCACCTCCGGATCGTTGACCCTGCCGGTTCCGTCGAGGCTTTCGAAGCCCACCGTCACCCCCTCCACCATGAACAGGGGCGCCGTGAGGGCGGTGGGAACTACCCAGCCGCCGAACACGCCGTGGAGGGCGCGGAAGAGGGGCCCGCGGCTGCTCAAGGAGACCGCGTGGGTCAGCTCGTGGAGGAAGAGGACTTCCAGGGAGTCGGCGAAGACCGTCCACTCGATATCCATGGGCGTGTCGAAGAGCACGATGTGGGGGTAGGGGAGGGGATTCATGTAGCCGTTGAAGGCGTCGGTGTGGGGAGTGACGGTCACGGGAATGCGGCCGCCCGGACGTATATCCAGGAGCCCGCTCACCCGCTCGTAGACCGCGTCCGCCCCGGCGGCCAGGCGCAGGGCGGTGCGTTCCGATTCCTGGGGATAGATGATATCGAAATGCCGGGTTTCGAGCACGCGGAGCCGGGTAAAGGGCCTGAAGTTCTGGGCCTGCGCGGCCGCTGCCGCGGCAAAGAAGACCAAGGCCGCCATGAGGACAGGAATACGGCGCAGTCGGCGCAAAAGGCCCCCCTTCGTCTCAACCGGCCGGAAGCCCTCCGTGGTTGACGTCCCTCCGAAGGCCGGGTAAAGTCGGATCATGAATCAATACCACATAGAAGGCGGCAGACCCATAAGCGGCACTATCCGCGCCAGCGGGAACAAGAACGCCGCCCTTCCCTGCATAGCCGCGGCCCTTCTCACGGACGAAGCGGTCACCCTAAAGAATATCCCCGACATTGAGGACGTTCAGGTGATGCTGGACATATACCGCGCCTTGGGCGGAACTGTCCAGTCCATCTCGCCGAATGCCTATAGGCTCCAGATGCCCAACCTCCGCAGCTCGGAAATACCTCTCGAAGCCGCGAAGAAGATCAGGGCCTCCATACTCTTCGCAGGGCCGCTCCTGGCCCGCACCGGCTCCGCCGTGCTGCCGCCCCCGGGGGGCGACGTCATCGGCCGCCGCCGCCTGGACACCCATTTTCTTGCCCTCACCGAACTGGGCGCCAAGGTGG
>CAYUPG010000086.1:0-10568 GCA_964446515.1 uncultured Treponema sp.
AAGGTCGACTCCGGCTACGTCTGGGCGGACAAGAACAACCTGAGCACCCCTGAAGTGGCGGGCGTCCTCTACGAATAAGCCGTTCTAGGACGGTCTTCGGCCCCCCGGAATCCCCGGGGGGCTTTTCTTTTGCGAATCACTTGCATTTATTGTTGCGCCGCGTTATCTTAAATGCAAATGATTCGCAGGAGGATCCGATGAACAGATACGGAAAACTATTGGCCCTAGGGCTCGCGGTCGCGGTTGCGGGCAGCGCCTTCGCCGCAGGGCGCAAGGACGGCGCTTCCGCGGACGGCAAACCGACGGTGGCGGTGAGCATACTGCCCCAGGAGTACTTCGTTTCCCGCATATCGGGCGGCCGCGTCGAGGCGCTGGTCCTCGTGGGGCCGGGCCAGAATCCCCATTCCTACGAGCCGACGCCCAGGCAGATGGCCGCACTGTCTACGGCCTCGGCGTGGATACTCTCGAACACCGAATTCGAAGCTGCCCTAAGACCTAAGATAGCGGCCCAGTACCCGACGCTCGCGATCGTAGACGGCACCGAAGGGGTCCGCTTCCGCCCCATGGAGGCCCACGACCACGACGAAGAGGACCACCACGAGGAGGGCCATGAGGGCGACGACCACGACGACGATCATGGGGAGGAAGGCAACATCGATCGCCACACCTGGCTGGGCAAGGAGGGAGCCCTGATTCTAGCCGGGCACATCAAAGAGACCCTGATCCGCATCGACGGAGCGGGACGGCAAGTCTACGAGGAGAACTACCGCACCCTCGTCCAGGATGTGGAGCGCGAATTCTCCGCCCTGGCCTCGGAGCTGGCCTCGCTGCGGGGCAAGACGGTCTTCGTCTACCACCCCGCCTTCGGCTATTTCCTTGACGAGTTCGGAATCGTGCAGGAGGCGGTCGAGGTCGGAGGAAAAGAGCCCAGCGCGAAGACCCTCTCGGCCCTCATCGATAAGGCCAAGGAAGAGAAGCCCGCGGCGATCTTCGTCCAGCCCCAGTTCTCCACCCGGGCGGCGAAGAATGTGGCCGACGCTGTGGGAGCCCAGGTCGTGGCGCTGGACGACCTCGCCCCGGATTGGCTCGCCAACATACGGCGCATGGGAGATGCCTTGAAAAAAGCGGCGGCCTCCGTACAATAGGGGACGATGGATACGCAACATTCCGGTCCCGACGTGGCCCTGCGCTTCGACTCCGTCTCTTTCTCCTACGGTCCCGTCGAGGTCTTAAAGGATGCGTCCTTCCACCTGCACCGGGGCGAGTTCATCGCCCTGGTGGGCCCCAACGGGGCGGGCAAGACGACGGCCCTGAAGCTGGTGCTCGGACTGGAGCGTCCCGCCGCAGGGAGGGTGGAGATCTTCGGCGCTCCGCCGGACTCGGCGCGCAGGCGCCTGGGCTACGTTCCCCAGCACGCAGGCTACGACCCCACCTTCCCCATCTCGGTTCGGGAGGTGGTGCGCATGGGGCGTCTCGAGGCGCTCTCCCGCCGCCGCAGCGGAGAAGACGAAGACGCCGTGGAGGAAGCCATGGAGCGCTCGGACATCTCCGATCTATCCAGGCGCCCCTACTCGGCCCTTTCGGGGGGCCAGCGGCGCAGGGTGCTGGTGGCCAGGGCCCTGGCGGCGAGACCGGACCTCCTGGTCCTGGACGAGCCCACGGCGAATATGGACACCGAGAGCGAGGAACGCCTTTTCAAGACCCTGGGCGAGCTCAAGGGCCGCGCCACGGTGCTCATAGTCACCCACGACACGGGCTTCGTCTCGGCCCTGACCGACCGGGTCCTCTGCGTGGGAAACCACGGGCGCAGGGGAGGCGGAAACAGCATAGTCCAGCACCGCGCCGCCCCCGCGGAAAACGCGCCGCCCGAACTCTTCGGCGGGGAAGCCTACAAGGTGCTCCACGACGAGCAGCTGCCGGGCAACGCCTGCTGCGGCGGGGAGCACGAACAATGATCGATTTTATCAGGGCCCTGCTGAATCCGGCCTTTCCCTTCCTGCGCAACGCCCTGGCGGCGGGGCTCCTCGCTTCGGTGCTCTTCGGGGTGCTCGGGGCCGTCGTCACGGTCAAGCGCATCGCCGGACTCGCGGGGGCCATCTCCCACGCCGTGCTTGGGGGCATCGGCATGGCCCTGTATCTCTCCGCTTCGGGCGCGGTGCCCGGCTTCTCCCCCATGGCCGGCGCCGTCATCTTCGCGGTGCTCTCCGCCGGGATAATCGGCCTGGTTTCCCTGCGGGCCAAGCAGCGGGAGGACACGGTCATCAACGCCATCTGGGCCATAGGCATGTCCATAGGCGTGCTCTTCATGGCCAAGACTCCGGGCTATACGGACCCCACGAGCTACCTCTTCGGCAACATACTGCTCATCTCCGGACGGGACCTGCTGCTCCTGGCCTGCCTGGATGCGGCGGTCCTCTTTCTGGCTTGGCGCTTCTATCCCCAGCTGGAGGCTTCGGCCTTCGACGACGAGTTCGCCGCGGTCCGGGGAGTTCCCACCCAGGCAGTGTTCCTCATCATCCTCAGCGTGACCGCCGTGGCGGTGGTCCTGCTCCAGACCTTCGTGGGCATCGTCATGGTAATCGCCATGCTGACCCTCCCGGCCGGAACGGCGGGCTATTTTTCCCGCAACCTTGCGGGGATGATGGCCGCGGGGACCCTGCTTTCCGCCGCCTTCTCGGTCGGGGGCCTGGCCCTGGGCTGGACCCTCGACGCTCCGGCGGGAGCCATGGTTGTGGTCCTGGCGGGAGGGGTCTTCCTGGGCTTCGCCGCGGGACGCATGCTTACGGCCAGGGCGGCGCGCCGCGGGAGGTCCGCATGACCAAGGCGCGGACGGCCGCCCTGGAGGTGCTGCGCGGGGCAGAGGAACCCCTTTCCGCGGCGGCGGTGCACGGCATGATGGGTTCGGACTGCGATCAGGCCACGGTCTACCGCACCCTCCATTACCTGGAGGACCATGGGTACGCGGAATCCTTCGTCCTGCACTGCACCGAGCACGGCACCGAGCGGTACTACACCGCGGTGGACGGCGGGGCGGACGGATGCGGGTCTCCTGCCCACCGCCACTGGTTCCACTGCGAATCCTGCCACCGCTTCATCGACCTGGGCTCCTGCACGGTTTCAGAGCTCGTGGAGAGCTTCGAGCGGGAGCGCGGAGTTCGGGTGCGCAGGCACATCCTCTACTTCACCGGCCTCTGTTCGGACTGCGCCGATACCTGCGCCCCTACCTGACCAGGGCATCCCGGTGCCGGGCGCGGAGCAGCAGCTCCACGAAGCGCCGGTCCAGCATGGGGTTCCCGTCGAAGCGGTACAGGTGGGAAGGACAGCGGCAGTCCGAGGAGCCGAAGCCCGGCACGGCCTCGCCGCCCAGGGCGGCCAATTCGGAAGCCAGGGAGCATTCCAGGTTACGGTAGGACGCCACCGGCAGGGCCTTTATGCGCCCCGCGTGGGGGGTGAGATAATCGAGGTGCCAATGGAGCTTCTTGCCCGTCCGCCGCAGGTGACGGGCGGTCCTCTTGGATAGGCCGCGCATGGCGGACCCGGCATAGACGTACCAGCCGGGGGCGAAGTTCAGCGTCCCCAGGGAGCCCACCGCAACCGCCGCCTCCTGGGGAAGTTCCAGGACCATGAGGTAGGAGCCCGAATCCGCTTCGGCGAGCGCTCCGTGGGACAGGTCCACGGGGACCTCCGCTGCCGCAAGAAAGCCTTCGCCCCGGGAATCCGACCGCATCAGGGCGGCATGCACGGCCACCCGGTCCGCGTGCCGGGAAAGGGCCGCGGCGAAGGCCGGGTCGGTATGCAGATTAGGTACGAAGCGCCCGGGACTCCCGTGGACCACCACGAAGAGGACGTGGGGCGCATACCCTTCCCGGGAGAGTTCCGCCAGCTCCTCCAGGTGCTTCGCCGCCCTAAGAGACGGCGCGTCGGGGAACATGGCGACGCCCTCCTCCACCAGGGAGCAGGCCTTCACCTCCACCAGGTGCCGCGTTCCGTGGCCGTCCACTCCGTAGAAATCGAAGCGCGACCGGCCGATAACGTATTCGCCCCGGATTTCCCGCAGGTCGGGGATGAGGCGGGGGATCAGAAGGTCCCGGGCGACGGCGTTCGCCCGGGCGGAGTAGAGGGGCACCACGGCGTCCCGGTAGTAGAGCCCAACCGCCGTCCAGGCTGTTTTGGCGGGCTTGGCGGTCCTTGCGTCCGCGGGGCCGTTCCCGCGCCGTTCCAGGATGAGCCGCGTGCCGGGGATGACGAACTCGATGAGGCGGCCCGGATTGGGGCAGTGGCAGGGGGCCACCTCCGCCGTGGGGCGTCCCGCCGCATCCAAGAGGCGGGCCATGATGAGGAAGCGGTTCGGGCGGGAGACCAGGAGGGCCTCCCTATCGGGCCGAAAGAGTTTCATGGAATCAAGGCTCCCGCCTCCTCGCTGTAAGCGCCGCCGCAAGGTACCAGAGGACCGTCTGAATCAGTTCCGCCCCGGTGCCGGCTTCCACCGCGCTGCCGACCAGGTTGGTGGAAAAATGAAAGATCACCGCTACCAAGATACTGCCCCCCGATGCCGTATACAAGCGAACGTAGAGCAGCGCCTTGGGGAAGAAATCCAAGAAATAAGCCGCAAGGCGCAGGGGATCCTCGGCCACGGGAGCCAAAGGGTATCCTTGAATAAAGAACAGGGGCAGATGCCAGATCGCCCAGAGGGAGCCGGATACGGCGGCCGCCGCCGCGGGCGAGGTTCGCGCCAGAAGGCCGGGCAGGCCGTAACCCCGCCAGCCGAGCTCCTCCGGTACGGGACCGAAAAAGAGGATGAATAGCGCATAGAGGGCGGCGGAGGCGGGGCCTGCGAGGATGCGCGGCTCCACCGCGGGAGCCTTTCCGCCTAGAAGGGCTGAGATGAGCACCGAAATGCCCACCACGGCCGCCGGCATGAGCGCGGCGGCCGCCGCGGGAGGGACGGGCAGGAGCGGCAGCCTTCGAAGGTAGTCCGAGCGGACCTTCCTTCCGCCGGAGGCCAGCATGGCCGCCGCGGCCGCCACGGGTCCCAAGCCGCCTGCGGCAACCAGGGCGATTCCGAAGGGGGAGCGGGCATCGATGCCCAGGACGACGGCAGCCGACCAAGGAAGCCAGGAGAGCCCGAGGGCCGACAGATAGAAGGGAGCGGGGCGGTACAGGGTACCCATGTTCGAGTCTTTCATGCCTCAAGTCTATTCCGACTGAAGAAGGCCGTCGTCCGCGCCGATCGGGCCGAACCTAGACGAACTTTGCTCGGTAGGCGGAGGGCGTCGTGCCGTAGCGCTTCTTGAAGGCCCCGTTGAAGGTGGACTTCGACCTGAAGCCGGCGGCGGACATCAGATCCAGAAGACCGGCGTGGGAGGCAGGGTCCGCGAGGAGCCGGGCGGCAAAATCGCAGCGCAGGCCGTTTATGTACTCGTAGAAGCTCGTTCCCCCCGCCCGGTGTATGGCCTGCGAGACCCTGTGCGTGGTCTCGTTCAGGTCTTGGGCGAGATCGGCCAGGGAGAACCCCTCGTGCACGTAGGCCCGGGAAGACCTGAGATAGGCATCCGCCGCGGCGAAGACCCGCTCCGCCTCATCGGGATCCATGGCCGACTTGCCGTAGCGGCCGGCAGGCCGGCCTCGGTCCGCGGCGGGTGGAGCGGGGATATCATGGAGCAGTTCGGGCTGCAGGAGGGCGAAGATGCCCAGGATATGCAGCAGGACCACCACGGCGGCGTCGCCGGCGCCGTTGATGTAGGCGCCGCTCCCGCCGGAGGAGCTTACATGCACAAGGGCCGCGGCATAGATCAAGGCGACCAGGAGCGCGCCTGCGATCAGGCGTCGCAGCCACGCCGGCTCCCGCCGCTCCCTGGTGGACAGGTTTTCCCGCACGGCTTTCCTGCGGCGCAGGAGCAGAAACTCCACGGCGCAGAGGTACGCCACCGCGTGGAAGGCCTGAAGCAGGGCAACGGCGTAGAATAAAGAGGGAAAGGACCTCCCCTCCTCCCACCATATGAGCTTTTCGTCGCCCGGCAAAAGATGGAAGGGAATCAGGAGCGCCTGATGCGCAAGGGCGGGCAGGAAGTGGAGCAGCACGGTTGCCCGCGGCTTCAGGGAGGGAGCGCAGAGAAAGCGGGCATAGAGGTAGAGGCTCGGCCCGAAGATGAAGGAGAGAGGAGCGCCGGCCATGATGAGATGGGGATAGCGGACGAGCAGGCCGTAGCCCTCCAGGGCCGAATAGGTCAAGCCGAGGGCGGCGCAGAGCAGTGTCAGGGCAAGGAAGCGGTTGGCGCAGCGCTTTCCCCCCGAGGCGGTGCCCCAGGCCGCGATAGCCAGGAGCGCGCCGTTCGCCGCGCCGAGCAGCGGCAGCGCCGTGCCGATCATGCCTTCCGGCCGGTGAGCACCTCCCACTGGGTGGCGAGCATGCCGCCGAGCATGAGGGCGGAGCCTGCCAGGCCCCGCAGGCCCAGGGGTTCCGAGAGGATGAGGACGCCGCCCGCGGTGGCGAACACCCCCTCCAGGCAGAGTATGATGGCCGAGTGGGCGGGGGGCGCGTCCTTCTGGGCGACCACCTGCAGGGTATAGGCTATGCCGACCGAACCCAGTCCGCCGTAGAGTATGGGGAGGGCGGCCGCGCGTATGGACGAGAGGGCAACGGGCTCCACGGCCGCGGCGACGGCGAGGGAGAAGAGGGAGCACCAGGCGAACTGGCCGGAGGCGAGCTTGACCGGATCGATGCGCTTGGCGAGGCGATCTATGAGGAGCACGTGCACGGTCCAGAAGACCGCGCTCAGGGCCACCAGGGCGTCACCGGGATTGACGGCCCCCAGGCTTCCCGCGGCGCTGAGAAGATAGAGGCCCGCGGCGGCGAGCACCGCCCCCACCCAGGTGGGAAGCCCGGTGCGGTGGCCCAGGAAGAGCCCGAAGACCGGAACCAGGACCACGTAGAGCCCCGTGATGAAGCCCGCCTTGCCCGCGGTGGTGTACACGAGGCCCGCCTGCTGCAGGGAGGCTCCCAGGAAGAGGGCGGTCCCCGCCGCCAGGGTTCCCAGGAAAAAGAGCCGGCGGTCGGAAGCCGCCATGGCCGCGCCCCCCGCTGCGGCCTCCCGGCGGAGCACCCCGTTCCAGCGCCCCTTGGCGGCATCCAGGACCGCGATGAGGGGCAGGAGGGAGAGGCTGCCCAGGGCGAAGCGTATGCCGTTGTAGGTGAAGGGACCGACGAATTCCATACCCTGCCGCTGGGCGACGAAGGCGAAACCCCAGATCAGGGAGGTGAGAAGCAGGAGCGCATCCGCGCGGAGAGCAGTCTTGTTCATGGGATTCAGTTATACCGGGGACCGTTGCGGGAGACAAGGAGCGGACGCAGCTTTGCGCCCCGGAGGAACTTAGGCGAGGATGTCCACGCGGCCGCCGAGAGCCGGATCGGAGGCGGCCGGCAGCGCCGCCCCTTCCATGAGCTTGGAGAGGGCCGCGGACTGATCCACGGCCATTCCCATGGCCATGCCCATCACCGCCATGCCCGCCTGCTCTTGGACCCTTTGGGCCGCCATGTCCATGGAGAGCCGTTGAATATCCATGCCTTTAAGGATACTCGATACGGCGCCGCCCGTCAACGGCGGTCCAGGATGGTCACCAGGGCTCCGGACAGGACGAGCAGCGAGGCGGGAAGAAAGAGGGCCGACGGTACTTCCCCGAAGAGCAGGAAGGACAGGATCCCCGCGAAGATGAACTGGGACAGTATGGCGATGGAGACGATCTGGCCGGGGAGCACCCGCATGCTCCTATTGATGATCGTGTGCCCCACTACCGTGGGAAAGAGCCCCAGGTAGAGGGGGAAAAACAGCTCCGCCCCCAGGTGGAGGACCGAAGCGGGAGAGCCGGCCGACCAAAGGCCTTCGGCACGGACGAGGGGTCCCGAAATCGCCAGGGATAGGAGTCCTGCGACCCAATAGAGGGGCACCACGTAGAGCCACAGGGAGCTCCCGCGGTTGTTGGTCCTGCCCAGGGCCACGTAGAAGGTGAGGAAGATCATGGACAGGAAGCAGGTGAGGTCGCCCCGCAGGGTATCGGCGCCCAGGCGGGCACCAGCCCCGGACAGCAGGAAGACCCCCGAGAGGGCCAGCGCGGTGCCGATCAGCTCCCTCGGGCGCGGCCGATCCCGGCACAGGAAGTACATGATCACCGGCATCGCCACGGGCGAGAGATTCACGATGAGGCTCGCGTTCGCGGCCAGGGTCGACCGTGCGCCGTAGTTCCAGGTGATGAAATGGAGCGCCAGCATGACGCCGGGGAGCAGGGCCGGACGGGCGGAGACGGCCATGGCGCGCAGGTCCCGGCCCGCCGCACGGGAATCCCGCAGGTAGAGCGGCAGAAGGACGATGCCGGCCACCAAGAGCCGCGCGGCCCCCAGCAGGGAGGGGTGGAGGGACGATGCCTTGATCGCGAGGATGGAGCTCGAGGCCACCAGTATGCCTGTAACGAGGATGACTATGTCGACCCAAAAGCGTCGACGGGTCGTGGATGCCATGGGGTCAGAGTAGCACATTCGGCTAGGTATGGCCGGCCGTCCCGTGCTAGTATGCGTCCATCATGCTGAGAAAATTGAGCGAAGCGGAATGCCGACGCGCCATGGCGGAGGGCGATTTCGAGGAGCAGGTCCGCGGCGCAGCCGAGGCCGCGGCCGTCATCCTCACCCAGAGCTGGTGTCCCCAATGGCGCTACCTCCAGGGCTATCTGGAAGGTCTGGACAGGGAACTCAACGGATCCGGTCCGGCGGCGGCCATCCTCTACGTTGAATACGACAGGGAACCCTTCTTCCAGGAGTTCATGGCCTTCAAGGAGGACAGCTTCGGAAACCGGGAAGTGCCGTATATCCGTTACTACCGCGGAGGGAAGCTGGCAGCCGAAAGCAACTTCATATCTCCCCAGGCTTTCTCCGCTCGGATGAGAGGCGGCCGCTAGATCCCGACGCGCAGTTGCGCCCGCCGCGGCCATGGCCGATACTTGAGCCATGGGCAAGATTCAGGCGGCCGTTCTTTTCTTTTTCTGCGTCTGCTCCTCAGTCTTCGCCGCGCCGGGCGGCAAGAAGGTCGTCATCCTTCACTCCTACCAGCACGACTACGAATGGACGCGCCTCCAGCACTCGGGCATACTCTCGGAACTGGAGTCCCGGCCGGGGGGCGGCATCCAGATCAAGACCGAATACCTGGACACCAAGCGGTCCTGGAACGGGGAAAGGGAACAGCGGGCCGCCGAATACCTTGGATCGATATACAGGGACTACGCGCCGGATCTGGTGATCGTCACGGACAACGACGCCCTGACTTTCGTCGACCGCCACGGAGCGGCGGTATTCGGAGACGTGCCGGTGGTCTTTTCGGGAATCAACGACTTCGACGAGGCCATGCTGGCCGGCCGGCGCGACCGCCGCACCGGAGTCGCCGAATACGTCGACTTCGACCGCACCCTCGCCGCCCTCAGGCACCTATTCCCCCGGGTCAAGGAGATCCGGGTGCTGGCCGACGACAGCACCACGGGGATTCAGACGCGCGCCGACTTCATCAAGGCCATAGAGCGCTCCAATTTCCCCCTCTCCGTCTCCAGCTTCTCGGCCGCAGACTTCGCGGGAGTGCTGGCGGAGGCGCGCCTATTGGATGCGGCCGTCGCCGTCGTCCTTCTCTCATATGCCCGCGACCCCGCCCGCACCGATAGGCCGGTCGCCGAGATAGTGACGGCATTGACCGCCGCGACGGCGGGGCCGGTCTTTTCCTGCTGGGATTTCAATTTCGGCTTCGGCATCGTCGGCGGGGCTCTTACCTCGGGCTTCGCCCAGGGTCGGGAAGCCGGCCGCATCGCGCTGCGCATACTCGCCGGAGAGAGCGCCGCCTCCATCCCGGTGAGCATGCTGCGGCACCCCGAGCTCACCTTCGACTGGCGCGCCCTGAAGCGCTTCGGCATAGATGCGGCCGATCTCCCCGAAGGGTCCGTCGTCCGCTTCAAGCCGCAGAGCCTGTACGAGCGGGATCCCCGGACCTTCCGGATCGCCCTCGCCACGGTGGCCGCCCTGCTCCTGATCATAGGAGCCCTCGCCGTCGCCCTCGCTGCGACCTTGCGGGCCCGCGCGCGGCTCAGGGCAAACCAGGAGCGGCTCTCCGCCGCCCTGGAGGAGCAGCGCCTGCTGCTGCGGGAAGTCCATCACCGGGTAAACAACAATTTCCAGGTCATATCGAGCCTGCTCTCCCTGCAGCGCTCGGGCATTCAGGATCCGGCTATCGGCTCCGTCCTGCTGGACAGCGAGAACCGCATCAAGAGCATGGCCCTGGTCCATGAACGCCTGTACGACGAGGGCAGCTTCGCGGCTATCGATTTCCTGGAATACCTGACCCTGCTCTGCCAATCCCTTTTAGCATCCTTTCCGGAAAAGAGCTGGGATATACGCGCGGAGGTCGCCGCGGAATCCCTGTTTATCGACCTGGAGACGGCCATACCCCTGGCGCTTATATTCAACGAGCTCATCGTCAATTCCATAAAGTACGCCTTTCCGGAGGGGCGCAAGGGGACGATACGGATAGGTCTGGAGAGGG
>CAYUPG010000087.1:0-10561 GCA_964446515.1 uncultured Treponema sp.
CCACTTTTCGCATTCAATGACGGTCTGGAAGCTGGTGGGCACCGCCAGGATGTCCGAAAGCTTCCCTTCCCGCATGAGCCGTCCGATATGGGCCACCGCGGGCATGGCGGTGGATCCCGTCCCAAGGCCCAGTTTCATCCCGCTGGAGACCAGGGCCTCCACGGCGCTGCGGCCGACCAATTCCTTCATCTCTTTCTGATCCATGGTGAGCGCCACTATATCGTACCTGGACCGGCGGCGCAACGAGCCTGCGGCTTTTGGCGGGCTGCGCCCTTAGTCCGGGAAGTCCTTCCCCGTGAAGAGCCGGTACTGGAGCTTGGCCTGGCGCACCAGCATGTCGTAGCCGTTCAGGGTCCTGCAGCCGGCCTCCGCCGCCCGCCGCATGAGCTTGGTCACCTCGGGCTTGTAGATGAGGTCCATCACCGCCTCCTTCCCCCTGAATTTGTAGAGCTCCAGGGGGTCGGCATCCGTATCCGGCTCCATGCCCACCGAAGTGGTCTGCACTATCACGTCCCGGTACTTGTCCATAAGCTCGATGCCGCCGCCGTCCAGGGCGCCCCAGGCGAAGCCGTAGGGTTCCGCCAGCTCCTTTGCCCGGACCGCGGTCCTATTGAGCTCGCAGGCCCGGCCTCCCAGTCGCTTGATCTCCGAGACCGCCGCCCGGGCCACGCCCCCCGCCCCCACGACGGTGATGCGAAGCCCCCGGAGCTGCTTCCTCCCCAGGAATTCAAGGAGGGAATCGGAGAAGCCGCGGGTATCGGTGTTGAAGCCGCTCCAGCCCCGGCCCGTGCGGATGATGGTGTTGCAGGCCCCGACCTGGTCCACCTCTATGGCCCTGCAGGCCAGGTGGGATAGTATCTCTTCCTTATAGGGTATGGTGACCGACGCTCCCTCCAGGCCGAGCTCCTCCGCCAGGGAGAGGAAGCCCGAGAGGGTGTCCGCCGGGAAGGGGACGTAGACCCCGTCGTGCTTTCCGTGGGTGTAGGCCGCGTTGTGGATCACCGGGCTGGAGGTGGCCGTCAGGGGCTTGCCCACTATGCCGTATATCCGGGTGTCCTTGGTGTGGGACTTGAAGCGGTAGGTCTCCACGAGCTCCCTGGGGTCCAGCTGCCCGGGACCCGCGGCATCTATGTCCGGCTCCCCCTTGGGGGTGGTGAAGCTGAGCAGGGTTCCCATGCGCTCGGCGAGGATGCGGGTGCCCACCCCGTAGGGCCCCATGCAGAGGAGTATCTTCTCGATGTCCGCAGTCTCGGCGGCGGTGCGGAAGACCCTGGCCACGTCGTCCAGTCCCGTGGGCATGACCGCCGCCTTGGCGATCTCGTCCCCCGTCCTGCGGAGGGACCGCAGACGGCGGCCAAGGTCGTGGTCCACCCCCTGGAAATTGTGGTAGGACCGGATGATGCGGGTTCCGAAGGTGCGGGCCGCCTCCTCGAGGCTCGGGACGTTCAGGTCCTCCTCCAGGTCCACGTAGGCGAAGTTGCGCCGCCTGTCGGTGTCCGCGAAGGCCAGCCCCGAAGCCAGGAGCACGATGCGCGCCCCCTCCCCCTCTATGAAGCGTCCGCCGTCGACCTTGCGCCGCACCGTCAGGATGGTGGGGATGCCCGCCCGCTCCGGGAAACGGCGTATGTAGAAGCGCTCGTCCGCCTCCAGGTAGTCCACCCGAAGTTCCGCGATGTCCACGAACTTACGATACTTGTCCAGTATCTCCAGATTACGCTGTATCGTCCTGCCGGTCAGGCAGAGGCACACTTTCGCCATCCCCGTCTCTCCTAATAATCGGCCCTGAACACGTAGAGGCTTTCAACCATCCCCGCGGAGCTCAGGCCCACCCGCAGGCGCACCGGCCAGCCCCTGCTCGGCAGCTGGTACACCAGGGCCCGCTCCAGCTCGAGGTGGGGGGCGCCGAGAACCCCTTCCACGGCAATCCTGAGGTCCCCGGTCCGCACTCCGTAGGCCGCCTGCAGGGCGACCTGCCACACCCGGTCACGGTACCAATAGAGCTCGAAGGCGCCGTAGGCGAACACTACATCGTCCTGCCTGGGATCGGGACCCCGGACGGCCCGGACCGTGCGGGGCGGGCCGAACTGGGCCAAGGCGGTCGGGAGATCCAGGCCCAGAAGGGCGGCGGGATCGGCCGGCGCGGCGGGAGTTCCCGCGGCGGGGGCGGAACTCTGTCCGTAGCCGGCTGCGGCGACGAGGGCGCATAGGACGATCGGAAGAAATCGCATACCGGTACTCTAGCGGCGAACGGGGGGCGCCGCAATAGGCCCTCAACAAAAGCTCCAATATATGCAACTATTTCCCCTTCCCCGTGTCAAAGGGGTGGAGTCAAGGAGAACAATGATGGTGCAATTGGAACGCAGGACCCTGTGCGATCTGGCAGTTGCGGCGGCGGATACCTTCGCCGACAGGCCGGCTTTTTCCGTATTCGCGGAGGGCGCTTTCTACGGACGCCTCTCCTACGGCGATTTCGGCCTGCGCGCCCGGGGCTTCGCGGGGGCCTTGGCCGCCCTGGGGATCGCGGCCGGCGACCGGGTCATGATACTCGCGGAGAACCGCCCCGAATGGGTGGTTGCCTACTTCGGCACCGTCCTGGCGGGGGCCGTCACCGTTCCCGTGCTGACGGACTTCATTCCGGAGCATGTGGGATCCGTGGCCTCCCACGCTGAGATCTCCGCGGTCTGCGCGACCGAGAAGACCCTGGCGAAACTTGCCGCCGCGGGCATAGGGCAGGACCTGCCCGTGCTGCGCCTCGACCGGATGGACGGACAGTCCATCGGCGTCACCGTCGGCGGGCAGGATACGACCGTTCCCCTGGATACGGGCTTTCAGACCTACCGGGCCCAGGAGGACGAGGCGGCCTCCATCATCTACACCTCCGGAACCACGGGAAAGAGCAAGGGCGTGGTCCTCAAGCACCGGAACATCGTGTTCGACGCCATGGCCTGCCGCTCCATCATCAAGATCTATTCCCGGGACCGCTTCCTGTCCATACTGCCCCTGGCCCACACCTACGAGTGCACCATAGGCATGGTCATCGCGGTGCTCAACGGCGCCTCCACCACCTACCTGGACCGGCCTCCCGTTCCCGCAGCCCTGCTGCCGGCCCTTCAGGCCGTGCGGCCCACCATCATGCTGTCGGTGCCCCTCATCATGGAGAAGGTTTACCGCAACAAGGTGGGACCGGCCCTGGAGGCTCACCCCCTGTACAAGCTGCCCCTGACCCGGGGCATCGCGATCAAGGCGGCGGGGCGCAAGCTCCTGGGAACCTTCGGCGGCGCCGTGCGCTTCTTCGGCATAGGCGGGGCCGCCCTCGCCCCGGACGTGGAGGCCTTCCTCAAGTCGGCGGGCTTCCCCTACGCCATCGGCTACGGCCTGACCGAGACGGCCCCCCTGCTGGCGGGCGCCCCACCCTTCAAGACGGTGCTCCGGTCCACCGGCCCCGCCCTCGAGGGCGTGGAGCTGCGCATCCAGGATGCGGAGGGCCGCATAGTCGGCGGCGTGGGAGCCCCCGCGGACGCCCCGGAGCACGCCGAGGGGGAGATCCAGGCCCGGGGACCCAACGTCATGGAGGGCTACTACAAGGATCCCGAGCGCACCGCCGAGGTATTCACCCAGGACGGCTGGTTCAAGACCGGCGACCTGGGCAGCTTCGACCGCAAGGGACGCCTCTTCATCAAGGGCCGCCTCAAGGCCATGATCCTGGGTCCCTCGGGCGAGAACATCTACCCCGAGGAGATAGAGAGCATCCTGAACGCTTCCGGCTTCGTGGAGGAGTCCCTGGTGTACGCCGGAGAGAAGGGCGAGCTGGTCGCCCTCATCGTGCTGAACGAGAAGACCCGCACCGCCATGGCCGCCGCGGGGGACGCCCTGCAGGGGATGGCCCAGGCCGTGGGCGACGCAGCCCACAGCGCCGCGACAAAAATGTCGGACGCGGCCCACGGAGCCGCCCACCAGGCGGGGAACCTGGTGACGGACCTCAAGAACGCCACAAACAAGCGCCTGGCGGCCTTCTCCCGCATACACCGCATCGAGATCCACGAGGAGCCCTTCGAGAAGACCGCGACGGCGAAGATCAAGCGCTTCCTGTACCCCAAGAAGAAGAAGGAGTAGCGGCGCCGCCGAACGGCCGCGGCGCAATCAAGCGGCCGCGGCTCCGCCGAGAAGGTACGGCGCAGCCGCCTCCCCGGGGGCGGTTGCGATGCCGGGACGGCGTACGGCCGGTCCGGCGGGCCGCAAGCTTCGTCCGGCGGCTTGTTTTTTCCTTTTTTTTTATTACCCTTAGGCTATGGCCATCCATCGCTTCGAAGAGAGGTATACCTCCAAGCCCGCCCGGCGGGTCGCCCGCCGCATCGACGAGGTGTTCGTAAGCCTGGAACGCGTTCCCTTCTTCCGCAAGGAGGACAAGGGAGAATTCCGCTACTTCCGGCGCCTCTTCCTCGCCGCCTGCGAAGCCGTGGACCGGCGCATCGCCGAAGGCTCGCTCAAGCCCTGGTCCAAGGGCGAAATCGCGACCCTCGCCCAGGCGGCCCTGGACCGCTACCCCCGGAAGGCCAAGATGCCGGCGGGCAAGGGAGCCCAGAAGCCCGCGCCCCGCTGCCAGCTCCTCTCCCGCAGGCAGGTGCGCATCGGCGTGTTCATCGGATCCTTCGACCCCTTCCAGATGACCCACCTGGAGACGGCCCTCCGCTTCCTCGCCCGGGGAGAGCGGCCCGCGGACCTCGTGATCGTGGTGCCCGAGGGCGCCTACTCATCGAGCAAGCCGGGACGGTCGGACTACGGCTACCGCTACGACCTGCTGGAGCGGCAGGTACTGGACGCCTTCCGGCCCTTCATCGTGCCCCTGGATATCGGCGAGGGCCAGGACACCATCGGCATCGTCTCCCGGATCATCGGCCTGTTCAGCGGCTACCCCGTGGTCCTCACCCACATCCTGGGCTCGGACATGTTCCCCCTGGCGGCCAAATGGTACCCCGCCGACCTGGAGGCCTGGAAGCCCGAGGCGAAGAAGCAGCTCGTATCCCTGGATTTCGGGTCCTTCGTGGTCAAGCGCCGCCGGGAAGAGGATATCAAGGACGAGGTGCGGAAGTGCCGTGCCCTGGGGATACCGGTGCAGGTGGACCCCAAGCCCATCGGGACGCCCTCATCCACGGCCCTGCGGGACCACGGCGTCTTCACCATCATATTCCCCACCGAGCAGGTGATCGAGAAACTGGAGGTGGTGTTCCGCTACGGCATGCACCGCCACTGGCTCACCGACCGGGGCTGCGGGGACTACGAGATCTGACGCCTGCCCGCCGCGGTCGAGACGGGGCCTACGGCGCGGTCCGGCGGACCTCTTCCCGCAGCAGTTCCCGGTTGAGCACCGACAGGATGAGGACCGACCCCTCCGGCAGGCGGTAGGGAACGGAGAATTCGCCGCCGGGATGATCCACGGCGATGAGGCGGCGCCTGGTGCCCGTGGGCAGCAGGGCGTCCACCTGGACGGTCAGGGGATAGGGATACTCCGGCAGGGTCCGGGAGAAGAGGCCGAAGACCTCGCCTGCGGGAACGGAGGCGGGTTCGGCCACCACCAGGGCTAGGCGGGTGTTGGCCGCCACCACGGACTGACCGGCCGGCAGCTGGGAAACGACGGTTTCCGCGGCCTCCCGGCCCTGCACGGGGCGGACGGAGAAGGACGCGTACACCCCGGACTGACGGATGCGGTCCAGGGCATCCTGGAGGGGCAGGCCCACCAGGTCCGGAACCTTGATCATGGCGTTCTCCGGCCCCCGGCTGACCACGAATTCCAGGCGCGTGGGCCCGTCTATCTCCGTTCCCGGCTCGGGCTTCTGCTCCAGTATGGTCCCGGCGCTCTCGGTGGAGAACTGGTACATGGGGGGCTCCCGCAGGGACAGGAGGGGGCGGGAGGAGGTGGAGAAGAGGGTCTGCAGATGCACCTTCACGTCGTCCAGGTTCTGTCCCACGTAGTTCTCGACCTTGTCCACCACCACGCCCCGACTCACCACGAGCCGTATGCGGCGCCCGGCCTTGACGATGGCCCCGGGCCGCGGGTCCTGCTCCAAGATGGTGCCCTTGTCCGCGGAGGACTGGGAATAGCGCAGCTGTATGCGGGGATACAGCTCCTTCACCTGCAGCTCCAGGAGCGCTGCGGTCAGCTCCTTGCCCGTGACGTCGGGCACCATGGTCTGCTCCGCCCCCCGGACGGCTATGAAGAAGACCGTCAGGGCGATCAGGCCCACGAAGACCACCATGGCGACGGCCGCGGAAACCAGAAGGCGCATATGGGTGGATATGTACTTTTCTACGGCATCGAGATCGAAATCGAAGTTATTGAACAAGCGCACCGCCCCATCCCCTTTCCGTTGCGGCCGGCAGTCAGCCGAGCCGGGAGCCTATGAAATTCCGGGCGCCGTTCAAGAAGGATTTCCAATCCAAGGCCTTCTTGGCGCCGTACTGCAGACGGGTCACCGCGAGCAACCCCTTCCCCGTTTGTACCAATATCCCCGCCTGCTTGTCTACGGCCGTCACCGTTCCGGCCGGAACGGGCTCGGAGCCTGCGCCGCCGCCGTAGGGCCGGGCCTCAAGGATGTAGAGGTCCTGCTCCCCGTGGACCGTGCGGCAGAGGGGCCAGGGGGTATAGGCCCGGATCCGCGCATCCAGCTCCTCCGCGGAGGAAGTCCAGTCGATGATGCCGTCGTCCTTGGCTATCGTGCCGCAGTAGGTAGCCCGGCCGCCGTCCTGGGGCCTGCCCTCGAGGGTTCCCGCCGCAAGGCCGCGGAGGACGCCGACCAGCAGTTCCGGAGCGAGGAGCGACACCCGCTCGCCCAGGGAGGCGGTGGTCTCGCTCAAGTCCAGGGAAAGCCGCTCCTGGGCCAGTATAGCCCCGGCGTCCATCTCCGCGGCCAGGCGCTGGACCGTGATCCCCGTCTCCCTATCCCGCCCCAGGATGGCCGCGGGGATGGGGGTGGCGCCCCGGTACTTGGGGAGGAGGGAGGGGTGCACGTTGACGCCCCCCAGGGGAAAGAGGCTTAAGAATTTCGGGCCGAAGATGCGCCCGTAGGCGAAGGACACCAGAAGGTCCGGCTCGCAGGCGGCCACCGCCTCGCGGGCCTCCGCCTTGAGGGCCTCGGGCTTGAGGATCGTCAGGAGAGGAAGACCGCGGGCCGCGCGGTCGGCGTTTATGATCTCCGCCGCGGCCCCGATCTCCGTGGGCTCCCTATCCCCCCGCCGTCCCTTGGGCGTGTCCGGATTCGTGAGGACGGCGACCGGCTCGATTCCCTCCTCCGGGCGCAGAGCCGCCAGGGCGTTCAGGGAGGGCACGGCTATTCCGGGACTCCCGGCGAAGAGGATGCGCATGAACCTATGCCCGCTGTTTCTTGTCGTAGAGGGTGAGGATCCTGTTGCGCTTGGGCTCGGAGAGGCGGTCGATGAAGAGGGTCCCCTCGAGGTGATCGTACTCGTGCTGTATCACCCGGGCCAGAAGTCCCTCGGCATCCAAGGTGAAGGGCCTGCCCCGCTCGTTCCAGGCCTGGACCGTCACCATTGCCGGGCGGGTCACGTCGGCGTACATGCCCGGAATGGACAGACAGCCCTCCTCGTACTGGGAGAGCTCCGGGGAGGTCGCGATGATGGTCGGGTTGATGAATACCCGGGGCACGTCCCCCTCCACCTGGACCACGAAGACCCGCTTCATGAGCCCCACCTGGGGGCCGGCGAGGCCTATGCCCTTGCCCACGTGCATCGTCTCTATCATTTCCGCGGCCAGGGCCGCCGCCTGGGCGTCTATGTCGCCGAAGGAGAGGGCCTTCTGCCGCAGCAGGTCGTTCCCTAAAGTTAAGATTTCCATACACCTCTATAGTACAAAAAAGCGGGCGCCGGGACAAGGCGGCTCGGGAGCGGCACACGGACCGGACCGCCGCCCGCCTTGCCCGGCGGCGGATTTGAACCTATAATCAAGGCGGAGGTTCCCGGTGAAAGCTACTCTTCTCCACCCTTGGCACGAAGCCGCGGGCGCCCGCTTCGCCCCCTTCGCGGGGTACGACATGCCCATCCAGTATTCCGCCGGGGCGGTGGAGGAGCATCGCCTTACCCGCCGCTCCGTGGGCCTCTTCGATATAGACCACATGGGTCAGGTGATCGTGCAGGGACCGGGGGCCGGCGCCGCCCTCTCCCGCCTCGTTTCCGCCCGCATACTGGACATGGAAGCGAACCAGGCCCGCTACGCCCTCCTCCTCGCCGAGGACGGGGGCATCCTGGACGACCTGTTCATCTACCGGCTTGCGCCCTCGGCGGGGCCGGACGCCTGGTTCGTGGTGGTGAACGCCTCCAACCGGGAGGCGGACGCCGCGCGCCTCAGGGCCCTGCTGCCGGCCGCCGTGGAGGTCCGGGACATTTCCGACGAGACCTACATGATCGCCGTGCAGGGCCCCCGGGCGGTGGAGCTCCTGGACCGGGTCTCGGGGGGCGCCCTTTCCGCCGCCCCCCGCTTTTCCATGATCGAGGCACCCGTGGCGGGCATACCCGCCCGCATCGGCCGCACGGGCTACACCGGCGAGGACGGGGCCGAGCTCTTCTACGACGCCCGCCGGGCCGCGGAGCTCTGGGAACGGCTCCTGGCCGAGGCGGCCGCCGCGGGCATAGAGGCGGGCCCCGTGGGCTTGGCCGCCCGGGACTCCCTGCGCTTCGAGGCTGGCATGCCCCTGCACGGTCACGAGATTTCCCCCGCGATCACCCCTCCGGAGGCCCTCCTGTCCTGGGCCTGCGACTTCCAGAAGGACTTCATCGGCAAGGATGCCGTCCTGGCCGTCAAGGCCGCTCCCCTCCGTCGCAAGCTGGTCACCCTGAACGCGGAGGGCGGCGTACCCCGGGAGGGGTACCCCGTCCTGGACGGCGCGGGAGCGCAGATCGGCACCTGCGTGGCCGGCATGTTCTGCCCCAGCGCGGGCACCTATTCGGCCAACGCCTTCGTCCCCCCCGCCCTCGCCGAGGCGGGCACGGAGCTGGCGGTCTCGATACGTGGAACGCCCAAGCGCGCCGTCGTAGCGCGGCGCCCCCTATACATACCGACCTACAGGAGAACGAAATGAAACTGGACACCGAAGCGCGGTACGCGAAATCCCACGAGTGGGCCCGGAAGGACGGGACGGAACTGGTGATAGGCATCTCGGACCACGCCCAGCACAGCCTGGGGGACATAGTCTACGTGGACCTTCCCAAGGTGGGAGCCTCCATCGCCGCGGGGGCCGCCTTCGGGGTGGTCGAATCCGTCAAGGCCGCCAGCGACCTCTATCTCCCCGTGGGAGGCAAGGTCACGGCGGTGAACGGCGAGCTGGCGGACAAGCCGGACCTGATCAACAAGGACTGCTACGGCGCCGGCTGGATCGTCCGCATAGCCCCCGCGGACGCCGGAGCCTGGGACGCCCTCCTCTCCCCGGAGGACTACGAGAAGATCGCCGCGGAGGACTGATCGTGCCCTACATACCGGTCACCGAGAACCGACGGGAAGAGATGCTCCGCAGGATCGGCATCGGAACGACTGCGGAGCTCTTCGAGGACATCCCCGGGGAATACCGCTTTCCCGAGCTGGGCCTGGGGGCGGGAAGGAGCGAACAGGAAGTCCTTCGAGAACTTGCCGCCCTGGCGGGCGGAAACGCCCACGCGGACGGCTACCGCTGGTTCCTGGGGGCCGGTGCCTACGATCACTTCATACCCTCGGTGGTGCCCTACCTCGCCTCCCGGGGCGAGTTCGTCACCGCCTACACCCCCTATCAGCCCGAGGTGAGCCAGGGGACGCTCCAGGCCATCTTCGAGTACCAGAGCATGATCGCCGAGCTCACGGGCATGGCTGCGGTCAACGCCGGCCACTACGACGGGGCCACGGCCCTGGCGGAGGCGGTACTCATGGGGCTCCGCTCCGGTCCGGCGGGCGCTCGCCTCCTCTTGCCCGAGGCCCTCCACCCGGAATACCGGGAGGTCATCGACACCTACCTTTCGGCCTTCGACGTCCGTCTGGAGACCTATTCAGGCCGTCCCGCCGAGGCCGCGCGGAAGGCCGCCGATGGACTCGCCGTGCTGGTCGCCGCCTACCCGGACTTTTTGGGCAGGATACCGGACCTGGAAGGGGCCGCCGAGGCGGTCCATGCCGCCGGGGGCATACTCGTGGTGCACGCCGACCCGGTGATGCTGGGCCTGTTTAAAAGTCCCGGCGCCTGGGGAGCCGACGTGGTCACTGCGGAAGGCCAGAGCCTGGGGAACGACCTCAACTACGGAGGCCCCTTCCTGGGCATCATGGCGACCACCGCCGCCCTGGTGCGCCGCCTGCCGGGCCGCATCGTGGGAGAGACGGTGGACGGCTCGGGCAGGCGGGGCTTCGTGCTCACCCTGGTCGCCCGGGAGCAGCACATACGCCGGGAAAAGGCGGTATCCAACATCTGCTCCAACCAGGGCCTGGCAACCCTGCGGACCTGCATACACCTGGCGGTCATGGGCAAGGCGGGGCTGCGGGAGGCCGCGGAGCTCTGCTGGCACCGCGCCCACTACGCGGCGGAAAAGATCGCCG
>CAYUPG010000088.1:0-3652 GCA_964446515.1 uncultured Treponema sp.
CCCCGGGCCCGCTCCGCCATCTCCCGGGCGGCCTTGTTGGTGAAGGTCACCGCCAGAATCGACTCGGGGGCTACGCCCCGCTCCCGGATGAGGTAGGCTATCTTGGTGGTTATGACCCGGGTCTTGCCGGATCCCGCGCCCGCCAGGATGAGGAGGGGCGAGCCGGCGTGGAGCACCGCTTCCCGCTGCTCGGGGTTCAGGGGCTTCAGGTAGTTCGGAAGCCGCTCGTCATCCGCCATGCCGGTACGCCGCATCCAGATCGAAGCCGGCCCGCGCGAACACCTTGCCCCGGACGAAGGAGCCGACCTCCAGGCCGCCGTCCGCGCTGAGCACCGTGGCTCCGTCCACCTCCGGGGCCTGACAGGCGGCCCGCGCGAGGTAGAGTCCATCCTCGTTCTCCACCCGCTCTTCCACCAGAAGCTCCACCGTGCGCCCCACGAAGCGGTCCATCCGGGCCTCGGAGATGGGAATCTGAGCCTCCTCTATGCGGCGCTTGCGCTCCGCGGCAGTCTTCTTGGCCGGCCGCCCCTTCATGCCGTAGGCCGCGGTCCCCTCTTCCTTCGAATACGCAAAGACGCCGAGCCAATCGAGCTCGGCCTCCCTCTGGAATTCCAATAGGGTTTGAAAGTCTTCCTCGGTCTCCCCCGGGAAGCCCACCAGAAAGGTGGAGCGAAGCGTCGCCTCCGGCAGGGCCGCCCGTATTTCCCGTATCAGGGACAGGTAGGCGGCGGGATTTCCCCGGCGGTTCATGGCCCGCAGAATGCGCTCCGAGGCGTGCTGGAAGGGCAGGTCGAAATAGGGAAGGATGCGAGGATCCGAGCGGCAGACATCCAGAATCCCCCGAGGAAAATGGTCGGGATGTATGTAGAGGAGCCGCACCCAGAAGCGCCCTTCGAGGGCCGAAAGGGCCGAAAGCAGCTCGGGCAGCAGGCAGGTTCCCGAAGGGTGGGCCCCGCCCGCGCCGTCAATGCCGTAGGATCCGAGGTCCTGGCCGATGAGGCAGAGCTCACGAACGCCCCGCGCCAGGAGGCCCCGACATTCTTCCACGATGGAGGAGATGGACCGGCTGCGCAGGTTGCCCCGAATGAGCGGTATGGCGCAATAGGTGCACCTGTTGTCGCAGCCCTCGGTGATCTTGACGTAGGCCGAGCCCGGCAGGGACAGCAGGGGCCTGTCGTCGGTGCAGGAGGAGAAATCCACGCGCCCCGTTGGATCAAGTTCGGGAATCAGGGCCTCGTGGGCGGAGCGAAGAGCGTGCTCGGCCGCCTCGGCTACGCGGGAAAGATCGGCGTTGCCGAAGAGGGCATCCGCCTCCGACAGCTCCGCCGCCAGCTCGTCGCCGTAGCGCTGGGCCAGGCAGCCGGCCAACAGCACCTTCTTGCCTGGATAGGCCGCCTTATAGGACAGCACGGCGTCTATCGATTCGCGCTTGGCGCTCTCGATGAAACCGCAGGAATTCACGATAACCAGTTCGGCGTCTTCAGGATCATCGGCGCAGGACCAGCCGGAACGGGCAAGCACCGCCATCATGGTCTCCCCGTCCACCTGATTCTTGGCGCAGCCGTGGGGATCGAGGTAATAGCGCTTAGGCATCAGTCAAGCCGCACCGTGGTCAGCTTAAAGCGTCCGTCGTCGTCCTTGACCCATTTGAGATCCGTTACGACCACTTCGCCCGGCCCGCCGATCTCAAGATCCACGGTCCGTCCGCCCCCGATGACCTGGAGCTTCACGGCGCTGGCGTTGGACACCCAAAGGCGTATGCCGTTCTGGGCTTGAACGTTCAGGACCTCCGCCTTATGGAAGTAGCGCTCATCCCGCTCCTTGCGGTCGCTTTCCCACCGGAACATGCAGAACCCTTTGAAGGTGGCCTGGAGGGTAAAGGGATAGGGATTGGGGGAGGAAAGGAGGACCGGGGCATTGGGAACCGCTCCCGAGGGACCGGCGGAAATAGCTGCGGAGGGCGCCGCGGCGGGAAGCTCGGCAAGCGCCGCGGTTTCTCCCGAACCGGGGGCATCGGCCTTGAGCTCCATGCGGAGCGCCACTCCCTTGGAGGGATTATTCTTGAACATGTCGGCCACGAAGATGCTCAGCTCGGACGACCCGTCCCCATTGAGGTCCACGGACACTTCCTGCCCAAGCTCCAGCACCAGGTCGCCGCCGGGGGCGCTGATCACCGCGGATTCCGCCAGGGAGCTCAGTTCCAGCTTGAAGGAATCGGCGCCGAATTTGACCAGGGCCGAATCCCCCACGTAAAAGCGCTTGTCCAGGGCTCCGGATTCCAGGACGTGCGCCACCGGACTGCGGGGCACCGCTTCATCCGAGGAGGCCCCCGGACTGCCTCGATTGAGGAACAATACGGCGCCCGCGACCAGGACCGCGACTAAAACCGCCGCTCCGACCACAGGCGCCACGGGAAAGCGTCGGGGGTCCTTGAGCAGCTGCTCCACCGGCACCGGCTGTTCCTGGATCTTGATGGACCTATACAGGGCTATGAGTTCCTGGGAATCCAAACCAAGGTAGTCGCCGTAGTTCCGCAAAAAGCCGAGCAGATAGGGCTCCCCGGGAAACTGGGAGAAATTTTCCGCTTCAAGGGCTTCCAGGTAACGCCGGGCGATATTGGTGTCCCGGCCGACCTGGTCGTAGGTATACCCCTTCTTCTCCCGGGCGATCCGTAATTTTTCTCCGAGCGATTCCACGGAATTTCCTCCTCCGGCGCCGGCCCATCAGCCGGCGTAGGGCGATGGGACAACCTTAATCGGTGTCTTTAAATAAGAAATTGTTGTACATGTTCGCGGAAGCGGGCGAATCATAGACGAAACGAGCCTCCGGTATGCCTTGGTCCAATTTGACGGCTGTAAAATCGAAGCGCAGCTCCTCGTCCGCGATGGTGCGGCCCGTGAGCCGCCGTATCAGACGGCTCTCCGGGTCGATGTCCAGGCGCAGCTCCCGGAAGCCTTCCGAGAGGCTGCGGCGGGTGAGCACCAGCCTGACCACCAGTTCGGAAGATCCGTCCTGAAGGGGGACCGGGTCAGGACCGACGGCATAGGCGGCGGCATAGTTTCTGCGGAGCAGGTTGAGCCCCTGGGCGGAGGCGAGGGTAGCCCCGGAGTTGCGGCTCCCGGAAGCGACGGTTTGGCTCAGAACGGCCCGGTATTCAGGAAGGTATACGGTCAGGACCTCTCCGTTGAAGGATATTACCTGCTCTTCGGGCTTGGTGAAATCGATGCGCATGAGGTTCGGCGCGCGGTGCATGACCGTGCCGATCATCTCGACGCCGGCGGATAGGATGCTTATCTTAGCCTCGTAGTCCTTGATGCTCCCGTAACGCTCCCCGACCTGAGCGAGATACGCGTCGGCGGTCATTATTTCCTGGGCCGCCGCGGACGGCAGGTTCAGGGCTCCCGCCAGCAGCAAGGCATATGCAATGGAGATCGATCGTCTCACCGTTGGTCTCCTCGGAAGGATCTTGGTTTCCCATAGTAGCCCGTACGCCCACAAAAACGCAAGGGATATGCTAGGGGAGGACTATGGCCCTATCTTCCGCTTTGTCGGCCCGGCGATACAGCACCGCCACATTTCCGATTATCCGAACCAACTCCGCGCCGCAATTCCGGGCGAGGACTTCCGCGAATTCGGCCTTCTCATCCTTGGA
>CAYUPG010000088.1:3662-7655 GCA_964446515.1 uncultured Treponema sp.
CCACAAAGCGGACCTTTATCAACTCCCGATGCTTGAATTCCGCTGCTAGCGCCTGGACGACGCCCTCGGAGGCGCCGTCCTTGCCGACCATCACCGTGGGGTTGACGACGGCGGCCAGGCCCGAGAGGTAACTCCGTTGTTTGCTGGTGAGCATGCATCCCTCCGTATCGGGAGGGAGTATAGCGCAAAAGGGCCCTACGCGTCAGCGACCGATCCTCATCAGCCGGCGGAAAAACACTCTCCCCCGTTCAAGAACCCGTCATGGCCACCGCGATGTCCGCATCGGTGAAGGGCCAGGTAAGCAGGCGCTTCCCGTCCGCCAACAGGGTGGGGAAGGCGCCGGACCCGGCCTGAACGGCCCACTGGGGAGCATCCTCCAGGATGCGCAGGGACGGAACGGAACGGCTTGAGCCTGCGGCCCGCTCCGCCGCCACCGCGCGCCACAGCGCCGCGGCCGCCTCGCCGCAGGTCGACTCGTGCCGGGAGAGCACCAGGTCCAGGCGGACGGACTGCCGGCCGGCGGCGCCGGCCTGCTCCAGAAGCTCCACCAGTTCCTGCTTCGGCTCGACTGCGGCGCCGACGGCGAGCAGGGCATCCAAGAGGGCGGGGAATGCATAGGCGAGGGGAAGGCCGTAGATGCGGAACTCCGGCATATCCTTGCCGGTCGCCACAAGGGCGGGAATGGAATCGATGCGGAATTTCCGCAGAAGATCTCCGCTCTCGGATGCGTCGCTGATTTCGACGGAGAGCCTGCGGGACGCCTCGGCGAGTTCCTCCGCCGCCTGCCGCAGCTCGCGGCAGACTCCGTCCTCGAAGCGGTGGCTGAACACGTGCAGGAACACCTGCCTGCGTAGAGCCGATAGCCTGTTTTCCGCCTCTTTGCGGGTAGCCCTATTCAAGACCATGGATAAAGCATAAGACCGCGAGGACGGCTCGTCAACAGCCGTACCCCGCGGTCCGTGGATCCAGATCCCATAGGCCCTTACTGCCGAAGGGGCTCGGATGCCGCCGCGGCGACGGAACCAGCGGCCCCTGCTTCGGCGGTCAGGGCCTTGAACTCCTTCTCGTCCAGGGTTTCCTTCTCCAGGAGGAGGGCCGAGATGGAATCCAGCAGCTCCCGCTTTTCCGAAAGCAGACTCTTTACCGCGGCGTAGCGCGCGTTCACCATACGGGATATCTCCTCGTCGATGTACTGCTGGGTGGACTCGGAATACTCCCGGTGGAACATGGGCTCGGGACTGTGGTTCCCGAGCATTCCCGCCCCCCGCTGGGTAAGCGCCACGTTCCTGAACCGCTCGCTCATGCCGTAGTCGGTGATCATCCGCCGGGCTATGTCCGTCACCTTGGTCAGGTCGTTGGCCGCCCCGGTGGATACCCTCCCGAAGGTGAGGTCCTCCGCGGCCCTGCCGCCCAAGAGCACGTCTATCTTGCCCAGAAGCTCGCCCTCGGTCATGAGGTACCGATCCTCCGTGGGCATCTGGAGGGTATAGCCCAGGGCTCCGAAGCCCCGGGGCACAATGGATATCTTCTGCACCGGATCGGAATTGGGCGTGAATGCCGCCACCAGGGCGTGGCCGGTCTCGTGGAAGGCCACGATGCGCCGCTCCTCCTCGTTGATGACCCGGTTCTTCTTCTGGAGGCCCGCCACCGTCTTTTCGATAGCCTCCTCGAAGTCCTTCTGCACCACCAGCTTCCGGCCGCCCCGGACCGCGAGCAGCGCCGCCTCGTTGACGATGTTGGCCAGATCGGCTCCCACGAAGCCCGGAGTTCCCCGGGCGACCGCCGCAAGGTCCACTTCGGGGGCAAGCTTCACCGCCTTGGCGTGGATGCGCAGTATGGCCTCCCGGCCGTTCAGGTCCGGGCGGTCCACCAGGACCTGGCGGTCGAAGCGTCCGGGCCTCAGCAGGGCGGGGTCCAGCACATCCGGCCGGTTGGTGGCCGCAAGGATGATGAGTCCGCTGGTTGCGTCGAAGCCGTCCATCTCCACAAGAAGCTGGTTCAGGGTCTGCTCCCGCTCGTCGTTGCCCCCGGCGACTCCGGTGATGCGGCTCTTGCCTATGGCGTCCAGCTCGTCGATGAAGATGATGCAGGGCGCCTTCTCCCGGGCCTGCTTGAAGAGGTCCCGCACCCGGGCGGCCCCCACGCCGACGAACATCTCAACGAAGTCCGCGCCGCTCATTCGGAAGAAGGAAACACCCGCCTCTCCGGCCACGGCCCTGGCGAGCAGGGTCTTTCCCGTGCCGGGGGGCCCCACCAGGAGCACGCCCTTGGGGATTTTTCCGCCTATATCCGTGTACTTCTTGGGGGACTTCAGGAAGTCCACCACCTCAACGAGCTCGTCCTTCGCCTCGTCCACCCCCGCCACGTCGCCGAAGCGGGTGGCTATGTCCCCTTCCGCCACGATGACCGCCCGATTCTGCCCCACGGAGAGGACGTTGTTCCCCATATTGCCGATGCGCCGCATCAGGAAGCGCCATATGAAGAAGAAGAATGCGAAAGGAAGCACCCAGCTGAAGAGGAAGTTGAGCACCGCGCTCCCTTCTCGGGACACGGCATAGTAGCTGACTCCCTTCTCGTCCATCAATTTAACAAGATCGGGATCGTAGATGGGCACCGTTCGGTAGGCAGCCTCCGGCGCCGCGTAGCGACGGGTCAGGGGATCCGCGGGACTCTTTACCGCGGTGGAATAGCCCGTATAGTACGTCTCATCCAGCTCGACCCGCTTGATCTCCCCGGAGGCGATCTTAGCCTTGAATTCCGAAAAATCCACCGTCGGATTAACCCGGCTGAGGAACACGTAATTGAACAGGCTCATGGCTACCACGAGCACGACTATGTACCCTAGGGAAAAGCGGAACTGCCAGCCTCCGAACGGTCCACCCCCGGGGGTCGGAACATTAGGGCCGCCGAAGGGGAACTGGAAGCCCCCTTTCTGGGGCGTCTTCCGGGAATTCTTTGATCCCCCTCGCTTTGGTGCCTTCTTCATCCAATGATCTCCTTGCAGATAAAGATACTCATTTCCCCGGCTACGGGCCAGTTCCCCGGTCAGGATTCCCGCAGGTGCACGTCCATCTGGGGATAGGGTATCTTGATGCCTTCCTGGGCGAAGCGGGTGTGAATATCCGCCATGATGGAGTTTTTAAGGTTCATGAAGTTCGTCTTCTCGAACCAGAGACCCAGGAGTATGTTTATCCCCGAAGTATCGAACTTGTCGAACACCACGAGAGGCTCAGGGTTGTCCAGGGTATAGACGTTCTTTGCGGCCAGTTCCAGAAGTATGGCCTTGACCCGCTCCAAGTCCTCTCCATACGGGACGGTCATCCACAGGTCGAAGCGCCGTATGGGAAAGCGGGTGACGTTGATGACGTTAGTCTTTATGATGGTTTCGTTGGGTATGCGTACGAAGCGGTTGTCGAAGGTCTGTATCTTGATCGAGAGGAAATCGATGGATTGGACCACTCCGGACACGTCTCCCACCTGGATGACGTCCCCCGCCTGGAAGGGCTTCTCGGAGATCAGGAAGAGTCCCGAGATGACGTTGGATATGGAGGTCTGGGCGGCGAAGCCTACGGCGATGCCCGCGATGCCCGCGGCACCCAGCAGGGCGGAGAGGTCGATGCCCAGGCGATTGAAGATGGTCATCACCGCCACGGTGAATCCCGCATAGCGGATCAGTTTACGGACCACGGCCGACTGCTGGTCCGTCACGTGCCCCTTCATCATTCTCCCGAGCACTATCTGGAGTACCTTGAAAGAAAGAAGGACCAGGACAACCGCCACCGCGACGGCCAAAAGCCGGTTGTAGAAATCCGCGGAGCCCAATCCTGAAAAGATCTCCGCTATTTCCTTGCTTATCGTCGAAAGATTCATGCTCCGGCCTCCTACATGCTCGTGACGGTTTTGAGGAAATTGACGCCCCGGCGGATGAGGAGTTCGCTCAAGCCGCCCTTGTTGCCGTCTTCAAGCTTGACCTGTCCCCGGTGAACCCCTTCG
>CAYUPG010000088.1:7665-10542 GCA_964446515.1 uncultured Treponema sp.
AAGTCCAGCAGGCGCGCGCGGATGCGCAATTCGCGGTCCTGCTGCGCCAGCTGCACGCCGGCGCGCGCCGGCAGTTCCTGCCAGCTCCCGTGCCGGCGCACCGCGATGCCGTCGAAGCGCAACTGCGGCCGCCGCGGCGACGGGTCGGCCATCGCGGTGTCCACCATCCGCAGCCCGCCGTCGGCCAGGCTGTCCACCAGCACCGTATCCGAGTGGATCATGTCCTCGTGCAGGTAGAGGCTCAGGAGGTCCGTATAGATGGCCAGGCGCTTCAGGTCCACGACGGCCTTGGAGCCGTTGCGCACGACGATCTCGCAATGGATGAGCGCCCGGTTACGTTCCAGATCGCCCTGAAAAGCATCGGCCCCGCCGCAGGCGGCCGAAGGGGCGGAGTCTGCGGTATCCTCCACTTCGCCCCGGCAGCGGGGATCCAGGGCCGTGGGCATGGATAGGCAGAGGGTACCCCCGCTCTTGTCGCCGAACCAGGTGTTGGAGAGGATGAAGGGCATCGCTTCGCCCAATATTTGGCCGTCCTCCAGCTCGAAGCGCACCAGGGGCGGCAGGGCCACCTGGAACCGTGCCTCCGCCCCCGGCAGGATGCGCACGTCGTCCCGGGCAACGATAAGGTAGGGCATCTCGCTCAAGCGGGGGCGCAGGGCAAGCTTCCTGCCCCTCCCCACCACAAAGGCGACGGAGGGAAGGTCGGGGGCCGCAACGGCCTCCGGCCCGACGGAAGCGGCTTGTATCCGCTCGTAGGGAATGGATTGGAACGCGATGCGCCACTCGTCGCCGTTCTTCCGGACGTAGGCCTCGGCGCCGGCCAAAGCCCACCTGTACCACTGCCTGTCCTGAGGCTCAAAAAAATCCCACATGACAAAACAATACCAAAAAATCGCAGAATCGTCACTTTACTGAGGACGGCCCTGCGGATACTATGTGGTCGGCGCAGAATGCCGGGCCGGCCTTTCGGCCCATTCTTTCAGATCCGGGAGCGTGAAGGATGCATGTAGCGGATTACCCACAGCGCAGGTACAATCCCTTGGCGGGCGAATGGGTGTTGGTGTCGCCCCACCGAACGAAGCGGCCGTGGCAGGGCCAGGTGGAAAAACCCACGTTGGACGCTCTGCCGTCCTACGACGAGACCTGCTACCTCTGCCCCGGAAACGAGCGGGCGGGGGGCATCGTGAATCCGCAGTATTCAGGCGTCTTCACCTTCCCCAACGATTTTGCCGCCCTGCTGGGCGACTCTCCCGAGGAGCGCATGGACGAGGGGGGCCTTCTTAAGGCTGAGACCGAGCGGGGACGCTGCGAGGTGCTCTGCTTCTCTCCCCGCCACGATCTGACCCTGCCCCGGATGGAAAGGGCCGATATCGAAGGGGTCGTCCGCGTCTGGACCGACAGGTACCGAGAGCTCGGGAACGATCCTCTGATCTCCTACGTGCAGATCTTCGAGAACCGGGGCGCCGTGATGGGCTGCTCCAACCCCCATCCCCACGGTCAGATCTGGGCCACCGAGCGGCTCCCCGACCTTCCCGCTAAGGAAGACCGGATGCAGCGGGACTACCGGGCGGAGAGGGGCTGCTGCCTCCTCTGCGACTACGTCGCCCTGGAGCTCTCCAAAGGAGAGCGCATCATATTCCAGAACGACTCCTTCGTGGCCCTGGTGCCCTTCTGGGCGGTCTGGCCCTACGAAGCCATGATTCTTCCCAAGCGCCACGTCGCTTCCCTGACAGGCTTCACCGCCAAGGAGACGGCGGACTTCGCCGATGCCCTGAAGCGCATGGGAACCCGCTACGACAACCTGTTCCTCACCTCCTTCCCCTACTCCATGGGCTTCCACCAGATGCCCACGAAGGCCGCCCCCGGAGCCGAGGACCGGGAGGCCGACCGGAGCGCCCAGGAGCAGGCCTGGCACTTCCACGTCCACTACTACCCTCCCCTGCTCCGGAGCGCCACGGTGCGGAAATTCATGGTGGGATTCGAGCTTCTGGCCATGCCCCAGCGGGACATCACCGCCGAGTCCGCCGCCGAACGCCTGCGTTCGCTTTCTGAAAAACACTATCGGGAGGAGTAGGGATGAAGGCTCAAGAACTGCTCAAGCGCATCGCATCGTCGGATTCGGACGCCCTCTTCGCACACCTGTACGGCGGCGAAGGAGTCGCGGCCGCACGGAAGCGCTACCTCGCCCTCGCCGAGGCGACGATACGGGACTTTCCCGAGACTGCGGAGGACCTTAGGGTATTCACCGCCGCCGGACGCACGGAGCTGGGGGGCAACCATACGGACCACAACCACGGCAAGGTCCTGGCGGCCTCCATCCAGCTGGACGCCGTCGCCTTCGCCGCCCCCCGCCGCGACTCCACGGTGGTGTTCCGGTCCACCGGATACCCCGACGTGGTGGTCGACCTCTCCGATCTGGCCCCCCGGAACGAAGAGATAGGCACCACGGAAGCCCTGGTGCGGGGCATCGCGGCGGAGCTTTCCGGCAGGGGCGTTCCGGTCGGGGGGTTCACCGCCAACGCCGCGTCCACGGTGCTCTCCGGATCGGGGCTCTCCTCCTCCGCCGCAGTGGAGGTGCTTTTCGGCACCATCTTCGACTGCCTCTACGGTGACGGGAAGCGCAGCGCGGTGGAGCTCGCGCAGATCGGGCAAAAGGCGGAGAACGTCTACTTCGGAAAACCCTGCGGCCTCATGGATCAGGTCGCCTGCGCCTCAGGCGGCGCCGTAGCCATAGACTTCGCCGATCCCGCCGCGCCCGAGGTGCGGAAGGTTAACTTCGACCTTGCCTCCGCCGGCTACGCCCTCTGCGTCGTGGACACCGGAGGCAGCCACGCGGACCTGACCCCGGACTACGCCGCCGTTCCGGCGGAGATGAAG
>CAYUPG010000089.1:0-6389 GCA_964446515.1 uncultured Treponema sp.
CGCGGGGTCCTGGCGGCGTATGGGCAGGTCGGCGGCCCGCGCGGCGCGGGGATCGCGGATGTCTTCCGCGCGGGCGGCGCGGCGGGCCAGGGCTTCCGGGCGGAGCCGCCCGGCGAAGGCGCGCAGCTGGGAGCGGCGGCGGAGGGCGTCGCGGGCCAAGGAGGCGGCGACGGAGGCGGCGCCGGCTGCGGCGATGCCGACGGCCGGCAGGGCCGGGTGCAGCCAGATGTCCCAGCGGAGGAAGAGGAGGGCGGCGGCGGCGGAAGCGAGGGCGGCGGCGGCGGCGCAGGCCACGGCGGCGGCGGCGGGAGCGAGGACGGCGGAGACCAGGACCGCGGCGGCGGCGGGGTAGAGCGCGGCGTCGCGGCGCAGCTGTGCCGAGGCTGGGGCTATGCGGGTGTCGGAAAGCAGGGTGGAGACCAGGACCGCCGAGGCTTCCGTATCTCCCAGGTCGTTCTCAGCCCGAATGCGCCGCCGCTCCTCTGAGAGGAGGGGGCCGACGATGACGAAGGAGCCGCGGACCTGGGCGTCCAGGGTCTCCCTGAGGCCGAAGAGCTCCCGGAGGGAAGAGCGGGCCCACTCGAAGGATTGGGCGGCGATCTCCTTGAGTCCCGCGATCCCCGCGAGTCCTTCCTCGGTCAGTTTTTCCTGCTCCGCCAGGGAGTCGTAGCCGGAGAGTATGGTCTTGAGGCTCGGGCCCGAGAGTAAGGCTTCCGCAGCGGCGTAGAAGCGGCGGCGCCCTTCCCGCCAGTCCTCGGTGCGCTCGGCCGTGGGGGCTACTAGGAGTTCCGCCCGGAGGGACTGGGCATACTCGTAGAGGGTCGTTGGGTAGGAGAGGGGATCCAGGGCGGCGAAGTACCCCGAGCGCTCCATCTCCTTGAGGTCGGCGTAGAATTTGAGCTCCAGCTCCTCGTAGCGGCCGAAGTCCGCAAGGTCGATCTTGCGGAAGGGGTAGGCGCCGTCCCGTTCCCGGGGGGCTTCCAGGACGAGGGGGGCTTCCGGATCGATGCCGAAATCACGCCCCGCGGCATGGTCCAGAAGGGCCGCGTAGGCGACGTGCTCCGAGACGAGTCCCGGACGGCGGAGGAGGGGCCGCAGGCGGCGGAGCGCACCGTCCTCGTCCCGCTCGGCCCGTGAATGGGTCGTCACGGGAAGGAGGGCGTCCGCGGCCCGTGGGTCCCGCGAGGGGGACCGTATGAGGCCCGCGCCGCTCAGGTCTTCCGCGGCCCTGACGCGGCCGAGGGCGCCGGCGGCCTGCTCAAGGAGCCGCCCCCCCTCGTCGCCCCTATCCACCCCCGCCGAAAGGAGCCGCCGCTTGGATGCGTCAACCAGGGCCCCCAGCTCGGAGACGAATCGCTCGGCGTCCCGGGGCCGGATGGATCCCATGCGTATGCCCTCGAAGAGGGTCCTGATGTTTCCCTTGATCCGGTCGAATTCTTCGTCGAAACGGCGCTCCAGGTATTTTTCCGCCCCGGGCTTATTCTCGTCCCGCAGGGCGACGGGCGCCTGGACCACCACGTAGGCCGCCTCCAGCTCCGTCATGGCCAATAGGGCGCGGGCAAGGCTTCCCGGCTCAACGGTCCCGTCCCGGCCTCCGTTTCCGCCCGAGTCCACCAGGAGCAGGCTGCCGGGGGCCGAGCGGGGCGGGCGCAGGGTCATGAGCCGGTCGTACGCCCTTCCGCCGACTTCCGCCGGGAAGACCCGGAGTCCAACGATGACCGCAAGGGCGGCGGCGGCAAGGGCCGCGGCGGCGCGGAGGAAGAGGACTTTCTTGACCATGGCGGGGAGCATACACCAAAGGTTGCTCTTGTGCAGTACCCCTTTCTATAGAAAAACGGGCCGAAAGCCGATAGAATTAAGGTAGTCCCAAGGAGGATGCGATGATGCGAAACGTGAAAACCCACATACTGTTTTTTAGCGTCGTTCTGACCGCGGCGATGTTCTATTCCTGCGCGAAACCCCCGACGGCGGAGATGGACGCCGCGGCCGCTGCGGTGGCCAAGGCGGAGTCGGACGCCGACGCGAAGACCTATGCACCCGATTCCCTTAAGCGGGCGACCGACGCCCTGACCCGCATGCGCGCCGAGGCGGACGCCAAGCGCTACGACGCCGCGAAGACCCTGGCCCAGGAAGCGACGCAGGCGGCGGATAAGGCCCTGGCGGACGGCAAGGCGGGCCTGGAGCGCGCCAAGAACGAGGCCTCCTCCGGCATAGGGGCGGCCAAGGCGGCGGCGGTGGAGGCGGAGAACGCCCTCGCGGGAGCGCGGCGCACCCGGGGCGTCGCCCTGGATTTCGCAGCCCTGAGCCGGGACATCGAGGCCGCCAAGCGCACCATCGCCGCGGCGGAAAGCGATTCCGCAGGGGGCAATTTCTTAGCCGCGGCTGAAAAGGCCCGCTCCGCCCGTTCGACCCTGGGCGACCTGGTGAACCGCATCTCGAACGCCCTGAGGGCCGCTTCCGCCAAGAAGTAAGCTCGCCGAGATACGCACCCTGCGCGGGGCTCCGGTCTAGATAGGCCGGGGCCCCGATTTTGTTTTCGTGGAGCTGGGGAGCGGAATACCTACGGTCCCATCGACGCGGCTCCAGTTGCGGCAATGCCCGAGGGTCTGATACCCTCGGCGGTTATGGAAAACATCGCATTGATGCGGCGCTTCTTGGAGGCGGCCGGAATCTCCGAGGGGGTGCTATGAGGAGCGTAGGTTTCGGCGTAATTGGGTGCGGGAGCCGCTTGCGCAGCCTCGTCGATCTGCTGGCGCGCCGGGGGGCGGACCGCGGCATACGGCTCGTCGCGGCTTGGGACCCCGACGCGGACAATCTTGAAGCCCTCGCTTCGGCCTATGAGCCGTGGGGGCAAGATGCGGTCCGCTGTTCTTCCTTCAAGCAAGTCCTGGAGCACCCGGCGCTGGAGTGGGTCCTGGTCGGTTCGCCCAATTCCCGGCATGCCGAGCAGATAATCGCCGCATTCGGCGCGGGAAAGCATGTGTTCGCCGAGAAGCCTCTGGCGACGGAACTGGATGACTGCGTACGAATCCTGGCCGAGCAGGGCCGGAGCGGGAAGCTCTTCGCCACCGGCTTCACCCTGCGCTATTCTCCTCTCTACCGGAAAGCGAAGGAGCTTATCGCCTCCGGAAAGATAGGCAAGATAGTCAGCATCGATGCGACGGAGAATCTTTTCCCCTTCCACGGTGCATACATCATGACCAATTGGCGCCGGTTCAGAGAGGAGGCGGGGGCCAATATATTGGAAAAATGCGTACACGACCTGGATATCCTCAACTGGATCACCGATTCCCTTCCCCTTCGTGTAGCCGCTTTCGGCGGCAATTCCATGTTCGTGCCGGAACATGCCCAACTGTTCGCCGAGGTTCCCTCCTTCTCCGAATGGCCCGCCGTAGGCGCCTCGGGACTCAACCCCTTTACCGCCGAGAAGACGATAGAAGACAACATGGTGACTATTCTGGAATACGCCAACGGCGTGCGCGCCCAATTCCAGGCTACGATGTCTAACCCCATCGGCGAGCGAAGAATGTATGTGAGCGGAGTCGAGGGTACCCTTAAATTGGATCTCGTCACATCCGAATTGTGCTACAGGACCCTATGGGAACCGGATATGCATGTATTTCCCGGCCTCGGGGGCAACAATATGCACGGCGGCGGAGACGAGGTCATGATCGACGAGCTCATAGACTCCATGCTCACCGGAGCAGTGCCCGCCTGCGGGGGCGCCGAAGGACTCCGGAGCGCCGTCGTCGGCATTTCATTGGAGCGGGCGTATAAGGAAAGCCGGATAGTGGATCTGCGGGACACTTGGCGGCGACTGGGCGTCCGCATCCCCGAACAGGTGTAAAAGGCTGCCTCGTACGCATAGAGGGAGAGTGTACGAAAGCCGCGAAGGATCAGTAAAAGGTTCTTGTTGCCGCCTCCGCCCCCATGCCCTATACTGGTTTCAATGAAGATACCGGTCACCCTCGTCACGGGCTTCCTCGGGGCGGGGAAAAGCAGCTTCATCAACCGCATCCTGGAGGAGAATCCGGAGCTGCGCTTCGGGCTGGTGGTGAACGAGTTCGGGGACGTCAATCTGGAAAGCCGGATCGTGGACGCGGGGAAGAACGAGATCACCGAGCTTCCCAACGGCTGCATGTGCTGCGTGATGCGGGACGACCTGATCGGCACCGTGGCTTCGCTCTTGGAGAAGAAGAGCGACATAGGCCATATTCTGCTGGAGGCCTCGGGCCTATCCGATCCCGTGCCCATAGCGGCGGCCTTCGTGCTCAACGACCTGGACGGCAGGCTCCGCTTCGACGCCATCCTCTGCGTGGTGGATACGGTGAACTACCTGAGTTCCATAGAAGATTTCGCCGTGGCGGTCCAGCAGCTGCAGTACGCGGACTTCATACTCCTATCCAAATTGGACTTGGCTACCCCCATCCAGGCGCAGTCGGTGCGGAACTTCATCCTGGGCTGGAAGAAGAACGCCTGCATCGTGGACATGGACGAAAGCTTCTCCACCGCCCTGGTGGTGGACGGCTCCACCCATGACCACGACGATATCGCGGCCCTGGAGGATCAGGACCATTGCCACGATCACGACCATGTGGAAACCTATCTGCACAAGACGAATAGCCCCCTGGACATGGACCGCTTTACCCGCTTCCTGGAGACGCTTCCCCCGGGGGTGGTACGGGCCAAGGGCTTCCTGCGCTTCGCCGGGGATAAGTACGACGGGAAGAAGCATATCTTCCAGTACGTGGGCGGCCGGACCATGCTCACCCTGAAGCCCTGGGAGGGGGAAGAGGAGCGCCTCAGTGCCCTGGTGTTCATCGGAAGGGATATAGATCAGGCCTTCCTGCGGGCCGGCCTTGAACGCTGCGCGGCGGATTGACCCTTTCCGGCTCTCGGAGAGGCCGCCAGGACTAGTTCCGCGTTCCGCCGCAGTGCGGCGGGGCCGAGCCAGGAGAGGCCGAGGGCGGTTCCTCTGAATCTGCTCAGGAGCTCCTCGTCCTCCAGGACGAGCAGGCTGCGGACATCGACCTTCTCGTCCAGCACGCCCCGGGCGGTGTCGGCGCCTGCGACGGGCCTGCGGTTGTGCGGACAGGCGTCCTGGCAGTCGGTGCAGCCGTAGAAGCGGTCTCCCCAGACCGCGGCGACCTCGCCGGGGACGGATTCTCCGTTCCCCGAGGCGTACCACTGTATGCACTTTTCCCGGATCAGCGTGCCGTCCCCCGGGAGCGCCGCGGTGGGACAGGCGGCGGCGCAGGCGGGCTCGGGCCTTCCCTCCGGCGTCAGGCAGCAGCGGCAGGCTTCAAAGGGTTCCGCCTCCGCGGGGGGAGGGATGGGCTCCCGGAAGCGCACTGCAGGCAGGGTCAGGGCGGCGAGCACCGCCAGGGAACCCGCCTCGGCGGTGATGACGAGGGAATTCCTCCCTATCTGCCCGATTCCGGCCGCCGCCGCCGGGGGCTTCTCGGGGATCGGAGAATTGCAGAGTATGCGGTAGTCCGCCCTACGGCCGCCGTAGTCTTTCCGCAGGTCCCTGGCCAGGTTCTGCAGCCGGAAGATCGCCTCGGCGTAGTAGTTGCGCCGGGCGAAGGGGGCTATGCGGCCGAACACCGGCGCCGGGCGGCCGTCCGTCGGTCCCGCGGCGTCGTCCGCCGCTGCGGCAGGGGGGGCGAGGTGGCCGGGCGCGGCCTGGCCGGGAACGGAGTCGTTTCCGTAGGGTAGGGCCACTACCAGGAGGGCCGCCGCCCCCGCGAGCCGGCCTTGGGCCGTAAGCTCCGCTCCGTCCAGTATTCCCGCAGAGCAGAAGCCTGCGGCGCGGGCTCTGCGGACTATTTCCTCCGCCGGAAGGTACGCCTCTATTGACGATTTCGCCATTTTCCCGATACTTTAGCCAGACCGAAGGGTTTATTCCAGAGCGGTCGGACGAGGTGGCGATGTCCCTGGCGATAGTCGAGCGTATCCTTACCTTTTTCTCCGGTTCCGGCGATCCTGAGGCCGAAAAGAGGAAAATTCTCAAGCAGATCGGGCGCGACCTTTCCAAGCACAAGTACAAGTTCTACAAACCCAGGGGAGAGGAGGTTCTCCCTCTCTTCGCTAAGCTCTTCTACGACACCTACAAGATCATCTCTCCCGCCCAGGTCTTCCTGCAGAATGCCGACAAGTCGGCCCAGCTCAAGCAGCTGGTGATCGATTCCTTCCTGGACAAGCGCATGCTGGACCTCCAGGAGCGCCTGTCCGACGATTCCATCAAGGAGCGGGCCAAGACCACCGCCACCAAGGAGCTCTCCCAGCAGCTCAAGGACGACCTCATCGCCTTCTTCGCCGGGTTCGACAGCTCCCGCAGCAGGTCCATAGACGAGTGCTACAACCTCATCCTCACCTTCACCCAGTTC
>CAYUPG010000089.1:6399-10537 GCA_964446515.1 uncultured Treponema sp.
CGTCAACTTCGACTACTTCTTCCTCCTCAAGAAATTCGACTCCAACCTGACGGAGCGCAACTTCACCTACCACCCCAAGTTCGAGGCCATACGGGCGGACTACGTCTCCGAGGACATCAAGGATTTCCTGGAGGTCCTCTACAGCCTGGACGCGGACCACGATTGGAAGGCGGCCTTTGCGGTGCTCAAGCTCTACAAGGGCGTGGATGTGGTGGCTCCGGACCAATGGACCCGGCTCCTCTCCCTTCTTCGGGACGTCAAGCGTTCGGGGATTCTCGAGTTGATGGTGCGGCACATCGACAAGGCTCCGGAGTGGCAGGCCAAGGTACGGCACAACGACGAACGGGTCCTGGAGCCCTATCTGCAGAAGCTCAAGACTCAGACGGAAGTGGCCATCCAGAAGATACTCCAGGAAAAGCGGAACGCGAAGATCGACGAGTTGGCCGTCGCCGTGTTCGGCACCTCCGCCGTCTCCCGGCTCAAGAACTACACCGACCGGGCCAACATGGTCTTCGCCAAGAAGATGCTCGGCGGCTATACCCACGTCCAGGGCCTCAACTACCTCAAGGCCTTCCTGCTGGACTTCTTCAAGAAGGATATCCGGGAGCTCTGCGACCTCTTCCTGGTTCGGGGCCAGTGGTCCACCAACCTGCTTTCCCAGCAGCTCTCCGAGGGCTTCCACGACCTCATGGGGGTCTCCGAGCGGCTTCTTGCCTTCGATGATGCCCTGGCGGACGACGGGGACATGGGCTCCCGGCTGCGCACCGCCATGGCCAAGGCGGACCGGGACAAGGAACAGGTCAAGCATCTCAGGGTGCTGCTCAAGGGCATCAACGACGACGCCCAAAAGATGGTGAACACGGCCGCCCAGGCCTGCATCGCCGTGGGAAAGAATCTCAAGAACGTCCTGGAAGACTACCAGAGGACGCCCCATGAGCTCATCATCAACTGGAAGGAGATCGAGTTCGCCTCCGAGGTGCCCATAGACCAGCGCATCGCCGCGGTGTACAAGAAGATATACTATTTCGTGCAGCTCATGCAGTTCTTCGCCAAGGCGGAGGGTTCCTCGACCGAGTCTTGACGGAATCGACCGTTCCGGTGCTTGCACATTTTCCCGGTCCGCTATACTATAGATAAAACTTCCACCAATAATCCCACCAACGAGGAAGGAATATGTCCGATAAGAACATGGTCATGATCGACGGCAACACCGCGGCGGCCCACGTAGCCCACGCGTTGAGCGAGGTGATCGCGATTTATCCGATCACGCCGTCCAGCCCCATGGGGGAGCTCTCCGACGAGTTCTCCGCCCAGGGCCGGAAGAATCTGTGGGGCACCGTCCCCCAGGTTGTAGAAATGCAGTCCGAGGCCGGCGCCGCCGGTGCCGTGCACGGCGCGCTCACCACGGGCGCCCTGAGCACCACCTTCACCGCCTCCCAGGGCCTGCTGCTGATGATCCCGAACATGTACAAGATCGCCGGCGAGCTCACCCCCACGGTGTTCCACATCGCCGCCCGGTCCCTGGCAGCCCAGGGCTTGTCCATCTTCGGCGACCACTCCGACGTGATGGCCTGCCGCCAGACGGGCTACGCCATGCTGGCGTCCAACAACGTGCAGGAAGTCATGGACCTGGCCCTCATCGCCCACGCGTCCACCCTGGAGTCCCGCGTCCCCTTCCTCCACTTCTTCGACGGCTTCCGCACCTCCCACGAAGTCCAGAAGGTCGAGGAACTCTCCTATGATCTGATGCGCAAGCTGGTGACCGACGAGCTGGTGGCCGCCCACCGCGGTCGGGGCCTTACCCCCGAGAAGCCCGCCATACGCGGCACCGCCCAGAACCCCGACGTGTACTTCACCGGCCGCGAGACCGTGAACAAGTACTACGACGCGGTGCCCGGCATCGTCCAGAAGTACATGGACCAGTTCGCCAAGCTCACCGGCCGGCAGTACAAGGTCTACGAGTATTACGGCGCCCCCGACGCGGACCGCGTGGTGGTGATCATGGGCTCCGGCGCGGACCCCGTGGACGAGACCGTGGACTACCTGAACTCCAAGGGCGAGAAGGTCGGCGTGCTCAAGGTGCGCCTCTACCGCCCCTTCGACGCGGCCCTCTTCACCGCCGCCCTTCCCGCGACCTGCAAGGCCATCGCCGTGCTGGACCGCACCAAGGAGCCCGGCTCCCTGGGCGAGCCCATGTACGAGGACGTGCGCACCGCCCTGGGCGAGGCCATGTCCGGCGGCAAGAGCCAGTTCAAGGAGTATCCCAAGATCGTCGGCGGCCGCTACGGCTTGGGCTCCTGCGAGTTCACCCCCGCCATGGTCAAGGCCGTCTACGACAACCTCAAGGCCGCGTCCCCCAAGAACCACTTCACCGTGGGCATCTACGACGACGTGTCCTTCACCTCCATCGCCTGGGACGAGAACTTCGACCTGGAGGAGAAGGGCGTGCACGAGGCCCTCTTCTACGGTCTGGGCTCCGACGGCACCGTCGGCGCGAACAAGAACTCCATCAAGATCATAGGCGACGCCACGGACAACAGCGCCCAGGGCTACTTCGTCTACGACTCCAAGAAGGCCGGCACGGTCACCGTGTCCCACCTCCGCTTCGGCAAGAAGGCCATCAAGAAGCCCTACCTGGTTTCCAAGGCCGACTTCATCGCCTGCCACAAGTTCAGCTTCGTGGAGAAGGTGGACATGCTCGCCAAGGCCAAGAAGGGCGGCACCTTCCTTCTGGCCAGTCCCTTCGGCGCCGCGGACGTGTGGAAGCACCTTCCCGTGGAAGTGCAGAAGCAGATCATCGACAAGGATCTCAAGTTCTACGTCATCGACGCGGTCACCCTGGCGGAGAAGGCCGGCATGGGCGGACGCATCAACGTCATCATGCAGACCGCCTTCTTCCAGATTTCCGGCGTCCTCCCCGAGGCCGAGGCCGTGGACCTGATCAAGCAGGCCATCAAGAAGACTTACGGCAAGAAGGGCGAAGAGGTGGTGAAGAAGAACATCGCCACCATCGACATGGCCCTGGCAGGCATCGAGAAGGTTTCCTATCCTAAGTCCGTCGAAGGCGGCCTCAAGATGGTGCCCCCCGTGCCCGCCACCGCTCCCGCTTTCGTCAAGGAAGTGATCGGCGAGATCATCGCCTTCCGGGGCGACAAGCTGCCGGTGTCCAAGATGCCCGCGGACGGAACTTTCCCCACCGCCACCACCAAGTACGAGAAGCGGAACATCGCCGAGAAGATCCCCGTCTGGGACGCCGAGACCTGCATCCAGTGCGGCAACTGCACCATGGTCTGTCCCCACGCCGTCATCCGCATGAAGGCCTACGACGAAAAGTCCCTTTCCGGCGCTCCCGCGACCTTCAAGTCCTGCGCCGCCAAGGGCAAGGAATTCGACGGCATGAAGTTCACCCTCCAGGTCGCTCCCGAGGACTGCACCGGATGCGGCGCCTGCGTGAACATCTGCCCCGCCAAGAACAAGGCGAATCCCGAGCTCAAGGCCATCAACCTCGAGCCCCAGATCCCCCTGCGGGACGCGGAGGCGGCGAACTGGGACTTCTTCCTGAAGATCCCCAACACCGACGCCAAGCTGCTCAACCTGAACCTGGCTAAGGGCATCGGCATGAAGCAGCCCCTGTTCGAGTTCTCCGGCGCCTGCGCCGGCTGCGGCGAGACTCCCTACATCAAGCTCCTTTCCCAGCTCTACGGCGACCGGGCGGTCATCGCCAACGCCACCGGCTGTTCCTCCATCTACGGCGGCAACCTGCCCACCACCCCCTATTCCCAGCGGGACGACGGCCGCGGACCGGTCTGGTCCAACAGCCTCTTCGAGGACGCCGCGGAGTTCGGTTTCGGCATGCGCCTGACCAGCGACAAGCTGGCGGAGCACGCCCGGGAAGTGGCGGTCGCCGCCAAGGGCGAAGGCATCCAGGCCGCCCTCCTGGACAAGATCCTGGCCAATCCCCAGGACAGCGACGAGGCCATCGAGGAGCAGCGTAAGCTCGTGGACCAGCTCAAGGGCGCCCTCAAGGGCGAGTCCAAGCCCACCGCCAAGAACCTCCTGTCCCTGGCGGACCACTTCGTCAAGCGCTCCGTCTGGATCCTCGGCGGCGACGGTTGGGCCTACGACATCGGCTACGGCG
>CAYUPG010000090.1:0-1255 GCA_964446515.1 uncultured Treponema sp.
TCCATCAAGCGGAAGAAGGCTACCTTGGACGGCATGGCCAACGTCTTGAACGAGTTCCTCCACGGCGTGTCCAAGGGATTCCAGGATGCGGCCTTCGCCTCCTTCAGCCGCCGCCGTTCCACGGTTCGGCAGGACATCAACCAGTCCTTCTCTGAGATACCTGAAGAGGGGAATCCTCATCAGCAGGATCCGGGCAAGGCATACCTCGACATGCTCAACGCCGAGGACAATGCCAACCTCATTCCCGATGCCATCGCGGAGCCTGCTCCGGTAGCAGCGCCCAAGGGGAGGAAGTCCGCGCCTAAGGATACCGCGCCCAAGCGCGGCAGGGCCAAGGCTTCCGCCGGCGTGGTGGACCAGAAGCCCGCCAAGCGAGGGCGGAAGCCCCGGAACTCCGGCGGAGACGGGTTGAGGGAAGTGTAAACCCATAGTGTCGTTTTGAACGCCCCCGGTATCCGGGGGCGTTTTTCTAGGAGGACCATATGGCGCAGGTATTGAGCAATTTGGAGATTCTTTCGACCCGTTCAGGCTTCAATTCTGCGGTTCGCCACATCAAACGGACCGTTTCCATCGTTGAGTCCCTGGCGGGAAAGGAAAATTTGGCGGACCTTCTAGCCGAATTGGGGGCCGATCCGGGGGTTTCCGAAGAATTTTCCGGCGGTAGGGTGGCCTTGCTCCTCAGGATGCTCCTGATAGACAAGCTCGGTTATGCCGTCGCCTCGGTCAACCTGGAATCGGTGTGCGACGATCCTGCGGCCCTTGCTGCCGAATTCGAATCATGGAAGGCCGTGGACCTGGTGGTGGCCTACCATCATCCGGACCTGGGACTCCTTGTCGCCAACCCCAAGCGGGCCGAGCAGCTGGCTGCCTTCGGCCCCCTGCGGAAGCGGGAGCTTCTCGTGGCCTATGCCGGCCGTTTCGATAAGGGTTCGGATGAGCTGTGCGAAAAGGCCGCAGGCCATGCGCTTTCCCTGTTTCAGGGGAAAGCTCTCAAAACGCCGGAAGCCCTCCTCAAAGGCGAGTTCTCGGTGAAGAAGGCCAAGAAGAAAGAGGGCGCCGCCGCGGCGAAGACCCCCAAAGGAGCGGCCAAGCGGAGCGCCGCCAAGGCGCCGGCCAAGCGCGGCGGACCTGCCGCACCGGCCGCAGTTGCCCAGGCTCCCGTAGCCGCCAAGGCTCCGCCCCCCGCCCCCGTGGCCCGGGGGCCCATGCGCATGACCCCCATGTACTCCGTGGTCGTACAGAACGAGCTCTTCCA
>CAYUPG010000090.1:1265-10437 GCA_964446515.1 uncultured Treponema sp.
AAACGTGGAAGCCTGGAAGCGCATCATTGACAGCTACAAGACCAAGTATCCCGATCTTGAGGTATACATCTACTACGACGGCGAGCGCATCATCAACATCAATTCGCTGTTCAAGTGGGGCAAGGTCAAGCACGGCAGCACCATACAGTTCGCCGTCGCCGGATCGGATATCAAGGATGTGGCGAAGCTGCAGCGCTACCTCATCCAAGGGGCGAGCCACCAGTTCGAGGCCTTCCTGCATGGCCCCGTCAGCACGGTTTTGAAGCTTTTCTAGGCGGAGGTAGGCCATGGATACTAGGATACATTTCTTTAGCCAGATAGATGTGATTCCCAAGAAGGTCGACCCCGAATTCCTCGGGATACGGGGCCGCCAGGCCAACGAATTCGCGGAGCTCGGTTTCCCCATACTCCCCGGCTTCATCCTCGATGCCCGCCTCGCTTCCCACCTTGATATCGTCGACGTCCGCAGGGACGTTAAGTCCCTGCTTGACAAATGCGCCGCCGTAGTCGGCAAGGTCTACGGAAACGCCGACAATCCCATGCTCCTCAAGATCGTGGTTTCCTCCAACCTGGCGGTCTCCAATTATCCTGCCCTGCACAATTTCGGCCTGGTGCGGTCGATCATCCCCGGCTTCGCGAAATGGGTGGGTGATACCTTCGCCGCCCACGAAGTTCTCTTCCTGGTGCGGGGCATGCTCCGCATCGAAGAGCGCCTTGCGGAGCTGGAAGGGAAGGAAGATCAGCGCTCGGTCATTCAGGAACAGCTGGGCAAGATCGGCAAGGAGATAGGGTCCGATCATCCTTCCAAGAGCGCTTTGGAATTCATGGACGCCTTCGCGCCCTACCTGCCGACGGGCTTCTTCGATACCGCGGAAGGCCAGCTCCACATCACCCTCAAGGAAATTTCCCGTCTCCTCGCCCTGGACGATCAGAACGACGAGGATACGGCCCTCATGATACAGCCCATGGTCTACGGCAACTACGGAAAGGATTCCTGTTCCGGCGCCTTCTTCACCCGGAACGTGGTGACCGGCGACAAGAAGCTCCAGGGTGAATTCTACAGGGAAAAATTCAACGAGATCGGCGCCGTAGGTCAGGAGATCGAAAAGATAGGCGGGGAGCACTTGAAGGAGCTTCAGCGCATCGCCGGCACCCTGGAGGACAAGTTCAAGGAAATCCGTCAGGTTCGCTTTACCGTGGAGAAGGGAAAGCTCTGGCTGATAGAGCAGCGGGCGGTGGACCAGAAGTCGACCCAGGCGGACATCAAGCTGCTTCTGGATCTTGCCAAGCGCAAGATCGTGGAAGATTCCTACGTGGTGAAGTCCATCGAGCCTCTGCGGCTGAACGAAATCCTGCACCCCATCATCGACCCGGCCAGCACCAAGGGCTTGGCTAAGTGGCAGGGCGGCATAGCGGGAGCTCCCGGCGCCGCCATCGGCAAGGTGTACTTCACCACCGATTCCCTGCTGGAGGCCCGGAAGCTGGCCCTGCAGAAGAACGAGGATCATCGCTTCATACTCGTGATGCCCTCCACCTTCGCCGAGGACGTGAAGGCCATAGAGGTGGCCACCGGAGTGCTCTCCTGCGAGGGCGGCTACTCGGCCCACGCGTCGGTGGTGGCCCGTCAGTACGGAAAGGTCTCCTTGGTAGCCCCGGCGATGAAGATACGGGGCAAGAAGGCGACCCTGGGGGACATCTCCTTCTCGGAGGGCGACTACATCACCCTCAACGTTCCCTACTACGGGGAGTCCCAGGTGTACCTCGGCACGGCCAAGCTCATAGAGCCCGACCCTGCAGAATCCGGCTTGCTTGAGTTCATCTCCACCGCCAAGAAATTCCTCAAGGAATTCCATGTGCGGGCCAACGCGGACAGCCCCCGGGACGCGAACCTGGCGCTGTCCTTCGGCGCCGAAGGCATCGGCCTTTGCCGTACAGAGCACATGTTCTTCGGCTCCGAGCGCATCAACATGTTCCGGGAGATGATACTTTCCGACTCCGCGGAGGAGCGTGCCGTTGCCCTGGAGCGCCTGCGCCCTATGCAGCGGGACGACTTCTACGGGATCTTCAAGGCCATGGCGGGCAAGGAAGTAACCATACGTCTCCTGGATGCGCCCCTCCATGAGTTCCTGCCCCACAACGAGGAGGAGCTCGCGGCTTTCTTGGCGCATCTGGAAAAGAGCCGCGGAAAGAAGGCATCCAAGGCGGAGGTCTTGGCCAGGATAGAGGCCTTGGCGGAGTTCAATCCCATGTTGGGGCATCGGGGCTGCCGCATCGCCGTGTCCTACCCCGAAATCTACGCCATGCAGGTCAAGGCCATCTTCGAGGCCGCCTACCGGCTCCGGGACGAGAAGGTCGCCGTGTATCCCGAGATCATGGTTCCCATCGTCATGAATGCCGGAGAGCTGAAGCTCATCGCGTACGGAAAGAAGATCGAAGGCACCAATTACCACGGCATCGTGGACGTGGAGGAGGACTTCCGCTCCGAGCTCAACGCGAAGCCCGTCGTCTACAAGATCGGCACCATGATAGAGCTTCCGGCCGCAGCCTTGGGAGCCGGGGACATCGCCAAATACGGACGCTTCTTCAGTTTCGGCACCAACGATCTGACCCAGACCACCCTCGGAATTTCCCGGGACGACTTCACCGGCTTCATGCCGGACTACACCCTCTTCGATCTGCTGGAGGGCAACCCCTTCAGCACCCTCGATCCGCGGGTCAAGGAGCTCATAGTCATGGCGGTGGAGCGGGGACGCATGACCCGTCCGGATCTGGTGTGCGGCCTCTGCGGCGAACACGGAGCGAACCCGGCGAACGTGCGCTTCTGCATGGATTCCGGCCTCAACTACGTGTCCTGCTCATCCTACTCCGTCCCCATCGCCCTCCTGGCTGTGGCCCAGGTGGAGCTGGAACGGTCGGCGTCCAAGGCCTGAAAAAACAAGGCCTCCCGGATCGGGAGGCCTTGTTTTATGCCTGAAAGGCCGCGACGCGGACCAGGCGGGCGAAACGAACTCAGCCCCCGTATTCTCCCACAAAGTCCATGGTGCCCTTGATGATCTCCACGGTCTTTTTGGCGGCCTTCTTGGCGTCCACCATGGGAACTCCGGCCTCCTTGTTGTAGGTCTTCTCGAAGAAGAGGGCCAGGGTATCGAAGAGGTCGGGAAGGCGATAGAACACCAGGGCGAAATTGATGCCCGTGGGCTTCAGGATGGTGAAGGAGGAGAAGGAGACGATGGGCTTCTTGGCCATCATGATGCGGGTCTGGTTCTTGGCGACAATCTGCTCCAGCTCGGCGAAGCGCAGGGGTATCTGGTCCGACGTCGACCGGACGTAGGGCTCTATGGCCTTGTTCGGATAGTTCGGCGGCTCGATGAGTATGTGCATCTTCTTGCCGTTGGTCTGGAAGGTCAGTCCGTCCTCGCCGAGGTAAATCGACTTGACGCCCGAATAGGATACGATTTCGTACTTGGAATAGGCGGAATTGAGACTGAAGAATGAGGATATGATGTAGCCTTCATCCTTGGGCAGCTTATCCTGCGCGTAGGCCTCAAACAAATCCATTGCTTTGCTTGCCATTGGTTCCTCCGTGTGATGCATATCATTATAGACGGTTTGGAAAAATCGGCAACCGTTCTATGCATTTTCCCGCTTCTTCGCCTCCTGCTCGTACCGCGCCGCCTGTTCCGCGGCCCCCGTCGAGCGGTAGACCGCCGCCATGCGCCGGTAAGGCCGCGGGTCCCGCCCGTCGGCGGCGGCCGCCTCTCTGTATGCGTCCAGGGCGGCCTCTATGCGCTTTTCCCGGTACAGCATGTCTCCCAGGGCCAGACGGGGGACCGCGGATTTGCGGAACAAGGGGAGGGACTTGCGCAGGACCTCCGCGGCCAGGGCGCCGGCGCCGGAACGCTCGAGGCACCCGGTGAATTCAAGGAGCAGGCCCAGGTTCTTGGGATCCTCCCTGAGCAGCCGCTTGAGGAGCATCGCGGCATCCCGGTAGCGGCCGGCCTTGCGGTAGCTGTAGGCCAAGACCCGCCGCAGGGACGCGTTTCCGCTCTCCTTGGCGAGCAGAAGCTCCAGCTCGGCCGCAGCCCGTGCATGGGATTCGTCCTTCACCAGGAAGAGAGCCCACTCCCGGCGTATGGCCCAGTTGTCGCCCCAGCGGTCAAGATAGACGGGATATAGGCTGCGCAGGCGCGAATGAGCCCTTGCATCACCCTCGGCCGCCAGGGCTTCCGCGGCGGCGATCTCGCCCAGGTAGGCTTCTTCGTGCCCGGCCTCCACGGTCCGTGTTTTCCGGTACCAAGATTCGGCGAGTTCGGGCAGGCCGAGCGCAAGGTAGCGCCCCGCCAGGGCATGCATGAGTTCGGGGATGGGACCGGAATCCCGGACGGCCTCCTGCAGGAGCCTGAGCGTCGCGGCGTCGTCCCCGTCGGTCTTGGATGCCAGGAGGGCCCTGAAGCGCCGTATCAGGACGGGATCGCCTCCGAGGCGCTCGAGGGCGTCGAGGTTGCGCGCCAAATCGTGGTGGTCCCCGTCCTGCCAGGCCATGATGATGCGCGCGTAGCGCAGGGCCGCCTGGTCGCCCCCCGCCTCAGCCGCACGGTCGAGATGGTTGCGCGCGGACTCTCCGTCGCCGAGGTTTCTGAGCGCCTCGGCGTACATGGCGTGGACGACCGGGTCGTTCTTCCGGCGGCGGAGGAGGGAAGCGCAGGCTTCAGCCGCCTTCCGCCACGCTCCTTCGGCCAGGAAATTCCTGGCCATGAAGAATTCCACCAAATCCCGGTTCCAGGCGGCCTCGGGCAGCTCGGCCCCCGCGGCGCGCAGGCCGTCAAGCTCGGTTTTCGCCTCGCTCCGCAGCCCGGTACCACCTGAGGGACGGGTCGGCCGGGGCGAGGGCGACGGCCTCTTCGCAGTGCCGGAGGGCGGCGGCGTGGTCGCCCCTTTCCCGGTAATAGCGCAGCAGCTCCAGGTGGGGCAGGGGAGCGCTCAGCCCGTTCTCCACGACGAAGCGGAGCATCTGGGCTCCCAGCTCGGCGTCCCCCCCGGCAGAGCTTGACGCCCCGCACCAGAAGGGCGTTGAGGTAGGCACGGTATATCCGACGGTCTTCGGGAGCGAGCTCCACCGCCGCCTGTAGATGCTCCACCGCCTGGGCGGACCGCCGGGCCTTCAGGCCGGCGATGCCCAGGAGCGCGAGGATGCGGGTATCCGTGGGCACCAGACGGTGCGCCCTCTTGAGGAGGGGGAAGGCCCTGTCGGGCATTCCCAGGGCCAGGTAGGTGCGCCCTGCAAAGAGGTATCCCGCGGGAGAACGGGGCCGCAGTCGCAGGTAGTCCCGGAAGGCTGCGGCCGCCCGGGGGTACTCGCCGAGGGCGTGGTAGGCCCTGCCCAAAAGGAGCAGGGCATCGGGGACGGGCGCTTCGGACTCGGTTATCAGGTCCCCCAATATCCGGACCGCCGCGGGATAATCCCTTCGGCCTCCGGCCCGGTGGGCCCGTTCCAAGCTTTCCCGAATGCGCCCGTCCTCCACGGCGGCTTATTTAGCCCTGGCCAGGGTTACCGCCGCGGTGACGACGATATCCTCCACCGAGCAGCCCCGGGAAAGGTCGCTGATGGGCTTCGCGAAGCCCTGGAGGAAGGGGCCGAAGGCTTCGGCGTTGCCGAGGCGCTGGACCAGCTTGTATCCGATGTTGCCTGCCCCGAGGTCGGGGAACACAAGGGTGTTGACGCTTCCCCGTATGGGGCTGCCGGGGGCCTTCTTGTCGGTGACCGAGGGAACCAGGGCCGCGTCGGCCTGCATCTCCCCGTCCACCTTGAGGCCGGCATCCTTGGCCTTCACCAGCTCAAGGGCGCTCCTGACTTTGAGCACGTCGGGGTGGTCCCCCCCGGAACCCTTGGTGGAGAAGGAGAGGAGGGCCACGGAGGGTTCCGCGCCCAGGAATTCACGGCAGGACTGGGCGGCGGAGAGGGCGATCTCGGCCAGCTGCTCGGCGCTGGGATCGGGCACCACGGCGCAGTCGGAGAAGATCATGGCGCCGTCGACGCCCCAGGCCTTGTCCTTGGTCTGCATGACGAAGCAGGAGGACGCGGTCTTGGAACCGGGGACGGTCCCGATGATGGCAAGGCCCGCACGCAGCACGTCGGCGGTGGTGCTCTCCGCCCCGGCCACCATGGCGTCCGCGTCGCCCAGGTGCACCATCATGGAGCCCCAGCGCAGGGGGGCCGCCATGTCGATGCGAGCCTGGGCTTCCGTCATGCCCTTGTGCTTGCGGAGCTCGTAGTAGGCTTGGGCGTATTTCTCTAGGGAGGGGGAGGCGGCGGGATCGGCAACCTTGATGCCGGTCAGGGATACCCCCTCCTTGGCCGCGACGGCCGCGACGGCCGCGGCGGCGCCCACCAGGGTAACCTCCGAGGCGAGCTTTTCGTCCAGGATGATTCTGGCCGCCTTGACGGTGCGGGGCTCGGTGCCCTCGGGGAGCACCAGACGCTTGCCCATGGAAACCGCCTTCGCGCGCATATCCTTCACAAAATCCATATCCTTCTCCTTAACAGCAAATCAGATATTCTTGGCACGAATCAGCATACTCCGTTCTCCCGAGAGGTTCAAGGCACGCCCTTGTTAGCTGGGCGGGCTTCCGGTATACTGCCTATGCTATGACCGTGGGTGTGTTCGGCTTGGGCAGGTTCGGTTCATTTTGGAGCTCACTGCTGGCCCGGCGTTTCGCCGTGGCGGCCTATGATATCGACCAGGATAGGAAGGCCCCGGAGGGCGTTTCCCGCGTCGGCTTGGATGAGGCGTGCGCCTGTCCGGCTCTGTTCCTGTGCGTATCCATCCGCGCCATGCCGGAGGTCCTGCGGCTCATCGCTTCCAGGATAGGACCGGACACCATGGTCGCGGATACCTGTTCGGTAAAGGCTCTTCCGGCGCGTTGGATGCGGGAGCTCCTTCCCGAGGGAACTCCCATCCTGGCTACCCATCCCATGTTCGGGCCGGAATCCGCCAAGGATGGGCTTGACGGCCTCGCGGTGATGATGGATCCCCTCACCCTCGACGGCCGGCGCGCCCTGTTCTGGGAGGAGACCTTCGCTTCCTACGGTCTGACTCCGGTCCGCATGGACTGCGAGCGCCATGACCGCGAGGCCGCCTATTCCCAGGCCCTGACCCATTTTGTGGGAAGATCCCTCCACGGCGTAGGGTTGCCGGAAACGGCGATAGCGACCCGCTGGTACCGAAAACTGCATGCGGTGACCAAGCAGTGCGTCCGGGACGCCCGGGAGCTTTTCGAGGACATGCAGCAGTACAATCCCTACGCCGCCGAGATGCGGAGCGCCGTTCTAAGGTCCCTCGCCCGGACCATGACGGAATTGGGGGAAGATCCTATCGGCTGCCTGGAGGGCGGCCCCATGGAGGTGGAGCATGACGGACGTTCGCAATGAGACCCTCGACGAAGAGGATTTCGACACCGTCCTTTCGCCGGATATCGAGTTTTCCGGCACCCTGAGTTTTGACAAACCCTTCCTCATAAAGGGGCGCGTGTCCGGAGAGGTCGTATCCAAGGCCCTGCTGGTGGTGGACGAGGGAGCCGTGGTGGAAGCGAACATACGGGCTTCGCGGCTGATCATCCGGGGCTCCGTCAAGGGGAACGTCTATGCGGACGACCGGGTGGAGCTCGCCGCCTCCGGCAAGCTGGTGGGGGATGTCGGGGCTCCCGAGGTATTCATGGAGACGGGGTGCGTGTTCAACGGCTTCTGCACCATGACCAAGAGGCCCGGCGCGGTATAAGGACTATGCGGAAGACCCTTCTCCTCCCTCTATTTCTTCTTTGCGTCCTCTCAGGCGCCGCAGCTCAGGATAGGCCCGATGCCCTGCGGGAATACCGGAACGGCAATTACCAGGCGGCTGTCGGCATCTGCCTGCAGGAACTCTCCGCTAATCCCGGGAACCTGGATTCCTACGTGGTCCTGAGCTGGAGCCTGGTGCGTCTCGGACGCTACGAGGAGGCGGGAACCTACGCGCTCAAGGGCCGCGAGCTGAGCCGCTACGATCCTCGGATCGTGCAGATACTTGGAGAGGTGTCCTACTACCAGGGTCGCAACGCCGAGGCCCTGCGCCACTTCCAAGAATACGTGAATCTGGCCCCCGAGGGCGGCCGCATCGATGCGGTCTACTATTTCATGGGGGAAATCTACATACGCCTGGGGCGCTTCCGGCACGCGGACATAGCCCTTTCCACCGCCGTCCGGTACGTGGCCGGAAACGCCCTCTGGTGGACCCGCCTGGGCTACGCCAGAGAAAACGCGGGGGAGCTGCGGAGCGCCGTAGAGGCCTACGAGCGTGCCCTGGCCCTCAATCCCCAGATGGGGGACGCCCAGCGGGGCATAGAACGGACCCGCAGGGCCCTGGGCATACGCTGACGGACGGCCATGTTTACCCTATCCTTCCATACCCTCGGATGCAAGCTCAACCAGCTTGAGACGGAGGCCGTCGCCCAGGCCTTCCTTGCCGAATCCTTCCGCGTCGTGCCCTGGGGCGAGCCGGCGGACCTCTTTGTTGTCAACACCTGCACGGTCACCTCGAAGGCGGAGCAGAAGGGCCGAAGGATCATGCGGCAGGCGCTCAAGGATAACCCTTCCGCCTGCCTCATCGCCACGGGCTGCTATGCCCAGCTGGAGGGCGAAGCCCTCGAGACCCTCGTCGAGGGGCGGCGCATCGTCGTCGTAACAGGGGACGCCAAGGCTTCCCTTCTGGATCTTCCCGCCTTCCTTGCGGGCCGGGCCTGCTCATCCGCCGACCTTCCGCCTCTGCTCCATGCCTGGAGCAGGGGGCAGGCCGCCGACTCCGCGTCCGGAGAAGACTGCTTCCGCTTCGATACGCCTTCCTACGCCTTCCATACCAGGGCGTCCCTCAAGATACAGGACGGGTGCGACAACCTCTGCGCCTTCTGCCGGGTCCGTCTTGCCCGGGGCCGCAGCCGGAGTTTGGACGGGGAGACGGTTCTTTCCCGGCTTCAGGCCCTGGAAGGTGCGGGCCATGCGGAGGCTGTGCTCACGGGGGTGAACCTCAACCAGTACAACGACGGGGTGCGGAACCTTTCCGCTCTTTTGGCCTACCTGCTCGACGGCACGGAGCGCATCGCCCTGCGCATCTCCAGCACGGAGCCCGAGGGTGTGGACGACGAT
>CAYUPG010000091.1:0-3985 GCA_964446515.1 uncultured Treponema sp.
CCCGGAAAACCTGGGCGCCCTGGTCAGGACGGCCGCGGCCCTGGGCTGGGATGCCGTCCTGCTGGGGCCGTCCTGCTGCGATCCCTTCGGCCGGCGCGCCCTGCGCTGCTCCATGGGCGCGGTTCTTTCCGTGCCCCTCTTCCGGTTTGAGGACCAGGCGGACCTCCGCCTCCTAGCCGGGGAGGGCTGGACAGCCGTCGCCGCCTCCCTGGAGGAAGGGGCGGAAGAGCCCGGATCGTTGGGTCGAGTCGGAAAGCTGGCCTTGGTGCTGGGCAACGAGCGGGAGGGCATACCGGCGGAAGTTCGCTCCGTCTGCGCATCCGCGGTGGCAATCCCCCAGGGACGCACCGAGGCGGAGGGCGTGGACTCCCTCAACGTCGCGGCCGCGGCGGCCATACTCCTGTGGGAGGGGCGGCGCCGCGGCTGATCGGAAGGCCGCGGCGGCTCAAACCTCGCCGCTCTATGCGCAGGACGCCTTAAGGGCCGCGTCGACGGCCTCGAGCAGCTCCGAAGACGTGAAGGGCTTGGTAAGTATGCAGGCCGCGCCGAATTGTTGGGCGAGGCTCTTGAAGGGCAGCAGTTCGGTCCGCACCTTTCCGGACATGATGATCACGGGGATTTCCCTGGATTCCTTCCGGATGTCCATGAGGAGCTCGATGCCCCCCTGGCCCGGGAGCACCACGTCCAGGACGATGAGGTCGACTTCGCTTTCCTTGAGCAGGGCGACTGCGGCCTCGGCGTTTTCCGCCGTAAAGACCTGGTGGCCGCACCTCTTCAGGATGGCCGCCGTCACCTCCAGCACGGCCTCGTCGTCGTCCACTATCAGTACGCGCGCCATCAGGCTCCCCCCGCCAGTATGGCGTACAGGCGATCCAAGTCTTCCATGGAGTAATAGTCGATCTTTATCGATCCCCGCTTCAAGCCCCCGGATATGGCGACCTTGGTGCCCAAGGCGTCGATGAAGCGCTGCTCCATGGCCAGAAGCTCCGGCTGCTTGTCCTTGGGGTGCGTTTCCTTTCCCGCGGGCGCGGCGGCGCGGATGCCCCCGTTCAGGTCCGCGGCGGCCTTTTCCGCTTCCCGCACGGAGACCGCGTCGGCTACTATCTTGCCGAAGAGGAGGCGCTGGTCCGCGGGGTTGAGCACCGAAAGGATGGCCCGGGCGTGGCCGCTGGTGAGCTGACCCGCCGCCAGGGCGGCGAGCATGTCCTCGGGCAGCTTGAGCAGCCTGAGGGCGTTGGCGACGGTGGACCGGTTCTTGCCTACCCTGGCGGCGGTCTCTTCCTGGGAAAGGCCGGTCAGCTCCATGAGCCGGCGATAGGCCTGGGCCTCCTCCACCGGATTGAGGTCCGCCCGCTGGACGTTTTCGATGAGGGCCACTTCCAGGCGCCGCTCGTCGGAATAGTTGCGCACCACCGCAGGCACTTCCCGCAGCCCCGCGATGCGGGCGGCCCTGCTGCGCCGCTCCCCCGCGACGATCAGGTAGAACCCGTCCCCCGCATCCTCCACGATGATGGGCTGGATGACGCCGTGCTCCCGGATGGACGCCGCCAGCTCCTGGAGAGCCTCCTCGTCGAAATTCTTGCGGGGCTGATTCGGATTAGCCTTGAGCTTGTCCAGGGGAAGCCGGATCTCCCCGCCTCCCCCCTCGGGCCGCGTCTCGTCCGCATCCGTGCCGGAGAGAAGGGCGTCCAGGCCTTTGCCCAGACCGTACTTAGCGGCCACGGTTCAGGATCTCCTGGGCAAGGCTCTTGTAGCTCCGGGCCCCCACGCAGAGGGCGTCGTATTGGGAGATGGGAACGCCGTGGGAGGGCGCCTCGGAAAGGCGGACGTTTCGGGGCACGATGGTCTTGAACACCCGATCCTTGAAGTACCCCGTCACCTGGCGGACCACGTCCTGGGCCAGGCGGGTGCGCTGGTCGAACATGGTGAAGAAGATGCCCCCGATTTCGAGGGACGGATTGAGGTTCTTCTGTATGCGCTTGACCGTCTGCAGGAGGAGGGAAAGGCCTTCGAGGGCGTAGTATTCGCACTGCAGGGGTATGAGCACCGCATCGGCGGCGATCATGCCGTTCAGGGTCAGAACCCCCAGGGAGGGGGGGCAATCGATGAGGATGAAGTCGAAGCGGGATCGGGCTCCCTCGAGGGAGCGCTTGAGGTAGAAGTCCCGGTCCTCCTGCTCCACCAGCTCCACCGCCGCGCCCGACAGGTCGATGCTCGCGGGAATCACGGAGAGTCCGCGCACCGAAGTCTCCTGGATGACCTCATCCAGGGAGGCGGAGCCGGAAATGAGCTGGTACACCCCGGGCTTGGAGCCGTCGGCGCCGATGCCGCTCGAGAGGTTGGCCTGGGAATCGAAGTCCACCAGGAGGACCGAGGCCCCCGCTTCCGCCAGATAGGCCCCGATATTTATGGCGGAGGTCGTCTTGCCGACCCCCCCCTTCTGATTCACGAATACGTAGGTCCTTCCCATATCGTGGAAGAGTATAGCATGAGGGGCCCCTGCAGTGCTATTGAATCGCGGTGGACATGCGGTTATTCTTGTGGGGCGGAGGGGCATAGGATGATTCACGCCATAGGGGCAAAGGTCCCCGATATAGCTGCCGGCGCGTTCGTGGCCTGGAACGCCGAAGTCGCGGGGGATGCGACCGTGGGGGCCGACGCATCCGTCTGGTTCTCCGCGGTGCTCAGGGCCGATATCGCGCCCATCGTGGTGGGCGAGGGCAGCAACATCCAGGACGGCACGGTGGTCCACGTGGACCACGATGTTCCCTGCGTGATAGGGAAGGGCGTCACGGTGGGGCACCGGGTGGTCCTCCACTCCTGCACCCGGGGGGACAACTCCCGGGTCGGCATGGGCGCGGTGGTGCTCAACGGCGCGGAGATCGGAAGCGAGTCCATAGTCGGAGCGGGGGCCTTGGTCACCCAGGGCAAGAAGTTTCCCCCCCGGTCCCTCATCCTGGGATCCCCGGCCAAGCTGGTCCGTGAGCTGACGGACCAGGAGGCGGCGGACATACGGGAGAACGGACGGCACTATGTGGAGCTGGCTCGGACGGCAGCTGGTTCTTCCCGCGAGATACCCTGAGGCGCCATGACATTTATTGAAATCATCGAACAGCTGCCCGCCCACCTCGTTTGCCGTTCCGCCGATTTTCCCGGCGCGCCGCTCAAGCACGTGGTGGCCAGCGACCTCATGAGCGACGTCCTGGTGGCGGACTACGAGGACTTCATCATCGTCACCTCCCTGACCTCCGAGCAGACGGTCCGCACGGCGGACATAGTCGGCGCCCGGGGCCTGCTCCTGGTCAACGACAAGACCCCCCAGGCGTCCATGAAGGCCCTTGCGGTCCAGCAGGACATAACCGTGCTGTCCACCCCCCTGACCATGTTCGAAGCCTGCGTCGCCCTGGGCAGGCTTCTCTCCGGGGATGAGGAAAAAGCCCGGGAGGCTTCTTCGTGAGCGAACTGCGCATGCTGGCCCTGGATCTGGACGACACCCTGCTCCGGGGCGACTTGACGATCTCTTTCCGCACCCGGAATGTGCTCAAGAAGGCCGAGGATTCGGGCGTGGTGGTGGTGCTCGCCTCCGGCAGGGCGCCCGAGGCCATGGAGCGCTACGCCAAGGAGCTGGGCCTCCACAGGCGGCCGGGGTACCTCGTGTGCAACAACGGCACCACCATACTGGAAAGCCACACCGGCGCGGTGGTGCAGGAGAAGCGGCTGCCCGTGGACGCAGCCCTGGTCGCCTTCGACCTCGTGACCGCCGAGGGCCTGCCGGTCCAGATCTACGAAGAGGGCACCATCTACGTCTCCAGAAGAAACGAATTCGCGGACCAGGATGAGAAGCTGACGGGGCTGCGGCAGGAGGTGGTGGAGAACTTCCGGGCCCTGATCGCGGCGGGGGCCCTCAAGCTGGTGATTCCCGGGGACCCCATGCTCCTGCGTCCCCTGGAGTCCATCCTCAAGACCTACATCGGCGATCGGGTAA
>CAYUPG010000091.1:4029-10388 GCA_964446515.1 uncultured Treponema sp.
GACCATATTCACCAGCAAGCCCTATTTCCTGGAGATACTGCCCCCCGCTACCGGCAAGGGCGAGGCCCTGGCCCTGGTGGCCGAGCGTCTCGGGGTTCCCCGGGAGGCGGTCATGGCGGTGGGGGACTCCATGAACGACGAGAGCATGATACGCTGGGCCGGCTGGGGGGTGTGCATGCGGAACGGGGACGACCGCATCAAGGCGATCGCGGACCTCATCACTCCCCGCACCAACGAGGAGGACGGCGTGGCCGATCTGGTGGAGCGCTACGTGCTGGGAAAGGAAGCCCTGCCGCCGCGGAGAAACAGGGGGCGTGGCCATGCAGGATGACATCCCCATAAGCACCGTCGATTCGCCCTCCGTCATCCTCGAGCTCATCTATAAGCTCAAGATCAAGGACGTGATGACCGGAGCCCTCATCACCGCGGACCGCGCCGACACGCTCAGGCACATACAGGCCCTGATGCGGGAAAACTACATCACCGGCGTCCCCATCGCCGAGGACAAGCGCCTTCTGGGCATAGTCTCCATCGACGACATCGTCACCGCCCTGGACAAGGGCTACATCGACGATCCGGCGGAGCGGCGCATGACGCGGAACGTCATCGTCCTGGAGGACGACATGCCCCTGTCCTTCGCCATCTCCTACCTCAACAAATTCCGGTACGGGCGTTTTCCGGTGCTCAACAAGAACCGGGAGCTGGTGGGCATCATCACCTCCAAGGACGTCATCCGCACCCTTCTGGTGGAGATGAACCGTGAAGTCCTGCGCCTGGAGAAGATACAGCAGAAGGAGGCCGGCACCCCCACCTCCAATTCGGAACTGCAGTTCCAGACGACGAAGTACGATTTCGAGGGAGCGGGACACGCCTCCACGGAGATCAAGAAGGCCCTCAAGCGCCTGGACCTGGACCCCAAGCTGATACGGCGCATCGCCATCGCCAGCTACGAGCTGGAGATCAACCAGGTGGTCCACTCCTACGGGGGAACCCTGTCCTGCTCCATTCGTCCGGACCGGGTGGTCATCACCGCCGTCGACACCGGGCCGGGGATCGAGGACGTGGAGCTCGCCCTCCAGGAAGGCTGGTCCACCGCCAACGAGTGGATACGATCCCTGGGCTTCGGGGCCGGCATGGGACTGGCGAACACCAAGCGGGTTTCGGACGATTTTTCCATTGAATCCGCGCCGGGGGCCGGGACCACGGTCCGCTCGGTGATACATCTGAACGCAGCCAAGGAGTCGTCATGAGGATACGGGAAACAGCCGCGGCCCTGGGGGCGGAGATCGCGCAGGGAGAGTTTGAGGATACGGACCTTGAGGGGGCCTACACCTCGGATCTTCTTTCCGACGTGATGGCCAACGCCAAGTCCGGCGGCGCCCTGATCACCATTCAGGCCCACAAGAACACCGTGGCCGTGGCCACCCTGGCGAACATCACGGCGATCATCGTCTGCAATTCCCGTCCCCTTCCCGAGGACATGCTGGAAGCGGCCCGGGAAGAGGGCATCGCGGTGCTTCGGACGGCGGAAAGCCAGTTCATCGTGTCGGGAAAACTCTACGCCCTCCTGCAGGACCGCGGCCTCTGAGCCATGTCCCTGTCGGCGGACCTGCATAACCATTCCTGCCTCTCGCCCTGCGGGTCGCTGGATCTTTCTCCCCGAGTCCTGGCCGAGCGGGCGGCCGCCCGGGGCGTTCGCCTTCTCGCCCTGACGGACCACAACAGCGCCCTCAATTGTCCGGCCTTCGCGGCAGCCTGCGGCCGAACGGGCATCATACCCCTTTTCGGCATGGAGGCCACCACCCGGGAGGAGGTCCACGTGCTCTGCCTCTTCGGCGCCCTGGATGCGGCCCTCGCCTTCGGCGAGCGCCTCTACGGCCTATTGCCGCGCTTCCCCAACGACCCCGAGCGCATGGGAGACCAGGTCTACGTGGACGAGGACGACGGAATCGAGGGAGAGGTGGAGCATTACCTGGGCGCCGCCCTGGACCTGGGCATAGACGACATCGGAGGAGCCGTGCGCTCCTTCGGGGGGCTCCCCATTCCGGCCCACGTGGATAGGGCGGCCTTCTCCATGACCAGCCAGCTGGGCTTCGTGGTGGACGGCCCCTGGGCGGCGGTGGAGTGCGTGCGCCTTCCCCCCTCCGTGGATACCCGCGGCTACCCGCTCACCACCTCCTCGGACGCCCACTATCCCGAGCACGTCGGCCGCCGCCCCTTCGACCTGGACCTAGAGCCGGAAGCCCTGCTCCCCGGCGGTCCCGGCCGGGGAGCCGACCTGGCCGCCCTAGAAGCCGCCTTGGCCAGGCGGCCGCGGTCTTAGCGCGGGCTGCGATTCCGGCAGGGGCTGCGGCCGGACGACCGTGCGGCCGTGCGCAGATGCCCTACAGGTCCTTCAGCGTCTCGAAGCGCTCGGCGAGCCGCTTCTTGGCGACCTCCACCAGTATCTTGTCCGCCTCAAGGTCCTTGACGGAAGGGTCGCCCCGGGGAGCGGCATCCATGCGGGCGAGGGTATCCGCCAGGAGGGATGCCATGGGCTCCACGCCGAAGCGGTCCACATCCACCACCAGGTCGAAGGGGGAAGCATCCTCCCAGCGGGTTCCGTAGTAGCGCGCCACGAAGCCCCGGCGGGCCTTGTCCTTCCGGGCCACGAACTGCTCCGCTTCCGGCCGCGCCTCGATCCCCGCCTCCCGCATCACCCGGTCCACCCTGACCGCGAAGGGCGCGGTGGCCCGGACGTGGAGGGCGTCGGCGAAGCCCGCCAGGGGCGCATAGCCGCCCCGTCCGACGATGATGACCCGGTCCGTTTTCGCCAGGGCCCGTATGACCCTGTCCAGGAAGGACATGGTCCGTTCGGTGAGCTCTTCCTCGGCGCTGAAGATGCCCCCCGAGGATTCGTAGCTTCTATCGAAATTGACGAAGCCGTATTCCCGCATGATCCGTTCTATGACGATCTTGTCGGCGATACGGTAGTCCGAGAGTTCCGCGGTGCGCCGGGCAAGCTCCAGCCCGCCGGATCCGATGTCGCGGGAGATGGTTAATACCGCCATGGCAGCCTCCTTGGGAACGGCCACGGCGAAGCGACAGGTTGCACAACCGCGGTCGCCCTACCTCAAGTATAGGACCGCCGCAGCTCAAGCGCAAATTTTTGGCGCCGGCCTTGACAATTATATACCGATCGGTATATAAGGGGACGATGGACGACACCAAGGAAGCCATCCTGATCTGCGCCGTCGACGCCTTCGCTTCCAGGGGCTACAACGCCGTGGGGGTCCAGGAGATCTGCGCCTCCGCGGGCATCACCAAGCCGACGCTCTACTACCACTACGGCAGCAAGTCCGGCCTTCTGGAGGCCGTAGCCCAGACGCGCTACGCGCCCTTCGTCGCGGATGTCGGCGCGGCCTTGGCCTACCGCGGCGATGTGGCCGCTTCCCTGAACGCCGCTCTGGGCGTCTTCCTCGCGTATGCAGAGAAGGAACCGGCCTTCTCCCGGCTCAGACTCGCCTTGGCCTTCAGTCCCCCGGAAAGCGAGGAGCACCGGACTTTCCGTCCCCATACGGAGCGGCTCTACGCCTTGGCCAGGAATTTCTTCAGCGCCGCGTCGGGGGACCATGGCAATATGGCCGGCCGGGAGACCGCCTACTCGGCGTCCTTCATAGGCACCGCGGATGCCTATGCCGCGCTCATTCTCGCCGGATCCGCCGACGTCGGAAGGGACCTGCAGTCCAGGGTGGTTCATCACTTCATGCACGGCATCTTTTCTTGATTTCCGTCTCGTCTCCGGCGATGGGATGCGTGGTTTTATGATGCGGAGTATACCTACCGGTAGGTAGTATTGATGATATCGAAGGGAGGAGCAATGGATTTGCGCGACAGGATCTTCTACCACATCTATCCCCTGGGGGCCCTCGGGGCGCTCCGGGGGCCCAGGAAGGATTCATGGGAAGAGAGGACGGCACCCCTGCGGGGCCTCGAGGCCTGGATACCCGCCATGGAGCGCATAGGTGCGGACACCCTGCTTCTGGGGCCCCTCTTCGAGTCCGAATACCACGGCTACGATACCCTGGACCATCACCGGGTGGACCGCCGCCTGGGCGCCCAGGGGGATCTGCGAGCTGTTGCGGAGCTCCTAGATGCACGGGGCATAGGACTGGTTCTGGACGGGGTCTTCAACCACCTGGGGCGGAACCACTCCATCGTGCGGGATGTGGCGGAGCGGGGCCCCGCGTCTCCCTATGCCGCCTGGATTGCGGGCTACGACTCCGGCGGGCCGGGCCGCGGCGGGCTTCCGTTCTCCTACGAGGGCTGGGCGGGGCACTACGACCTCGTCAAGCTCGATACCGCAAATCCTGAGGTTCGGGACTACCTCATCGATGCGGCCCTCCGCTGGATCGGCGACTACGGCATCGCGGGTCTCAGGCTCGATGCGGCGGACTGCCTGGACACGGAATTCCTGCGCCAATTGGGAAGCCGCTGCCGCGGGGCGAAACCCGGCTTCTTCCTCATCGGCGAGGCGGTGCACGGGGACCACTACCGCCGCCTTCTGACCGAGGGCGGCCTCGACTCGGTGACGGACTACGAGGCGTATAAAGGACTCTGGTCCAGCTGCAACGATGGAAATTTCTTTGAGATTTCCTGGACCCTGGATCGCCTGTTCGGCCCTTCGGGCCTCTGCGCGGGCAGGCCGCTCTATTCCTTCGCGGACAACCACGACGTGGATAGGGTCGCCTCGTCCCTGACGGATGCGGCCTGCCTCTATCCCCTCTACGGTCTCCTGTTCGCCATGCCCGGCGTCCCCTCGGTGTACTACGGCAGCGAGTTCGGCATGCCCGGGCGCAGGACGCGGGAGGACGACCTCCCCCTGAGGCCGCGCTTGGATGCCGGGACCCTGGAAGCCCGGGCGCCCCACCCGGATCTTGCCCGGGCCGTCTCCCGCTTCGCCGCGGCTCGACGGGCCACCTATGCCGTGCGCCGGGGGGACTATCGGCTTCTGTCGGTGCAGTCGAGGGGTATCGCCTTTCTCCGCACGGCGGGCGACTCGCACGCCCTCATCGCAGTCAACGGCGGTCCGGAGCCCCTCTCCTTCAGCCTGGACGGCGGCGTTCTTCCCCGGGGGATTCTGGAAGATCTGCTGGAGGAAGGATATGGGATCGAAAGCGGCCCCTCGTGGGACGGAAGGCTGATCGTCCCGCCCTATTGGCTGCGCTGGCTGGTCCTCCGGCGGTAGGAAAAAGCCGCCGGGGCGGTGTAAACTCTAGGCATGTCCACGCACCGGAAACCATCGATGCGCGCCGCCTGCCTGGCCCTATCGGCGGGCTTTCTTCTTGCCGCCGCCGGCGCCGCGGCGGCGCCCCTGGCGACCCCCATCCCCAAGGAAGCCCGCCGCCGCGTTCTGGCCGCCGCGGAGGGCCTGCGCGGAACGCCCTATCGATTCGGGGGCCTGCAGCGGACCGGGCTCGACTGTTCGGGCTTGGTCTACCTCAGCTTCCAGGACGCCCTGCGGGTGTCGGTGCCCCGCACGGCCCGTGAGCTCTACGCCTGGGCGGAGCCGGTCGTCCGGACCAAGATGCAGCCGGGGGACCTGGTCTTCTTCAACACCACCGGGACGGTATCCCACGTGGGCATCTACGCCGGGGAAAACCGCTTCATCCACGCGGCCTCCGAGGGGCCTGCCACGGGTGTCATCTACAGTTCCCTGGACGAGAGCTACTGGCGGCGGGCCTTCATCGGGGCGGGGCGGGCCCTGCCGGCGGAGCAGTTCCTGGGCATCCTCTTGGGCGCGGGCGCCGCTCCGACCTGGGGCATCCTAGGACATTCCGATGTTCTCCGGGGCGCGGCCTTCCAGCTGGGCGCGGCCTACGATATTTCCGTGCTCGGCCGGACGGTGCGCCCCGGGTTGGAGCTTCGCCCGGAGTGGGACGGAGCCTTGGGGGTTTTCCGCCTGCCCCTCACCCTATCCGTAGGTCTCGGGGATGAGCTGCGCTTCTTCGCCGGGCCCGCCTTCTCCTTCGGGGATGCGGAACTTGAGACGGCCGACGGCGACAGGCCCTATACTGCGGGGGACGGTTTCTTTTCTTCCTTCGGCGTTGCCTGGGCGCCCATTTCCTTCCGGCTCGCGGACGGAAAGGCCGCCCTCTTCGGAGAAGCGGCCTGGCAGACCTACACCCGCGGCCGCGGCCTGGAGCCGGACTGGTCCGCCGACCTGGCGGCCAACCTCCGGATCTCGGCCGGCCTGCGCTACCGCTGGGGTATTTAGCCTACACCACGTTCCGCTTGATCTTCTTGGTGGTGGTCATCTCCATGGGCTCGTCCAGGACGGTCACCCGCTCGATGCGCTGGTAGGGCAGCATGCGCTGGTT
>CAYUPG010000092.1:0-3513 GCA_964446515.1 uncultured Treponema sp.
AAGTACGGCATAGGGGTGGATACCTGGTGGGTCAAGTAGCATGGCGGCCTACATAGCCCGTAGGCTCCTGCTCATCCTTCCCACTCTTTGGGCCATCATCACGATCAACTTCTTCATCGTGCAGGTGGCGCCCGGGGGGCCCGTGGATCAGGCCATGGCCCAGATGCACGGCATAGAGTCCAACATGACCATGGAGCGCATATCCGGGGCCGGGATGAGCGAGGTGGGCCGCGCCCCCTCCTCGGGGGGCGGGGGGAGCGCCGGGGGGCTATCCTCCGGTCCTGCGGGCGCGGGGGCCGTGGGGGGCTCGGGCGTCTCCGGCTACCGGGGTTCCAGGGGGCTCGATCCCCAGGTGGTGGCGGAGATAGAGAAGCGCTACGGCTTCGACAAGCCCCTCCTGGTGCGCTACTTCGACATGCTCAAAAACTACTTCACCTTCAATTTCGGCGAGAGCCTCTTCCGGGGCCGATCGGTCCTGGGACTCGTGGCCGATAGGCTCCCGGTGTCCGCCTCCCTGGGGATCTGGAGCACCCTCATCATCTACCTGGTGTCCATACCCCTTGGGATACGCAAGGCCGTAAAGAACGGGAGCCGCTTCGATCTCTGGACCAGCACGGCGGTGGTCCTGGGCAGCGCCATTCCCTCCTTCCTTTTCGCCGTGCTCCTGGTGGTCCTCTTCTCCGGGGGAAGCTTCCTCAAGCTCTTTCCCCTCCGGGGCCTGGTGTCCGTGGGCTTCGAGCAGCTGAGCCTGCCCATGAAGGTCCTGGACTACCTGTGGCACCTGGTGCTCCCCATCACCGCCCTGACCATAGGGGGCTTCGCCTCCCTCACCATGCTCACCAAGAACTCCTTCCTGGACGAGATCAACAAGCAGTACGTCCTGACCGCCCGGTCCAAGGGCCTGACGGAAAAATCCATACTCCTCAAGCACGTGTTCCGCAACGCCATGCTCATCGTCATCGCGGGCTTTCCCGCGGCCTTCATCGGCATGTTCTTCACCGGCTCCCTCCTGATCGAGGTGATCTTCTCCTTGGAGGGCCTGGGCCTTCTGGGCTTCGAGGCCACCATGCAGCGGGACTATCCGGTCATGTTCGCCTCCCTGTACATCTTCACCCTCCTGGGGCTCGTCCTGTCCCTGGCGAGCGACCTGATGTACACCGTGGTGGACCCCCGGATCGACTTCGAGGAGCGGCGATGAGGCTCAACAGACGGCAGCGCTTTACGAGGAATAGGCGGGCCTTCGGCTCCGCGATCCTTTTCCTCTCGCTTTTCGGAATTTCCCTCTTCTCCGAGCTTATAGCCAACGATAAGCCTTTCCTGGTGCGGCACCACGGACGCTTCTACTTCCCCCTGTTCAAGACCTACTCGGAGACGGAGTTCGGTGGGGAGTTCGACATGGAGGCGGACTACCGGGACCCCTACGTGGCGGAGCTCATTTCCGAGGGCGGCTGGGCTCTCTGGCCGCCGGTGCGCTTCTCCTACAGGACCATCAACCTGGAGCTGAGCGGCCCGGCGCCCTCGCCGCCGGACCGGGTCAACCTCCTGGGCACGGACGACCGGGGGCGGGACGTGCTGGCCCGCCTGCTCTACGGCTTCCGCATATCCGTGCTCTTCGGCCTGACCCTCACGGTGTTCTCCTCCATCGTCGGGGTGGCCGCCGGGGCGCTCCAGGGCTACTACGGCGGACGCCTGGACCTGATCTTCCAGCGCTTCATGGAGGTCTGGTCGGGGATGCCCACGCTGTTCCTCTTGATCATACTTTCGAGCGTGGTGGAGCCCAACTTCTGGTGGCTCCTGGGCATCACCCTCCTCTTCGGCTGGATGGCCCTGGTGGGGGTGGTGCGGGCCGAATTCCTGCGGGCCCGGAACTTCGAGTACGTCCTGGCGGCCCGGGCCCTGGGGATGCGGCATTCCCGCATCATGTTCGTCCACATCCTGCCCAACGCCATGACCAGCGCCCTGAGCTACCTGCCCTTCATCCTGGGGGGCTCCATCACCACCCTGACCTCCCTGGACTTCCTGGGCTACGGCCTGCCCGTGGGTTCCCCCTCCCTGGGGGAGCTTCTGGCCCAGGGCAAGGCGAACGTCCACGCGCCGTGGCTGGGCATCTCGGCCTTCGTGGTGCTGGCGGCGACCTTGACCCTCCTGGTGTTCATAGGGGAGGGGGTGCGGGACGCCTTCGATCCCCGCAGGGAGACCGCATGAGCGAACATCTGCTGGAATTTTCGGGCTTCAAGGCGGCCTTCGGACGGGGGGAGCGCCTGACCGAGGTGGTCCACGGCATCGATTTCTACCTGGACCAGGGGGAGACCCTGGCCCTGGTGGGGGAGAGCGGGAGCGGCAAGACCGTGAGCGCCCAGGCGGCCCTGCGCCTCTTGAGCGAGGACTGGATCTCCTACCCCGCCGGCAGCATCTTCTTCCAAGGCAGGAACGTGCTCGCCATGACCGAGGCGGAGCTGCGGGAGCTGCGGGGCAAGGAGGCGGGGATGGTCTTCCAGGAGCCCATGACGAGCCTCAATCCCCTGCACACCATAGAGAAGCAGCTGTCCGAGTCCCTGGAGCTCCACGGCGGCGCGGCGACGGCCGCCGCTCGGCGGCGGGAGCTGATCGCCGCCCTGGACCGGGTGGGCCTGCGGAACGCCGAGGGGCGGCTCTCCTCCTATCCCCACCAGCTTTCCGGGGGTGAGCGCCAGCGGGTGATGATAGCCCTGGCCCTGATCAACAAGCCAAAATTGCTCATCGCCGACGAACCCACCACGGCCCTGGACGTGACGATACAGGCCCAGATCCTCTCCCTGCTCGTGGACCTGCAGCGGGAACTGGGCATGGCCGTGCTCTTCATCACCCACGACCTGGGCGTGGTGCGCCGCCTGGCGGACCGGGTCGCGGTGATGAAGGACGGCCGCATCGTGGAGACCGCGGCGACGGAGGCCCTCTTCTCCGAGCCCCGGGAGGCCTACACGGCGGAGCTCATCGGCTCGGAGCCCGGCGGCCTGTCCGTGCCGGGCGCGTCGGGCGGCGGCGCGGCGTCTACGGGCGGCGGCGCGGCCGACGCGGAGGCGGGTGTGCGGCCCGCGGCCCGGGTGCGCGGCCTCAGGGTGCACTATCCCATACGCCGGGGCTTCCTGCGCCGAGTCGTGGGCCACGTGAAGGCCGTGGACGGGGTGGACTTCGAGCTCTATCCGGGGCGCACCCTGGGCATAGCGGGGGAGAGCGGCTGCGGCAAGACGAGCCTCGGAAAGGCCCTGCTGCGCCTTGAGCGGAGCGAGGGCTCCATCGAGGTGGGCGGCACGGACTTGGCCGGCCTGGGCGAGGACGCCCTGCGGCCCCTGCGGCGGAAGATGCAGATCATCTTCCAGGACCCCTACGGGTCCTTGAGCCCCCGGATGACCGTGGCGGACATCGTGGCGGAGGGCCTATTGGTCCACCGCATCGGGACGCCGGAGGAGCGGCGGGAGCGGGCTCTGGCCGCCCTGGCGGAGGTGGGCCTGGGGGAAAAGGACTTTCTGGACC
>CAYUPG010000092.1:3523-10359 GCA_964446515.1 uncultured Treponema sp.
AGGATAGCCCTGGCCCGGGCCCTGGTCCTGGAGCCGGAGGTGCTCATCCTGGACGAACCCACCTCGAGCCTGGACCGGACGGTCCAGTTCCAGGTGGTGCGCCTGCTCAAGGAGCTGCAGGAAAAGCGGGGCCTGGCCTACATCTTCATCAGCCACGACCTCAAGGTCCTGCGCTCCCTCTGCCACGACCTCTTGGTCATGCGCGCCGGGCGGGTGGTGGAAGCGGGTCCCGCGGAGGAGCTGTTCCGCTCCCCCCGGGAAGAGTACACCAAGGAGCTCCTGGCCGGCGCCTTCGGAACCGGCCGCTTCTAGTTACCTGAGGGCGAAGCGGACGGGGTAGCGGAAGCGCACCGCCACGGGGACGCCGTTGGCTAGGGCGGGACTGCAGCGCATGCCCTCCAGGGCGGCCACCGCCGCCTCGGCGAAGCCGTAGCCCGGGTCCCTGAGCACCTCGATCCTCCGTATCGTTCCCGTCTGGTCGATGAAGAGTTCCAGGTACACCACCCCCTGTATGCGCTGCTTGAGCGCTATGGGGGGGTACTGGATCTTTTCCAGTATCTCCTTGGTGGGGATGACCGGTATCTCCGAAACCCGGTGCTGGGGCAGGAATTCCGGCTCCCGCTCCACCTGCGGCTCGGCGACCGGCGCGTCCGGCGGCGCATCCTCCACCTCCACCCCCGGCTCCTCCGTGACCACCACTTCCTCCGCCGCTGCGGGCTGCTCTTGCCGGGCTATCATCCGGGCCTGGGGCGGGGGCGGCGGGGGCGGCACGTACTCCTCCACGTCCACGAGCTTAAGGATGCGGTAATCCGGTTCCTCCCGGGGCGGGGCGGGGGGCAGGGCGAAGCGGATGATGAGCAGGGCCCCCAGATGGAAGCCCGCCACGGCCAGGAAGATGAGGGGCCTGCGCCTGCGCACCAGGAATTTTCCGACGGAGGCTCTCATAGGGCCTCCTTCACCACGAAGCTCACCACCCGGTGCTGGAGGGTCTGGAGCACGGCCACCACGGCGTTCACGTGGCGGTAGGGGGTGCGCCGGTCGGCCAGGATGTGCACCCGCACCGAGGGCTTTTGGGCCACCGCGGCGGCGACCAGGAGCTCGAGCTCGGCGGCGCCCATGGAGACCCCGTCCACGGTGATGGTGCCGTCCGCCTCGACCCAGATCTCAAGGTTCTCCTTCTCCTGGGTCTTCTCCAGGCGCAGGGCCTCGGGATACTCGATCTTGACCTCCCTGCGCTGGTTGATCAGGGACACGAGCATGATGAAGATGAGCAGGAGGAAGCCTATGTCCGACATGGAGGACAGGGGCACGTAGGGCCGACGCCGGCGCCTTCCCAGGTCGATCATGGCGTTCCCTCCGCCCGCATGCGGAAGGAGAAATTCTCCACCTCCAGGATGCGGACCTCGTGGATGACGTCCACCACGCTCTGGTAGGGCGTGTCCGGGTCAATCGTCAAAAGGAAGGTCAGGTTCGGCTCCGCCGCGAGCTTTTCCCGCACCCGGACGCGGAGCTCCGCGAGGGCCACGCTCTCGCCGCCCAGGGTAAGGCCTCCCTCCCGGTCCAGGGCGCAGCTCAGCAGGTCCTTGGCCTGGACTATCCGGGGCTTTTGGGCGCTGGGGAGGTTGAGGAGGAAGCCCTTGTTCACCGTGAAGCCCGCGGTCACGATGAAGAAGATGATGAGAATGAAGGACAGGTCGTTCAGGGCCCCCGAGTCCGAGGGATCCTTGGCCGGCCGCGAGTATCGGCGCAGCCTCATTCCTCCCCCTCGCCCCTGACGATCTCCGAGACGAGGTCGTTTACCCCCTTGGATATGTCCGCGGCGAAGGAATCCACCCGCTGGGACATGAGGTTGTAGGCGATGAGGGTCACGATGGCGATGCAGAGGCCGAAGACGGTGGTGATCAGGGCCTCGTAGATGCCGTTGGCCACCAGCTGGGCATTCACCTCCGTGGCCCCGGCTATGGACTTGAAGGCGCCGATCATGCCGGAGACGGTCCCCAGAAAGCCCGTGAGGGGGGCTATGGAGGCCAGGGCGGTCAGGTAGTTGAAGCCGTGCTCCAGCCGGCGCAGCTTCTCCTGGGCCTCCGCCTCGGCGGATTTCTCCATCCGCCGTTCCCCGAAGTCCCGGTGCCGCACCACCTCCAGGAGCACCGCCGCGGCGGGACTGCGCCGGGTAAAGCCCTTGAGGTAGTCCTCCGCCTCGGCGAACTGCTTGGCTCCGGCCAGCTCCGCCGCCCGGCTCTTCATGGCCGTCACCCGCAGGTCGTGCCAGAAGAGGTAGATCGTCCGCTCGACGATGATGGAGAGGGAGGCCACGGAAAAGGCCAGAAGGGGCCACATGAAGGGGCCGCCCAAATTGAACAGTTCTATCAAGCTCCACTGATCGGTCATATCGAATACTCCTGAATTTAGTGTTCTTTCCTCACCGGGCGGCCCAGAGCTCGTCCCAGAGGTATAAAAGGTAGAAGAGTTCCGCGGCCTCTTCCCAGTCCCTAAAGAGGGTTCCGGAATCGCGCACCTCCCGCAGGTCCTCCCGTACGGCTTCGCGGCTGTAGGCGGCGTTCCACGTTATGCCTTCCGCCCTGATGCGGTCGGCCTTCTCAGGCCGGCCGAAGCCGCTGCCGCCCGCATAGCCGTAGACCTCCGGGAAGAGGAGCCGGGAGGCGGGAGGGAAGAATGCTTCGGCGGCCGGTTTTTTCTTCTTCGTCCTGAAGAGGGGGTAGTAGGGGCGATCCAGCTCCTCCTTCAGGAAGTCCGCGGCAACCCGGATGCGCCCGTAGCGCCGGTCCAGGAGGGATAGGGCCTCCTCTCCCCGCAGCACGTCGTCCCGGTAGCGTATGGCCGCGGATTCAAGATATTCCCACTCAGGCGGCGCCGCCGCGGCGAGGCGACGGGCCGTCCCGGCGGATCCCGCCTCCCGCAGCTCCGCCTCCCCGGTGAGCACGAATACCGCCTCGGTCCAGCCGTCGGTCCAGTTGGAGAACCAGTGCAGCTTTTCCGCCTCCAGGCGGACTATTCCGTCGGCGGCGGAGGAAACGCGGCCGCTGATGCGCGAGGAGCCCAGGGGGCCGCCCGAGAGCTGAAAGCTCCTTTCGTCCAGGAGCAGGGCGGCCTCGCCCTCGCCCCAGAGGACCTTCAGCCGTTCCATTCCCCGGGGAGTCGTGGCGCAGGAAACCGTCATCGCGGCCGCCGCCAGAAGCGGCAGGAATATATGTCGCGTCTTCATGGGAACCCCTAATAGCTGATCTTGTAGCCGAAGCTGATGATCGGCATGCCGATGCCGAAGTCGGCCTGGGAGCTGCCTTCCAGCTCCTTTCCGGTGAAGGGATCGAAATCCTTGTTTCCCTTGGGGGAGTAGAGGTTCGTGAACACGTCCTCCGCCCCCACGTAGAACTCCCTGCGCAGCTTGGATCCCTTCTTGTAGGTCTGGTAGGCGATGCGCAGGTCCACAGGGCAGGAGAGCTGCGTCCGACCGGAGGGATCGTAGACCTCGGTGCGGCCGTAGCGCTCCACCCAGGTGCCGTCCTCGAGCCGCGCGGGGTAGACGTAGATGTCCCCCACCTTCTTCTTGGGGGCCCCCGAGGCTACGGCTGCCTTGGCGGTGAAGGTCCAGCCCTCCAGGGGCTTCCAGTTGAGCACCAGGTTGAGGGTATGGAAGCGGTGGAAGGAGGGATAGTACCAGCGGTCCAGGGGTTCGCCGTTCAAGGTCGTGTCGTCCTCCTCCGCGGGGGCGGTGGGGTTCTTGTACTGTGCCGCCGTGAAGGAGTAGGAAAGGTAGCCGTCGAAGCGGCGGCCGTTCTTCCGCTGGAGCATGAGGTCGAAGCCCGCGGCGTAGCCTATGCCGTCGGTGTTGACCTTCAGGTCGAACTTGCCGTCGTCCCCGAGGTTCCCCGTGACGTAGAGGCGGTTGAAGTAGCGCTTGTAGTAGCCCTCGAGCTGGAAGCTCACGCCCTCGGCGAAGGCCAAGTTGATCCCCGCCACCTGGAACCAGGCCCGGTCGGGACCCACCTCGAAGTCCTCGATGCCCATGTCCTTATCCGCCCCTACGGCGTCGATGGGGAACATGGAGAAGAAGCCGCTCCCGGCGCTGAGGGTGAGGCTTTCCAGGACGCCCCTGTCCCGCAGGGGGACCCAGGCGGCGTTCAGGCGAGGATTGGCCACGGGGTAGGTGTTGATGTCGAAGCCGTCGTTCCAGAGGTAGAAATGTTCCCCCCGCAGGCCCGCCTCGCCCTTGAGGGTGCTCTGCTCGTCGCCGAACTCCCAGACCGCGAAGGCCGCGGAGTTGAGGATGCGGTTCCCCTCGATCTTGGATGCGTAGGAGAAGTCCTTGAACTCCTTGTACGTCCGGTCGTCGGACCAGGTTTCCTGCCGGCCGGAGATCCTCTGGTCCGTGCGGGAAAACTGGAATATGCCCTCCGCCCCGATGCCCAGGACGCCGATGCCGGCGGCATCCCGATCCAGCTCCAGCTTGCCCTGGGCCTGGTGCAGGGTGATCTTGGAGTAGCCGTCGTTGCCCAGCTTGCCCAGGTCGTAGGAGTCTCCCGTTAAGCCGGGGAGCCAGCCGTACTGATCCAGGAAGGCCTGGGAGTATTTCCTGCCACCCGATTGGTCGTACTCGAATTCCATGTCCGCCGTGTTGTTGTTGTAGGCGGCGGTGAGCCGGACCGCCGTGGATGCGGCGGGGGTCCAGCGCAGGGCCGCGGAGGCGAAGCCCAGGATGTTCATCCAGTCGAAGCGGACGTGGGTCCGTATGCCCTCGTTGTCCGTGTCCGCCTCTACGCCTATCCCGTCGCTGCCGACGAAGGCGTTGACCGCCAGGTCCACCGAGGGGCTCGGGGCGTAGTAGCCCTTGGCGTAGAAGTCCCGGATGTAGGGCATGACCGGGATGGTGTCGTCCAGCTCCTCGTTGAGCTGCGCCGCCGCGTTGAGGAGCTTGAGGCTTTCGAGGTAGGTGACCTTGCCTCCCAGAAAGAGGCCCGACTTGGCCCCCAGGGGCAGCTGCAGGAAGAGGTCCGTGGCGGTGGAGGATATGCCGCCGTCCACGCGGAGCACCGGAGTGTCCGCCGTCTTGGTGGTCACCTCCAGGAGGCCCGACATGGCCCTGCCGTAGCGGGCGGAGAAGATGCCGTGGGACATCTTGAAGGATTCCACCATGTTGGGATTGAAGATGGAGTAGGCGCCGCCCCAGTGCCAGGGCTCCGTGACGTAGACCCCGTCCAGCACCGTCCCCAGCTCCGAGGGATAGCCGCCCCGCACCGAGGGCTGGGAGCCCCAGCCGCCTGAGTAGCCCACCCCGGGGAGGGTGCCGACGGAGCTCATGATGTCCTCGACCATGCCCATGAAGGCCGTGGTCTTGAGCTCCCGGGCCTCCATGGCCACGGATATGCCGGGCTTGGCGTCCGTGGTTCCCGGGGCCGAGCGCTCCACCACGAGCTCGGCCCCCTCCAGGATGCCCGCGATGGACATCCCCAAGACCAGCTCTCCCGCACCCCCGTCCCCCGCGGATACGACCCTTTTTAGGTTTTCGTAGCCCGGCAGCTGTGCGTGCAGGGTTCCCCGCCTGAAGCCTTCCGGAAGCACGAGGACCGCCCTGCCGTCGGCGTCGGTCTCCATCGTCTCCGCTGCGAATTCCTGAGCCGTAAGACTCAGCCGAACCCCCTCCAGGGGCATGTCCAGTTCCCGATCCAGGACCAGGATGCGCAGATCCTCGGCTCCGGCGATGGACGCCGCGAGGAGGACCGCCACGATCAGGTATGTCCTTTTCATATTGGTCCCAATATATCCCCTTTTGTCCCGGGAGAACACCGGTCCGGGGAAGGGATTTTTCCCGGTCCCGGGACCGGGAAAAACGGCGCTTTACAGGTGCCGCCTGACCCACTATAGTTCCCGCCGTGAGAATGCTGCCGAAACTGCGCCTCTGGGTCTACCTCTGGATACACTACGCCCTCATCTCCTCGGTTCTGGCGGTACTCTTCCTGACCGGCCTGGTGCTGTTCCAGATCCTGCGCCCCACGGCCTCCCTTACGGAAAAAACGGAGCGGGATCTGCGAGATGCGGCTGAGCTTGTTGCGGCGGCCCTGGATGTCGGTGCGGCCGAAGCGGGCATCGCCGATGCCCTCATACGGGCCATGGTGTCCCAGGCCCGGGAGGAAGAGATTGAGCGGGAGGATCTCCAGGGAATCTCGGTGGCCTGGAGCGCCGTGCATTGGCAACTGGACCGGCCCAAGCTGGAAGGCTACGAGCTCCTGGTCGCCGACAACGACGACCAGGAGCTGCTTGCCGATCGCGGAGCCGCACTTCGGGCACTGGCGGAGGATGCCGCTCTGTCGGGTGAAACGCGGCGGCGCTTCGAACGGGGCTACCTGGCGGCCGCCGTCCCCGTGGTCGGTGCAGGCGGAGTCTACGGTTCCGTCGCCTACGGTACCTCCCTGCCTCCCCTTGACCTGGATACGGCCTTCCATTTCTACAAGAACGTGATTCCCCAGGTGCTTCTCATTTTCGCCATAGCGGGCCTCTTCTCCGGGGGCATCCTGGCCTACGTCTTGGGCCGGCGCATCACCCGCCTGCGTTTGGCCGCGGAGGGCTTCTTGGAAGGCCGATTCGGCACGGCGTCCATACCCCGGGGCAAGGACGAGATCGGTGCCCTGGCCGCCGTGATGTCCAAGCTCGACGCATCCCTGCCGGAGCTCCTGGAGGATAGGCGCAAGTCCGGCATGTGGGAGGAGCGGAGCCGTGTGGCCAGAAGTCTCCACGACACGATAAAGCAGGACCTCTTCGCCCTGAGCCTCATGGCGGAGGCACTGGAGAAGGGCGAGGGCGATGCGGAGCGGCGGGGC
>CAYUPG010000093.1:0-7876 GCA_964446515.1 uncultured Treponema sp.
GGCCAGCACCTCGGGCACTATGGAGAGCGCTCCGATCAGGTAGAAGAGCCCCGACTCGTCCCCCAGGCTGTTCTGGAGCAGGGGCCAGTCGTCGAAGGAGGCCCCGTCGGGATAGGCGGAGAGACGCCTAACGAGGTGGTGGAGCAGCCGGGGCAGGCCCTCCCGGGCGGCGATTCCGGCGGCGGCGGCCGCGAGGTCCCCGTCCAGCTCCGGCTCGAGGCCGCACCAGGAGCGCCATTCCCGCAGGTTCCGCGCATCCAGGCAGGGAAGGCCGCCACGGCGGCCAGGGAATCCGATTCGCCGAGCCCCGCAAGAAGGTTTTCCAGGTTCACGGGCCGCCGTCCTCTGCGCTAGAAGCGCACCTTGGGAGGCTCCACCTTGGGTACATCCACCTTCGGCAGGCTCCCGGCGGCTTCCGCCGCTTTCTTGGCCGCTTCCTCCGCCGCCTTTTTGGCGGCCTCCTCGGCCATGGCCTTGGCCCGGCCCTCAAGCTCCGCGCGCTTGGCTTCCAGGGACTTGGTCAGGGTGTCCACCGCGGCCTTGTCGCCCTTTGCGGCGGCGAACAGGGCGTCCAGATCCCCCTTGGAGGCGAACTTTCCCTCCAGCTCGGAAGCGACGTAGGAGCGCAGGGCCTTTTCAAGGTCCGCCGCCGCCTGCGCAGCATAGCGCTCCGCCGCCGCTCGCACGGCGGCGGCCACAATATCCCCCAGGTTGGTCCGGATCTTGAAGGACTCCTCCCCTCCCCGCTCCTTCCCGTAGGCCACGTCCAAGCGTACGGCATCCACCGAGGCCGCAGCCTCGGCCAGGGCCTTCGCCAGAGTTCCGGCAGGGGAGCCCAGGGCGGCCTCGGCCACCGCGATTTCCGCGGTCCCCTTCAGGCTCCGGTCCTTGGTCCCGGAGACGGAAGCGGTGAAGCCCGCCGAGCCGGTAAAGGAGCCGATGCCCGCGCCCTTCAATGCGTCGCCCAGGTCCACCCCCAGGCCGCTGCCCGAGAGCTCCGCGGAGAAGAGGTCGACGGAGCTTGAGCGGAAATCGGCGAGGGAGGAGAAGCGTATATCCTTTCCGCCCCCCGCGACGCCGACGGCCAGGGAGGATGGGGCGTCCACCAGGTCCGGCTCCGTGGAGAGCTCCTTGAGCTCGAAGGCCCAGCGGTACCCGTCCAGGGTGAAGTCCGAGGCCAGGACGCCCAGGCGGAAGAGGGGATGGGCGGCGGCGGGGTACAGGACGTTCCGGCCCTTGAAGGCGGCCCCCGTCTTGCCGGCTTTTTCCCTTGCGGAATCATTCTGCAGGGACTTCAGCTTCTCCGCCAGCTCCAGGGCCCGGCGGCCGTACTCTATGTACCGCTCCGCCGAATCGGACAGGATTTCCCGTATGGTAGGTTCCAGGGCCTCCAAGGCCGCCCCGCTCGAGGGGTCGATGTAGGCCTTGAGTCTGGCCAAGTCGTCGCCCACGGCGCCGCGGGCCCTGCGCTCCAGGGCGCGGGCGGCATCCAGATCCCCCTGGATGCCCCCCACCAGGCCGTCCGCCTCACGGACGGCGGCCTTGGAAGAATCCGTCAGGGTCTGAACGTCCTTGAGGGCGGCGGTCACCGCCGCGACGGTGGTCAGGCTGCGCACCTGGACGGCCAGCACGGGCCGGGCTGCGGCCTGCAGGTCCGCCGCAGTGCCCTTTACGGACTCGGTACGGCCCGTCCAGCGCTCCACCGCCGCATCGTAGGCGGCCGCGGCTTCCGCATAGGCGGCGGTGACCGCGAGCTTGTCCCGCTCCCGCTCCAGCAATGCCATGGCGTCGAAGTTGGCCAGGTCCACCAGGGGCGGCCCCGCCTCCGCCGCCGGTTTGGGGGGCCTAGGTACCGCGGAACGGCCGCTCAGGGCCCCGGAAACGGACCGGGGGGTGCCGAAGGCCAGGGCATCCGAGCGGGCCTCTTCGATGTACACCTTGCCGCGGAAGAGGGCTTGGGGGTTCAGGCGGAGCTCCGTGCGGCCCATCTGGAACAGGTTGGTCATGGGGCGGTCACGGTCCGCCACGCTCACGGACGCGATGGACAGGCGCAGGCGTCCCAAGTCCAGACGCAGAGATTCTATCTCCGCCTTCGCCTCGAAGGCGCTCTCCAGGGCGCCCTCCGCCGCGCGCTCCAGGAGGGGATTCATAAAGAGTATGACGAAGACCGCGGCGCCGCCGGCCAAGAGGCAGGCCAGGACCAGGGGAACGACCTTTACGGCCCCCGCGTTGGCCTTGATCGCCTTGGCAAGGAGGGCGAGCTTCTTGAGAGCCGCTGCGTCCAGGCCGCTCTTGAGCGCGTAGGCGCCTTCCGCAGTCCGCTCGAAGGAGGATTCCAAAAGGGCGCGGTCCGCCTGCTGCTCGATGAGCACGACGTAGGCCCTGAACTTCTTCTCAGGAAGGGGCTTCTTAAAAAGGGCTGGAATTTTCGCGGGCATGGTGGATTCCTATTTCAGGACACCGGCCGCGCCGGCGGCCGACGACACCGCCTTGGCCAAGGCGGACACGAGGGGAAGCTTGATGAAGCCCTTGTAGAGCCGGCTTTGGGCGATGCGGGGAGCCCAGTTGTTGCGATACAGGGGCACCAGGGCGCGCACCGCGAAGAAGACGGGAATCCAGAGAACGATGCCCGCGGCCAGCCCCCCCGCCGTCAGAGTGTTGTTGAAGCGGGTAAAGGGCGCCAGGGGCAGGTTGTAGAGGGCGGTGAAGAAGCCCTGGAGCGCCGGAGCGGTGAGGATGGCCCAACCCAGGGCGTCCAGGGGGACCGCCGCGAGGGGCGCAAGGAGCTTCAGGAGGCCCATGCTGAGCAGCTGGGTGCCGTAGTTGTTCTTTAAGAAGAGGGACGCCAGGAAGAGGAGCACCCACAGGAGGTTCCCCGCAGGGAGGAGGGCCAGAAGCACGCCCCAGGCGAAGCCCGAGGCGATCTGTTCCTTGCGGACGTTGGAATTGAGGGCAACCAGGGTCTTTGCTATTGCCTTGATCATAGGATAACTATGGCCCAAGGCCGCCCCTTTCGCAAGGCCCCGGGGCCGCCGGCGGCCGCTTAGACTTCCCGAACCGCCCCAATCAGGGCTTCCACGTGGGACAGGGGCAAGAGGTCCGCGGACACCGCCCCCACCAGGGCGGCCCCCAGGGCGGCCGCTCCGTCCACCCGGGGAAGGCGCAGCTCCAGGCCCAGGCCCCGCTCCAGGGCCCGCCGGAAGAGGACGTTCTTTTGGACCGCGCTCCCGCCGGCCACCACGTTCCGCAGGGGCGCGAACAGGCCCTCCGCCCCGGAACGGAACTCGGCCAGCTCCGAGACTATGCCCTCCACGGTGCCCAGGACCAGGTTCCCCAGGGTCCAGTTGTCCAGGCCCAGGCCGAGGATGGAGCCCCGGCGGGAGGGATCGGCGCGGGTGCCGTTGAGGGCGGCGTCAATGCGCAGGGGGGACGGCGACGGGACCGCCTCGGCGGCGGCGGCCATGAGGCGGTACACCGCCTCCCTGTTCTCGGGCTCCGCCCCCGCGGCCCGGAGCACCTCCCGCAGGAAGGTCTCCAGGACCTCGTAGGTCTTGCCCGCGCAGAGTGTCGCCCCCACGTGCAGGAACCCCAGGCCGAAATAGGGCCGCAGCTCCAGGCCGCCGCCCCCCTCCGGCGAGGAGGAGAAGACGGATATCTGCCCGCTCGTGCCGATGCTCACCAGGCAGGTGTCCGCAGGGCGGGGAACCAGGCCGAAGAAGCCGGCCTGGTTGTCACCCACGGGGTGGGCGACGGGCACCCCCGCCGGCCCTATGCCCCCGGAGCTCAGGCCGGCCGGGGAGAAGGGCTTCGCGGGGGAGAGAAAGGCGGGAGATCCGGGGGGCAGCACCTCGTCGGGAATGGGCCCGACGTGGGCGTTCTTCCGCGGGTCGAAAGCGCCGAAGGGGTGCAGGCAGGAGGCGTCGGTGGCCGTCGGAGGAGCGCCGGTCAGGGCGCCGGTGACGTATTCCGTGATGCCCAGGATGCGGCGGGCCTCCGCGGGCACCCTGCCCATGAGGCGGTTCGCGTAGTGCGAGAGCAGGCCGTAGCCGGAAGGCAGGGTAACGCCGGTCCGCTCCGCCAGGCGGCTCTGGGCCGTGGCGCCGGAAGCGTCCAGGGGCGCCGTTCCCCGCCGGTCCAGCCAGGTCATGAGGGGAGACACGGCGCGGCCCGCCTCGTCGGCGTAGAGGATGCCGTGGACCTGGCCGGTGACGCACACCGAGTGGTAGGGCGCACCCAGGGAGGCGACCATATCCCGCACTCCCGCGGCGATGAGCTCGGGATCCTGGAGGTAGGCGAACTCGTCCGGCGAATTCAGGCGGCGGTTGGGGGCGGAGCGGCGCTGCAGCACGCGCCCCGTCTCCAAATCCAGGAGGGAGAGGTTCAGGTTGGTCGTTCCGATATCTATGCCCAGGGCGTTCATGCTTCCATGAAAGCATCCGTCCGGGGCCCTGTCAACGAGGGAGTGACATGCGTCATCCGCGTTCCCAGCCTTGACGGCCCGCCGGAGAGCCACCTACAATCGACCTATGCAGTTCGACCTGACCAAAGCCCTGGCGGACCAGATACTCTTTTCCATGGAAGACCAGGAGGACGAGCATTTTCTTGATACCCATGAGGGCGTCGTCGTTCCGGTCGAAGAAATGCGGGAGGAGGAGGATGGGGGCGACCGCTACCTGCCCATCCCCGAATGGGCCTCCTCCGACGGCTTCCACCTTATGGAGCGCTTCGCCGCGGGGCTCCGCAATCCCCTGGTCCGGGAGGAGCTCACCGTCGCCCTGGACCGGGGCAAGGGGGTCTTCCGGGCCTTCAAGGACGTCCTGACCCGGCATCCCGAAGTGGAGCGGCTCTGGTTCTCCTTTAAGGAAAAGGAGATGCGCCGCAGCATCTACGATTGGTACAACGCCCTGCGGGAGTCCTGGGGCTTGGAGCGCCTGGGGGAGGAGCCTGAGGAGACCGGGGACCTGATTCTTGAGGACTTCCGCTTCAGGGCGGGAGAAGACCGGGACATTCCCGCATCCAAGCTCCTGCACGAGCAGTGCATCCAGGAATTCCTCATGGGCCACGGGGGTTCGGACAGCTCCGACCTGGGCATGGCGGAGACCGCCGAACGCCTGTCCCGCCTGCGCTTCCCGGCGGACCTCTGGTTCATCTCCGAAACGAACCGAGGAGACTTCGCGGGCTATTGCGCCGCCCGAAGGGAAGGCGATTCGGTCCGCCTGGTCGCGCTGGAGGTGGCGCCGGAATACCGGGGGCTCGGCATAGGGGAAGCCCTGCTCCTGCGCCTCATGGAGAACATAGACTCGAGCAGGACGCCGCATTTTCTCTTGGATCTTCCCTCCGCCTCAGAGGGCTTCTCCCGGGTTCTGGCGCGCTCGGGCTTCACCCCCTACGAGACGCGCTACGTGGTCAACATGGCGAAGCAGGGGGGAGACTTATCTTGAGCAAAACGGACGTATGTGCCACACTCGGAAAAACAACCTTTCATAGGGGAGAACTTTAGTATGGTAGCAACGAAGGCCCGCATCGCTGAAATCCTCGACAAGATCAAGACCGAGGCGGATCCTGTGGCCCTGAACGAGTACCGGGCCCTCATCCGGAAACAGGTACCCTTCTTCATGCGGACCTACGTGGCCGCCTACCTGTTGATGCAGGCCGAACAGGGCGCGGGCAAAAAGCGCGGGCAGGAACATTCCCGGCGCAGGCCGGGGGACAGGGAACCCGAGCGGCGTCAGGAGCGGCCCAAGGCGGAAGCCCCCCGCAAGGAACTGCCCGAGGACGAGGCGGCGCGGCTCTTCATGAGCATAGGCAGGAACCGCAGGGTGTTTCCCCGGGAGATCCTGGGGCTCATCATGTCGGAGACCTCCGTGGCCAAGGAAGACGTCGGCTCCATCCGCATCCTGGACAACTATTCCTTCGTGCAGGTTCGGAAGGAGAGCGCCGACGAGATCATCTCCGCCCTGGACGGCAAGCAGTTCCGGGGCCGCACCCTGGCGGTCAACTATGCCCGCTCCCGCAGGGAATCGGAGGAAGGTGCCGCGGAATCCCCCGCCGAGGAGCTTCCTGAGGACGACCTGGACCTAGCGCACGAGGAAGAGGACCAGAGCGACGAATAGGGCGTTCACCGCCAGACCGCAAAAAAGGACGCCCACGGCGGCGGCTTCGTTGAGATAGGCCCGGCGGGAATAGGCGCGCGCGAGCGCCGCCGGGTCCCCCGGGATCAGCACATAGGCCCCCATGGGGTCCGCAGGCCTTCGGGGATGCGTTCCTTCCTCGCCGTCTCCTATCGTTCCATACACCCGCAGGTTTCCCCCCGGGGCCGCGCCCAGGCCCGGCGGTATCGCCAGGGGCGGATCCTCCGCCGCCGGAAGCTCATCGTACACCCTGCAGGCATAGGCCGATCCGTCGGGAAGCAGCCCGGTCCCCCCGCCGCTTTCCAAGTGGCACAGGGGCAGGCGCACCAGATCCCGGTAGGCGCGCAGGGTCCGGGCCCTGCGCCAGAGGCGCCGGTAGACGGCCGTAAAGAGCACGCCGGGGGGCGCATAGGGCAGCAGAGGGCCGAACATGGCGGCGAAGGCAGCCAGGGCCGCCAAGCGGAAGGCCGGTCTGGGAAGGTACCCCACGGCTATGACCAGCTGGACTGCGATGCCGACCGCCAGGGCGAAGGGAGTCGCGGGGTTCCAGTACTCGTTCCGGTGCCGCCCCGCCCGGACGGTTCGGAACATGAGGGACCGGTCGGCCCCGTCGTACAGTATGACCAGCAGCGGAGCCGCCCGGCAGGAGCAGAAGGTCCGCTTGCCCCCTTCGCCGCAGAGCTTTCCGCCGATATACACCCGCACGCCGTCGGTCAGGGTGGACAGGCGGTCCCAGCGTATGCGTTCCGGCGCATCCCCCTCGGACTCGAGATACCCCTCTTCCCCGCTCCCCGCGGAAGGGAGCAGGTAGATCTGAGCTCCCTCAAGCCGCACCGGCACGGTGAGCCCCTCGTTCCGAACCCAAAGCATGCGATCGTCCGTCACGGACTCGAAGCTCCCCAGGAAACGGAAGTCCTGGGGCAGGGGGTCGGCCTTGCGGTAGGCGGCATAGTCCAGCAGGGGAGCGCGCCTGAGGGACTCGAAGCGGGAGCGGAAGAGGCGCCAGGACCTCCTAACGGCGAAGGCTCCCGCTATGGGCACGGCGGCATACCAGAAGAGGGCCAAGAGGACAACGGCTAGCAAATCCCAAAGGCGCAGGGTAGTATCCCTCCATGTTGGACCACATCGTCGTCGGCGCCATAGCCACCAATTGCTGGATAGTCCGGGAGGCCGATTTCTGCGCGGTCATAGATCCCGGAGGGGACGCCGCCGCCATTATAGCACGCCTCAGGCGGCACAAGCTCGTGCCCACCCACATACTCCTGACCCACGGACACTTCGACCACCTGGCCGCCCTGCCGGACCTCATGGAGGCCTTCGGGTCGGAGGCCCCCCTGCCGGCCGTCCACGCCTCCGACGCGGCCTACCTCGGCGCCGCGGCCCTGGGAGCCCACCGCAGGGACTTCGCATCCGTGGGCGCCGCGGCCTACGTGGCGGGGCTCTGGAAGCCCATGCCCGCCCCCGCGCGGCTCCTGGCGGAGGGGGACCGCGTCGGCCCCTTCACGGTGCTGCACCTGCCGGGGCACACCCCCGGGTCGGTGGCCTTCCACGATCAGGCGGCGGGGCTGCTCTTCAGCGGGGATACCCTGTTCCGCGGCGGGGTGGGCCGCACCGACCTTCCCGGGGGCGACGGCCGCGCCCTGGACGCGAGCCTGCGCCGGCTCTTGGCCCTAGACGGGCGGACCGCGGTCTACCCCGGCCACGGAGAGGAGACGCGGATAGAGCGGGAACGGAGCTGATTGCGC
>CAYUPG010000093.1:7976-10310 GCA_964446515.1 uncultured Treponema sp.
GCGCGAGCCCGCGTGCGCAGATCTGCGAGCGCGGGCCTACGTCCTCAGGCCATGTGGCCGAGGGCTTCGGAGATGCTGTAGCAGTAGTCCCCCAGCTTCTCGATGCGCCGCACCAGGTCGATGAACAGGAGTTCCGTCTTCACGTCCGCACCGGACTCTATGCGCTTGCGGGCCAGCTTCTTGAGCTTGTCCCGGAACTGATCTATCTGCTCCTCCAGGGCGGTCGCGTGGGCCGACTGGTCCGCCGAGAGGTGCCGGCCCAGGTTTTCCTTCACGAAGGAGAGGAAGTCGCGCACCAGGAGCACGTAGGGCGTCAGGGCGGCCATCTCCTTCTTGTTGAATTCCAGCTTCTTTGTCCTGCTCCGCTGCAGCGTCAGGCTCAGGCTGTAGCAGTCGTCGGTCATGTCTTCCAGGTCCGCCACGATGCGCAGGAGCTGGGATATGTTGCGCTCCGATTTGGGACTCAACTGACGGCTGGTGCATTCCACCAGGAAGCGTGAAAGCTCCTCCCGCATGGCGTCGGCGTAGTCTTCCTTTTCCCTCAGCTCCTCCACCATGAGGTCCACGTCTCCGCCGCCCTCCTTGGCCACCAGGGAAGTCCTGAAGCGCTCGAACATGGCTTCCACGATGCCCGCCATGTCCCGGATCTCCTTCTCCGCCCGCAGGATATTGAGCTCCGGCGTGTCCTGGATGGAACCGGAGGCGTAGGCCAGGCGGTAGGGGCCGGCGGTCGCCGGGTCGTCGTCTTTGATGAGGAAGCCGACCAGGCGCGCGAAGGGACCGACGAGGGGGAACATGACGATGGTGTTGGTCAGGTTGAAGACCGTGTGGAGCATGGCCAGGTGGGTGGTGATACCCGCGCCCAGGGCGGAGCCGGGAGTGACGAACTCCACCAGGGCCAGGAAGGGATTGAAGAGGATCAGGGCCCAGACCGTGCCGAAGACGTTGAAGAGCACGTGCACCAGGGCGGCCCGGCGGGCGACGGTCTTGGTGCCGATTGAGGCCAGGAAAGCGTCCACGGTGGTTCCTATGTTGGCCCCCAGGATCATGGCGGCGGCCATGGGAAACTCGATCATGCCGCCGTGGGCCATGGTGAGCACTATGGCGGTGGAGGCGCTGGAGGAGTGGACGATGAGGGTTATCCCGATGCCCGCGGCGGCCCCGATCAGGGTGGAGAGGACGCCCAGGTGGGAGACGGAGCTGATGAAGGCCACCGCCTCGGCGTCGATCCTGGGCATGGACTTGGTAAGGAACTCCAGCCCCAGGAAGAGGATGCCGAAACCGAGTATGGCCTCTCCCAGGTCCTTGCGGCCCCACTTGACCGCCATGAGCAGGATGAAGCCTATGCCCACGGCCGGCAGGGCAACCGCGGATACGCTGAATTTGAAGCCCACCAGGGAGACTATCCAGGCGGTGACGGTGGTGCCGATATTGGCCCCCATGATCACCCCGATGGACTGGGTCAGGGTCAACAGGCCCGCGTTCACGAAGGAGACCACCATGACCGTGGTGGCGGAGGAGGACTGAACCAGGGCGGTTATGAAGAAGCCCGTAAGCACCGCGGAAAGCCGCGTGCCGGTCATGAAGTTGAGCACCCGCTGCAGACGATCGCCCGCCGTTTTCTGGATGCCCTCGCTCATGATCTTCATGCCGTAGAGGAAGAGCCCCAGGCTGCCCAGTATGCGAAGGATTGCATCGATATACGCCATTATAACGGCATCCTAACGAAATTCTCATCTTTTGAAAACCTCGCGGACCTTTCGGGAACGGGCATTTGATTGAAATTGGCGGGGGTTTGACCGGTTTACCTTGACACAGTTCGTAAAAAGGAATGGAATGTACGCATTCAGGAGGAATAGGATGAGAATCAACAAAACCATCTCTACCCTTTTCATCGTTTCTATTATCGCGTCCCTCACCGCACTGTCCTGCCAAAAGAAGGCGGACGTCGGTGCGGGACAGACGGCCGCCAAGGCCGCCTTCCATATCGGCGTGGTGACCGGCACGGTCTCCCAGTCCGAAGACGATCTGCGCGGCGCCGAGGAGCTGATCAAGCGCTACGGCAAGGCCGCCGACGGCGGAATGATCCAGCACGTCACCTACCCCGACAACTTCATGGAGCAGCAGGAGACCACCATCACCCAGATCGTGGCCCTGGCCGACGATCCGCTCATGAAGGCCATCGTGGTGAACCAGTCCATCCCCGGAACCGCCGAAGCCTTCAAGCGGATCAAGGAGAAGCGGAGCGACATCCTGCTGCTGGCCGGCGAACCCCACGAGGATCCCCTGGTCATCCAGGCGGCCGCGGACCTGGCCATGAGCGCCGACTTCATC
>CAYUPG010000094.1:0-5973 GCA_964446515.1 uncultured Treponema sp.
ACGAGGGCCTCGAGGTGCGAACCGCGCCGGGGGGAATCTATGCGCACCGTCTCCCAGGGAAGGGCCACGAACGCCGCGTCCGTTTCGCCGTTCTCCAGTGCATAGGAGAGGGAATGGTCCAGGGTATTGAAGGCCGGGATGAACATTTTCCGGTACGATATGAGGGCTATGGCCGAAAACCCCAGGATATACGTGCCCAGGAGGATGAAAAGTCCGGTCAAGACGGTGTGTGTCTGCATAAGCGCCTCCGCCGCTACTCTAGCCCTTGTGGGCGGAGCGTTTCAATCCTAAGCTGTATGCATGAATCTATTCGATGCGATTGCCCGCAGGCACAGCGTGCGGGCCTACCAGGATAGGCCGGTGGAGCGGGAAAAGCTCCAGTCCCTCTTTGCCGCCGTCCGGCTGGCCCCTTCGGCCCGGAACGCCCAGGAATGGCGCTTCATCCTCGTCACCGATCCGGAACTCCGCAAAGAAGTGTGCGCGGCGGGCGGACAGCCCTTCCTCAAGGAGTGTCCGGTCATCGTCGCGGCCTGCGCGGAAACGGACCGCAGGATCATGCGCTGCGGAGAGGCGGCCTACGCCGTAGACGTGGCCATCGCGGTGGACCACCTCTGTCTCGCCGCCACCGCCCTGGGCTTGGGCACCTGCTGGATAGGGTCCTTCGACCCCGAGGCCGTACGCCTGATCCTGAGCATCCCCGAGGAGACGCCCGTGGTGGCCCTCATCGCCCTGGGCTACGCCGCGGACGAGGCGCCGCCCGCCGTCGACAAGCACCGCCTGGCGCCCGAGGAGTTCCTCTGGGAGAACGGGTGGAAGCAGCCCCTTGAGCGCTGAGTGCAGGCGGCTAGGAGGCCGCCGGGATGGGGGGACCGTCGTTGTCGTTGTCCCCGTCGTTGTCCCCGTCGTCCTTGTCGGCCGTTTGGGCGGCGAAGGCGCTGAAGGCCGCCAGGTCGGATAGGAAGCGGACCTTGGCCAGCGCTTCCGGCAGCGCTTCCCGCAGGGGACGGCGCTCTCCGCATGATTCGGGAGATAGGAGGTCCGCCTCGGCGGCCAGGTCGCCCATGGCCGGCGGCAGGGCTCCGTAGCGCTCCATGAGTTCCGCCTCCCCCAGCGTCCCGGACCCCCCTTCCCGCATATGCCTGCAGGGGCGGTATCGTATGGTCCCGTCCTTGCCGCGGTCCCCGGAAAAGGCGAAGAGCCTGCAGATGAGGGGACGGCCCTCGTAGACGGTGCAGTGGTAGGGGTTGGAAGGATCGGAAAGGATGCAGCCCCGGCGCTCGCCGTCCAGGGCGTGTTCGCCGCAGCCGTCGCGGCGGGCATGCACCAGGTAAGCGGCCAAGTAGTAGGCTTCCGCCTCCAGGATGTCCGGCTCGAAGGTCTCGCAGCAGTTCCCGCACCCCTCGGGACACCGATAGGGAGCCGCGGCGGTCCAGGCGGCCTGGGCGTTCTCTATACGCCGGTAGATCCTATGCATCCCTTCCAACAGGCCCTGGAGAGAGGTTCCCTCGAGGCGCCGCGGCACGATATCGTAGAGGTCCGTCATGATGTCCTTCGCTGACCGCGAATCTATCCGGGCCGGAGGTCCTTCGTCAAGATGGGCCGCGGTGCGGCCTTGACAATTTCGGATGCATATTTATACTTGTGAATGCATAAATATGCATACATTAGGAGGAAACATGCACCTGTTCAAAAAACCCCTAGTCCTCGCGGCCCTGGCGCTCCTCGCCGTCCCCCTCTTCGCCTCCGGCGGAGCCGAGAACGACGGAAAGCTCGCCCAGATCAAGAAGGCGGGCAAGCTCGTCATCGGCACATCCGCCGATTATCCGCCCTACGAGTTCCACTACCTCAAGGACGGCAAGGACACCATCGTCGGCTTCGACATCTCCATCGCCCAGGAGATAGCCAAGGATCTGGGCGTCAAGCTCGAGATCAAGGATATGCAGTTCGACGGCCTTCTGGCGGCCCTGCAGGCGGGAACCATCGACATCGTCATCGCCGGCATGACCCCGACGGAGGAGCGCAAAAAGAGCGTCGACTTCTCCAAGACCTACTACTACGCGGTGCACGGCGTGATCGTCCGCACCGAGGACAAGGCTAAGTACTCGACCGTGGACGCCCTGAAGGGCGCCAGGCTTTCCGCCCAGAAGGGAACCATCCAGGTGGGCATCGCGAAGAAGCAGATTCTGGGCCTCTCGGATGAAGAGGCCGAAAAGCCCTCCGACAAGATCAAGGAGCTGGGGACCATCAAGAACCTGGTGCTCGATCTTAAGAACAACAAGGTCGACGCCATCGTAGCGGAGCTTCCCGTGGCCCAGGCCTATGTGGGAAAGAACGCCGACCTTGCGGTGGCCGCGCCCAGCTTCAGCGACGACGAGGGCGGCTCCGCCATCGCCCTCAAGAAGGGCAACCCCAGCCTCATGGCCGCGATCAACGCCACGCTGGACCGCCTGATCGCCGATAAGGCCATCGACCGCTTCGTCGCCGAAGCCAACGAGCTGGTGGAGAACTGACGATTCCCAGCGGGGATCGGAATAGATCCCCGCGCCGACGGCTACCGACGCTCGCCGGGGCACGCCCCGGCTCCGGCAAATCCCGCGGCCCCATTGCCGAGCCGCGGGTTTTATTTTATCCTCCCACCAAGATTGAGACAGAGGAGCGGAATCTCCCGTGAATTTTTCCTTCCTTACTAAATATTGGCAGTTCTACATCACCGGAGCCAAGAACACCATACTCCTGGCGGCTCTGGCGGTGGTGTTCGGGACGGCCATAGGCATGGTCCTGGCGCTGATGAAGCTTTCCAAGCGCAAGCCCCTGCGCCTCTTCGCGACCGCCTACATCGAGTTCATCCGGGGCACACCCCTGCTGGTCCAGCTGTTCATCGTGTACTACGGACTGCAGGCCGTGGGGATACGCTTTCCCGATATTCCCTGGATAGGCGCCGTACTGGGCATCAACTTTTCGGACTTCATGTCCGGCGTCCTGACCCTGGGGATCAACTCCGGCGCCTACGTGGGAGAGATATTCAGGGCGGGCATACAGGCGGTGGATTCCGGCCAGACCGAAGCGGCCCGGTCCCTGGGGATGCCCCACGGCATGGCGATGCGGCACATCGTGATCCCCCAGGCGGTGCGGAACATACTTCCGGCCTTGGGCAACGAGTTCGTGGTGGTCATCAAGGAGTCCTCCATCGTCTCGATCATCGGGATCGGGGAGCTCATGTACAAGGCGGATACGGTCCGGGGGAACACCTTCCAGCCCTTCGAGCCCCTCATCGTGGCGGCCGTCCTGTACTTCCTCATGACCTTCCCCCTATCAAAATTCCTTGCCCACCTTGAACGGAGGATGAGAGCCGGTGACAAGTAACGAAACGCTGATACAGACCGTCGATCTCCGAAAGAGCTTCGGGAAGCTGGAAGTGCTCCGGGGCATCACCAACACCTTCAACAAGGGAGAGGTGGCGGTCATCATAGGCCCCTCCGGATCGGGGAAGAGCACCTTCCTCCGGTGCCTCAACCTCCTTGAAACACCTACCGGGGGAAAGGTCATATTCGAAGGTGTGGACATCACCGGCGCGGGGCACGACCTGGATCTGCACCGGCGCAAGATGGGAATGGTGTTCCAGCTCTTCAATCTCTTCCCCCACATGACCGTCATGGACAACATCACCATCGCGCCCCGGAAGCTGCGGGGCCTTTCACAGGAGGAGGCGGAGACGCGGGCTATGGAGCTGCTCAATCGGGTGGGGCTTCCGGAAAAGGCCGCCGCCTACCCCGCCCAGCTTTCCGGCGGACAGCAGCAGCGCATCGCCATCGTGCGCGCCCTGGCCATGCAGCCGGACGTCATGCTCTTCGACGAGCCCACCAGCGCCCTGGACCCCGAGATGGTCGGCGAGGTGCTGGAAGTCATGCGGAACCTGGCCGCCGAGGGCATGACCATGATTGTGGTCACCCACGAGATGCGCTTCGCCCGGGACGTGGGCACCCGCGTCCTCTTCATGGACGAGGGGCTCATCGCCGAGGAGGGGCCGCCGTCCAAGATATTCAGCGATCCCGAGCACGCGCGCACCAAGGAATTCTTGAAGAAGGTGCTTTAGGAGCCTAGCGGCTCAATGAGGCGGAAGCGAAGAACGAAGCAAAGGCCGGTGCGGCGTAGTGCGGCACCGGCCTTTCTTTATGCTGCTATGAAATAGAGTCGTACCACGGGCGCGGCCGTCACGGGAGCTGGGCCGCCAGGTCCTCGCCTATGGTCTTCTGCCCCAGCTGCCTGCGGGCTGCCTCCACGGCCTCGCGCTCCGAAGAGGCGACGGCGGGAACCTGCTTCACCGCGGAGTACAGAATGTTCCCCGTGGCAAGCTCGACGACCTTGATCTCCGCCGATACGGTGGCGATCTTCTGGCCGCGGTCGTCCCTGACGGAGACCACCCGGGTGGTTCCGTAGGCGAGCCGCTCGGCCCGGCCCGCCAGGGTACCCTTAGCCGCCGCGAGGATGGCCGCATCGTCCCTTCCGGAAACCGCATCGGCCCCAAGGGGCGCGGCGGAAACCCGGAAGCCCGCGGAGCTCAGGGCCTGCAGCAGGGCGGAGGAGGTGGTGCCCACCGTCAGGGCGCCCGAGGAATCCGCATCCGCCACCACCACCGCGGTGGGAACGGTACGGGCCCTGGACAGCACGGCGTACTCGAAGCTCACCCGCTTGCCGGCGATCTCGTCCTCGAGGCCCGCCACCATGGAGGCGAAGCGGTCGGATATGCCGTAGAGCGGCTCCACCGCGGAAGAGAGGTCGAGCCGCATTGTGAGGGTCGCCTTCCCCACGAAGTCGGGAGACGGGTGATCGAAGGACGCCACCCCGTCCTGGCCGGAGAGGACCGTTGCGGTCCGGGTGGTCATCCGGCCGTTGGGCAGCCGCGACTGGTATCCCACGATCACCGGAGCCCCGGCAAGGGGCCGCGCACCTGAACTGAGCCGGGCGCGGAAGGGCGCGGGGAAGGCCGCGCCGGGATAAGCCTCCAGGCGGTCGTTCAGCTTCGTCAGGGTCACCATGGAGAGGGCCGACTTGGCGCTGTTGATGTTGCGCTCGAACTTGATGGCCGAATTCTCCACATCCGACCCCGCGGCGGCTGCTGCGGCGGCGATGAACTTCCTCGCCGCCCCCACCGCGTCGCCGTCCTCAAGCAGGGCCTTGCCCTCCGCCTCCGGCACGGCCACGGCGTCCAGCTTTTCCTGGAAGACCGCAGCTATCCGGCGCTTCTCCGCCTCCAAATCCTTGGTGGAGTACCGGCCCAAGAGGTACACCGTGACGGCATTCGACCGCTTGGCCACGTAGCGCTCGGATATCTGAAACCCCGCGACGCGGTTGGTGGAGCTCTGCTTGACGGTCTGCACCAGGTCGGCCTGGAAGCTGTCCAGAGTGGACCGGGCGGTGGCGGTGGAATCCGCAGTGATGGTGACGCCGATATAGCGCATGATCTCGCCGATCAGGGACGCGGTGGCGGCCTCGGCCGCCTGGACCTCCCCATCCGCAGGCCCGTCGGCGTACCCGACGAAGAAGGTATAGCCGTCCCGGGGAGCCGGGGTTTCCAAGGTCCACGCGGGGGCTTTGGGGGCGCTCTCCGACGCCGCTGGAGCGGGGGGCGGGCTGCCGGCGCAGCCCGCGGCCGCCATGGCGCACAGCGCGGCGAGAACGGACAGCGGGCGGGTCAATTTTTTACAGCGATGCATCGCATCCTCCAAAAACAAGGCGGTTCCCTCCATACGGATGGAACCGCCCGAACGTTCGATTACATTAGGCCGGACTTAGAACCCTTCGTAGAAGGATTCCTTGACCCGGTCGACGGCGGTCTGCTGCTCCTTGGTCAGGGGGCGGTCCGGCTTGACGCCGTTGAGCACCGCTTCGATCTGCTGCTTCAGGGTCGCCTGATCGATGGACACCAGGACGTAGTAATCGTAAACCTCCCGGTCTACGGTCTTTCCGTCGTCC
>CAYUPG010000094.1:5983-10298 GCA_964446515.1 uncultured Treponema sp.
GGAGATCGTCGCGTCGGCGACGTTCTTCACGACGTTCTCGAAATAGCGGCCGTACTCGTCGTCGGGGCTGCCCGCGGCGGCGCCGGCGAACTTGGCCTGAACGCGGGTGGACACCAGGCGTGAAAGATCCTGCGCCACGGTGAAGCCGGTGGACCACTGGCGGAGGGCGTTCAGGTTGGTTCCCGAATCCTCGCCGATGAACACGAACTTGTCCTTGTACCGGGCAAGGGACTCGACTCCGGTGACGCCTTCATTGATGTACATGGTCACCCACTCGGGGATATCCCCAAGGCCCATGCTCTTGTGGTCGAGCACCTCGTATTTCGGCGCAGGGCGGGCGGGAGCCGCCTGGGCGGGAGCGGGAGCGGGAGCGGGCTTCGGCTTCCCGGCACAACCGATAGCCGTCAGCGCGACGGCGGCAAGGGCCAATGCTACGATGGTCTTTTTCACATACGCCTCCTTGTACTCGGTTCTTGACCGATACATGCGTGTTGATCGGGGGCTATACCCCCCGTGGCCGCCCGATGCGACGGCCACCCTAATCTTTATCACGGGACCTGCAAAAAATCAGGCCCCCAGGGAAAACGCCGCCGCTGCGGCGGCGCTTCCCCGTCATCGCTCCGTCAGCTGCCCGTGTTGAAGGTGAGGGTCTTTCCCCGGGTATACACCCAATAGGCGCTCTCCATGCCGGGAGTCCGCTCGAAGGCGGCATAGCAGGCGTCCTCCAGATCGGAGATGGAACCGAAAAGGTACACATCCATGGTCGTCTGATCCGCCGCGCCGGGCCCCATGACGATCTCGCGGACCCGGGACCGCAGATTGCGGCGGAACGCCGCGACCGCCCGCGAGTCCGGAGTCCTCTGTACGATGATCTGGTACCGTATTCCGTTGGAATACCGATTCCTCAGCACATTGGTCGAATCCCGGATGATGCGCGGCATGAGCTGGGCGGTTCCGGCGCTGAGGGCGTTCAGCAGGGCGTCCTCCTGGGAGGACGTGCTCACCGACCGGTCGGTGCGGTAGGTGACGGAGCCGATGAGCTCCGACGTGGAGGGGTCGAACATGTTGGCGGTGAAGTTGGCTTCCCCGTAGTGGCGGCTGTTCTCCGTGGAGGACCGGGGCGCCACGTCGAGCTCGACGTACACGTCCGCCCCCAACTTCTGGGCTATGTATTGGGTCAGGCTCATGGACGCCCCAACCTCCGCCTCGTAGGCGGTGCGCTGGTCCTCGATGTTCTTCGTAAGCTGGTCGTACTGAACCACGTCGTAGCCCTGGCGAAGCAGGTGCTCGTTGCCCTTGGTGATTATGGTCCGCTTTTGGAAGTCGTCGGCCGTCGAGCCGTCCTTGACCACCATCATGTACTTGAGGCGCTTCAGGTAGTTCTCAAAATACTGCTTTTCCCGGGCGGTCAGCTCCACCGCCGCCTCCTCCGCGGGGGGAGACTGGGTGGTCACCGGGGCGGCCGTTCCGGCAGTTCCGGCCGGCGCAGGAGAAGCGGGCGCGGCCTGGGAACCTCCCGAACCGCCCTGGGCCGACCCGCCGGTGATGAGGTCCTGGGCCCGCTGCCGGGCATCGGACTGGGCGGGAGCGCTCTCCTTGGCGGGCGCGGCGGCCTGGGCAGGAGCCTCCGGCGGCGGAGAAGCGGTCTGGGGCGCCGTGGCGCAGGAATAGAACAAGGCCGCCGCCGCGAGGACGGTCAACCGTCGTACTGTAAGCATCGATTCCTCCTAAGACACATTCAGTGATTAATGTATTACGCCCGCAGGCATTTTTCAAAGCCCATCCGCAAGACGCTGCCGGAACTCGTCCAGTATGGCCGTATAGGCCGGTGCGGCCTCAGCCGGAAGGACCGCACCCTCAGGGCCGGAATGCTCTGCAGGCACGTCTTCCCGGCCGCCGAAAACCACTGAGCCGCCGCCCGAGTAGGGCAGGCCCAGGGCCAGGGGCACCGTCATGGAGGCCCTCTCATCGCCGACCCCGACGGAGACGGTGACGCCCACCGGCGCCACCTGGATGAAGATCCGCAGGGTCAGGAAATCCGGAGCCGAATAGCCGGAAAGGGGTATATCCACTTTCTCCGCGGAGCCGGCAGCCTCCAGCAAAAGCCGCAGGCCCCCGTCTACGGCCAGGGCCGCGAGGGAGAACGCATCCCTGGGATCCGTTCCTCGGAAGTCGGCCCGGAAAATCCTGCCGGGGCCCAGGAGGGCCAAGCGAAGGTACACCTCGCCGCGGGCAGTCCCGTCCGCAGCTATGTCGAGCAGGGGCTGCCGGAGGGTATAGGCCGCAGCTTCTCCCAGGGCAAGACCGTAGGAATCGGAGCCCGGGAGCCATGCGGGCGTGCCGGTGCCCGCCAGTTCATCCGAGGCCGCCAGCTCATCCGCCAGGGTCCCCAGGAAGCGGTAGAGCCGCAGGTGGGCTGCGCCCTTTTCCGAGTCCCCGGGGATCGGAGCCGCCTTGGACACGGCCACCGAGAGGCGCTTGGACATTCCGTATCGTCCGCCGTCGCCGGAGGGCGGACGATACGGGAATACTTCGGCGCGGACTTCGTGGAAGCCCTCGGCCTTGGGGGTCTCCCAGAGCAGGAATCGGGCCCCGTCGGAAAGCTTGCCCTCGGCGATGATCTTCCCCTTGAAGGTCCACCGTATGTAGGGATCAAGCTCCGGCCCGGCCTCCACGGGCATTTCCAGGAGCAGCCGAACCGACGGGGGGAATAACGGCGCCGTGGCGGCAGGCCCCTCCCCCGGAGGATATGAGCGCAGACTGCCCGCCGAGAAGAGGACATCCTTCAAGTAGTAGAAAGTCATGCTGGACTCGGAGAGCCCCCCCCTGGTGCCCAGGACCCGGAAGTCGAGGGAATAGGAGCCGGGCGGCAGATCTTCGGGCAGAGAGAAGGCCGGGAGCTGTTCGTCCAGGCGGGACACCCACAAAACCGCCTCGCCGTCCGCGGCGGTCCTGGCGGAGCGGAGCTTATAGACGACCTCATCCGAAAGAACGGCGCCCCGTTCGTCCTTGAGGATCACGGCAAGGCCTACGAGGTCGGGATCGTCGGCGACCTTGGAGAGAAAAACCGGGCGCAGGGGGTCCCCTTGGCGCACCAGGGCAGTATCCTCAAGGCTTTGGGTTCCGATGAGGGCGTCCAGGCGGTAGCTGCCGTCGGCGGAGATGACCGCATTCAAATCCCCGCACCCCGTAATCACGAGGGCGAAGGCTGCGAGAACGAGGCTTATCGGAAGGATGCGGCATCTCATACCTATGTATAGTATACCACCATTCACGGTACGGGACCAGAGCCGGAGATGCGGAGCGCCGATTGAAAGGCCCGAAGCGAGACGATACAATGGCCGGCATGCGAGCGACCAAAGCGCTTATACACCTGGGACGGCTGCAGGGAAACATTCGGGCTATCCGGGAACGGATAGGGCGGCAGACCGCCGTCTGCATACCCATCAAGGCCGATGCCTACGGGCATGGGGCCACCCGCATCGCCGTGGCGGCGATCAAGGCGGGGGCGACCTACCTTGCGGTGGCCTCCGTCCAGGAGGGCGTGGAACTGCGGGAATCGGGCATCGTCGCCCCCATACTGCTCTTCTCCCTCCCCGTTCCGGAGGAGCTGCCGGACATCGTGGCCCACCGCATCAGTCCCCTGGTGCCGGACGAGGAGTTCGCGGCCATGGTCGCCGCGGCCGCCGCGGAGGGTGAAGAGCCCCTGCCGGTGCACCTGAAGATAGACACGGGCATGGGGCGCATAGGGTGCAGGCCCGAGTCGGCCGTCGCCCTCGCCGAAGCCGTGAAAAGATTCCCCTCCCTACGCCACGAGGGCACCGCCACCCACCTGGCGGTCGCCGATTCCACCGATTCAGGCGACGCGGCCTATACCGCGGCCCAGTTGGCCGCCTTCCGGACCGCCTTGGACGCCCTGCGCGGCGCGGGCCTCGACCCGGGCATCGTCCACGCGGCCAATTCGGGGGGCGTCGCCCTCCATCCCGACTCCTACTTCGATATGGTCCGACCGGGGCTTCTGGCATACGGGTACCAGCCCACGGCGGGCATGGAGAACCCCATCCCCGTTTCGCCGGTGATGGAGCTGGAGACCCGCATCGTGTTCATCAAGCGGGTGCGCAAGGGAGAGTCGGTGTCCTACGGACGGGCCTGGACCGCGGATCGGGACACCACCGTGGCTACGGTTCCGGTGGGCTACGCCGACGGCCTTCAGCGAAACCTTTCGGGCAGGCACTCGGTGCTCATCGACGGCCGGCGGTACCCCCTCGTCGGCCGCATCTGCATGGACCAATGCATGGTGGACCTGGGACCGGAG
>CAYUPG010000095.1:0-10270 GCA_964446515.1 uncultured Treponema sp.
AAGGGCGGCCCGTCGGGGTATACATAGGTTAAGGCCCGGTAGCTCAGGGGATAGAGCAACTGCCTCCTAAGCAGTAGGTCAGCCGTTCGATTCGGCTTCGGGTCAAGCTCAGCGCCTTCACCGTCCGATATCCGGACGGTTTTTTTATGCCCCCGCTGCCGTCTGCCGCCTGCGACGCTGCGGGGGGGCTGCGGTCCCGCCCGCCGCCCGGCGCAAAAAAAAGGGAGCCCCGGTCTCCCGAGGCTCCCCGTCGTCGCGCGGACCCGCCGGCGCAGTAGGCGCGGCGGGCCGTCGGTCTTACTTAAGCAGGTTGGCGGCCTGGGCCTGGGCGATGCCCGCCTTCTCCCACTCGAGCCCGCCGAGCTTATCGAATTCCGCCACCCAAGCGGTCCAGGCGGCCCGGGTCAGGGGGCGTCCGCCCAGGGCGAATTCCGCAACGCCCTGTTCGTAGAAGCGCTTGAGGTCCGCGCCGGGGTTGGGCAGGGTGTCGGAGCCGATGGCGGTGGTCCACTCGCGCTTCTGCATGTCCCGAAGCACCGTCAGAGAGCTCATGGTCTTGCCGGAGGTGGGTGCCTTGTAGGTGGGATACCGGGAGATCAGCTCGACGTCGCTGTTGTAGAACACCATGTTCCGCAGCTGGGTCAGGGGCTGGATCTCGGGCTTGCTGAAGCCCTTGGTCTCGTCGGGAATGCCCTTCACCACCGGCACGCCGTTGGCGTCCTTCACGTAGTTGACCCCCTCGACGCCCCAGCCCAGGAGATAATAGCCCTCTTCGGAGGACATCCATTCCAGGAGCTTGGCGATGGCCGGCCCTTTGCCCGCCTTCATGGCGGCGGCGGAGACCGCGTAGATGCGGTAGTTCATGGTGAATACGCCGACCGAGCGCTTGCCCGAGGGGCCGCGGGGCGGGTCGACGACGATCCACTCGCCCTCGGGGAAGTTCTTGTCGAAGGGGGCGTAGTTGGATTCGGCGGCCAAGGCGGCGTTCTGCTCCCGCATTACGCCGAAGCGGCCCTGCTTCCAGGCGGCCCGGAAATCGTCCTTCTTGTAGCTGGACCAGTTCGGGTCGATCACCTTCTCGTCCACCATGCGCTTCACGTAGGTCAGGGCGTCGAAGTACTCCGCCTTGCGGACGTTGAGCCCGGCGTTCGCCTTGGTCATGTTCCAGGTGCCCGCCACGCCGAAGGCGCCGAAGAGGGGATCGAAGCGGCGGCCGAGGCCCCCTTCGTTGTTGTAGATCTCAAGGAAGGCGCCGAAGCCGTAGGTGTCGGCCTTGCCGTTACCGTCGGGATCGTTGAAGGTGAAGGCCTTCATGACGTTGAAGAGTTCCTCGGTGGTGGCGGGAACCTTGAGGCCCAGCTTGTCCAGCCAGTCCTTTCGGATCACCAGGCCCTCGTTCTTGGGGATGGAGCCCGGGGAGGCCAGACCGTAGGACTTGCCGTTCACGGTGGTGAATGCGATGCTGTCCGCATCGTACTGCTGCTTGGTGCGGTCGGGCATCATGGCGTACAGCTCGTCGACCGGAGCCACCAGGCCTTGGTTGACCAGGTTGGGCCAGATCTCCCGGCGCACCATGAAGAGGTCGGGCAGTACGTTCGCGGCCGCCGCGGCGTTGATCTTGACGTCCTGGTCGTTGGGGTTGGACGGCTCGGCGGTGAGCTTGAGGTCGATGTTGAGCTTGTCCTTGATGATCTTGAGGGCGGCCCAGTCCGCGGGGGGCGGTCCGGCCTCGGTGACGGCGGCGCCGTACCAGAGCTCGATGGTCACCGGTCCGGCAGGTGCGGCCGCGCCCTTCGCGGAGCCTTCGGCTCCTCCGCTCGCGAAGGCGGAAACCGACAAGGATAGGGTCAGCAGGATCGCCGAAGCCGTCTTCATCATATCTTTCATGCATTCCTCCTTAAGGAAATAAGATGCCGTATGGTCAACCCTTGACGCTGCCAAGGAGTGTGCCCTTAGTAAAGAATTTCTGGATAAAGGGATAGGCGATGATCATGGGTATGGCCGCCAGGAATACGCTCGCCGCCTTGATCGCCTGGATGGGGGCCTCGCCGAAGGCGTTGACCTCCACGAACTCGTTCATGCCGCTGGACATGAGGATGTTCCGCAGCAGGATCGGCAGGGGCTGCAGGGAGCTCTTGTTCAAGTAGATCATGGCGTTGAAGAAATCGTTCCAGAAGGACACCCCGTAGTAGAGCCCAATGGTCATGATGATGGGCTTGGACAGGGGCAGGATGATCCTGAGCAGCACGTACCACTCCGCCGCTCCGTCGATGCGGGCCGATTCCTTGAGCTCCTCGGGGATGCCCTCGAAGAAGCCGCGCATGATCAGCAGGTTGTAGGTGCTGATCGCCGTGGGAAGGAACACCGCCGCCAGGTGGTTCGTGAGTCCGATCTTGGTCACCACCAGGTAGGTCGGGATGAGGCCCACGTTGAACAGGTAGGGCACCAGGACCAGCATGTTGAAGTACTTCCTTCCGGGCAGGGACTTGACCGAAAGGCCGTAGGCCAGGGGGATGGTCAGGAAGAGGGAGGTGGCCACGCCCATGGTCAGGATCTTGAAGCTGTTTTGGAAGGCCATGATGAAGCCGTTGTTCCCCAGCAGGGCCTTGTAGGCCGCGGTGGACCAGTTCCAGGGCATCAGGAACATGCCCTCCAGGTTGCTTCCTATGAAGTCGTTGGGCCTGAAGGAGAGGGTTATGGTGCTCCACATGGGCACCGCCACGATGAACAGGGTCAGCACCAAAAGCGTATCCAGGACGGCGTAGAAGATCCTATCCGCCGCCGTATACCGTATCGTTCTCGTTCTTGTTCGCGACATCGAAAGCTCCTAGGCTCTTACAGTATGGACGAGTCGGTGAAACGCTTGACCAGGCGGTTGGAGGTCAGCACCAGGGCGAGCCCGATGACGCCCTTGAACAGTCCCACCGCGGTCGCCAGTCCGAAGCGGAACTCCAGAAGCCCCTGGCGGTACACCCAGGTGTCGATGATGTCCGCCACGCTGTAGACCGGGATGGAATAGAGCATGAAGATCTGGTTGAACCCCGCGTCCAGGATGGTTCCCAGGCGGAGCAGGACCACCATCATGATCACCGGCCTGATGGAGGGGAGGGTGATGTACCACACCCGCTGTATGGCCGTGACGCCCTCGACGGCGGCGGCCTCGAAGAGCGTGGGGTCTATGGCCATGAGGGCGGCGATGAAGATGATGGCGCTCCAGCCCATCTCCTTCCAGGCGTCCGACAGTATGACGATCCACGGGAAGGTCTTGGTGTTCGTCATGAAGGCGATAGGCTCGCCCCCCGCGGCCTTTATGAGGTCGTTGACTATGCCGTCCCCCGGGGCCAGCAGCACCAGGAGTATCCCGTACATGATGACCCAGGACAGGAAGTGGGGCAGGTAGGCCAGGGTCTGAACCACCCGGCCGAGCCGGGGATGGATGGTCTCGTAGAGGATGATGGCCAAAAGTATCGAGGCGGGAACCGAAACGATCAGCTTTCCGAAGCTGTAGAACACGGTGTTCCGAATCAGCTCAAAGAAATAGAAGGAATTGAAGAAGGCCGTGAAGTTGTCCGCCCCCACCCACTTGCTCCCCAGCACGCCGTCCAGGGCCCGGAAGTCCTTGAAGGCGATCTGGCCGTTCCAGATGGGGAGGTACCTGAATACCAGGAAGTATGCGAGGGGCAGGGCCATGAGCACGTACACCGATGCGTGCCTGCGGACATCCTTCCAAACCGACCGATTCGGGTTGAAGGGCGCGGCCGCGGAGCCGGGCGTGCCTTTTGCTGGTGCTGCTGGTCTATCCATGGGAGTATGATTGCAACGGATCGGGAAAAAGATGCAGGCTGATTTTTGAACTATTCCGACCTATAGCAGGGCCGACCCCGGAGCGCGCGGTCCGGGGCCGCTGCGGTGCTCAGGTTTCCTGGGCCGCCAGCCGTATCGCCTCATCCAAGGTCGCGGGGCACTTGTCCGCCCCCAGCTCATCAAGGAATCCCGCCCGCTCCAGGGCCCTGCGGGGCTGGTCCTGCACCTCGCAGAGGTAGAGCCTCGTCCTGCGCCTGCGGCAGTGGGCCAAAAAGGATTCCAGGGCCGCGATGCCCGTGGAGTCCACGGCAGGTACCTGCCGCATCCGCAGTATGAAGGCCTTGGGCTCACGCTCTATACCGTTCAGGGTATCCTGGAGCACGTCCGCTACCCCGAAGAAGAAGGGGCCGTTGATTTCGAATATCTCCACGTCCTTGCGGTGCGCCGGAAGGGAGCCGGCACCCCCGGCGCGGTCCCAGGACTCGGTATCCACCGAAATGCCGCTCACCTCGATCATGCGCTTGAGGAAGAGGGCCGCCGCCAGGGCGACGCCCACCTCCACCGCCACGGTGATGCCCACGGCCAGGGCGAGGACGAGGGTGACGGCCAGCACCGCCGCGTCGCTCCGGGGGGATCTTCGGACCAGGCGGACGACGCGGCCGAGGTCGCTCATGTCCCAGGCCACCAGCATGAGCACCCCCGCCAGGCTCGCCAGGGGTACGGAGGACGCGAAGGGGGCAAGGACGACGACGAAGAGGGCAAGGGTCGCCGCGTGCGCCATTCCCGCGACGGGGCTCCGTGCCCCGCTCTTTATGTTCGCCGCCGTGCGGGCCAGGGCGGCCGTGGTGGGCACCCCGCCGAAGAAGCTGCCGGCCACGTTGGCCGCCCCTTGGGCCACCAGCTCCATGTTGGAATCGTGGCGGTCCCCGGTCATGCCGTCCCCCACCACCGCGGAGAGCAGGGTCTCTATGGCAACGAGGACCGCGATGGTGAAGGCGTCGGTCCAGAGCTCCTGGGAAAGGAAGCCGGAAAGGGAGGGAAGGGCGGGCACCGGGATGCCCGAGGGCAGCCCCCCGAAGCGGCTTTGGATGGTCTCCACGGGCAGGCCGAAGAGTCGGACGGCGAGGAGTGAGAGGCCCACCGCCGCAACGGCCGAAGGAAGGCGGGGCGCCAGCTTGCGGCAGAGGAGCATGACGGCGATGGTGAGCGCGCCCACCGCCGCCGATGCGAGGTTGATGTCCCTGAAGGCCCGCAGGTACAGGCCCCACTGGGACAGGAAATCCGGGGGAAGGTTCCGGATGGGGAGCCCCGCGAAATCCTTGATCTGCTGGGAGAATATCAGTATGCCGATGCCGGCGGTGAACCCCGTGGTCACCGGGTAGGGAATGTACTTGATGAGCTTGCCGAACCCGCTGAGTCCGAGAGCGATGAGCAGGATGCCCGCCGCAAGGGTCGCCGTGGCCAGGGCAGGAAAGCCCCGGGAAGCGATGATGCCGTAGGATACCACCACCAAGGTTCCCGAGGGGCCGGCGATCTGGAAGCGGGAGCCCCCCAGAAGGCTCGCGACGAAGCCCCCCACGACGGCGGCGTAGATGCCCTGGGCCGGAGAAGCGCCCGAGGCGATGGCGATGGCCATGGAAAGGGGCAGGGCGATGATGCCCACCGAAAGTCCCGCCAGGAGATCCTTGAGCGCGTCGCTGCGGGAGTACCCCGATGCAAGAACGCCTATCAAGCGCGGCGCCGCGAGGCCTGCAGAGCGAGGGGTGCTGTTCTTCATGGCCTGTGAGTATAGAGCTCTCGTATTTCGCGCATCAAGTAGTCTTTTGCGCTATTCCGCGGCTACTGCGTCGCATATCTGTTTTATGGAATCCATTCCGATAGGTTTGGGCAGGAACGCATAGGGGTGGGTTTTTCCGGCGCTCTCCATGGTCTCCCGGTCGGAATAGGCCGAAGCGTAGACGAAGGGCGGACCGTCGGTTCCGTCGAGCTTTTCCCCCACGTCGATGCCCGTCAGCTCTCCTTCGAGGTGTATATCCAAGAAGGCGAGGTCCGGCCGGGTGTCCCTGAGGACGTCCAGGGCTTCCTCGCCCGAGGGGACGCAGGCGCATACCCGGTGCCCCAGCTTCTCCAGGATGCGGCAGATGCTGATGGAAATGATGCGCTCGTCCTCGACCACGAGCACGTTGAGGCTACGGGCCATCGCTTCCTCCTACCGGAAAGGATAGCTCAAAACGGGCACCTTTTCCTCCTTTTGCCGTGTCCGCACGGTTGATGAGCTTAAAGGTGCCGTGGAGCTGGTCGATGAGCCCCCGGATGAGGGTCATGCCCATGTTCCCGAAGCTTCTGTCCGCGTAGCCGGAGGGCAGTCCCGCCCCGTCGTCCTCCACGGCTATGCCTGCCCGGCCGTCCCTGGTCTCTATGGATACCCGCAGCTCTCCCCTTCCGCAGTCGCCGTAAGCGTACTTGATGCCGTTGGACACCAGCTCCGTGACGATGAGTCCGCAGGGAATGGCTTCGCTGATGGGCAGCAGTAGGGTGTCCCCCTCCACGCGCAGGAAGATCCCCGCCGCCGAGCCGTCTTCCATGGCGCCGCAGAGCTTGGATATGTAGCTGCGGAGGTCCACGGAGGCCAGATCCTCCGACCCGTAGAGCTCCTCGTGGACCAGGGCCATGGACCGTATGCGGTCCTGGCTGGTGCGCAGCACCTCCTGCAGGACAGGGTCCTCTAGGCCCTCCATCTGCAGGTACAGGAGGCTGTTCACGATCTGCAGGTTGTTCTTGACCCGGTGGTGGACCTCCTTGAGCATGGCCTCCTTTTCCCGGAGGGCCCTGGTCAGAGCCTCGGTCCGCAGAGCCACCTCCCGCTCCAGGTTGTCGTAGAGGAATGCGTTGCGGAGCACCAGGGCCAGCGCCCGGGCCAGGCCGTCCAGGGTCTCCATGATGGTGGCAAGGCCTTCCATATCCATAAGGTCCAGAAAGAGCAGAACCCCCATGCGGGCGGAGCCGAAGCCCAGGGGCGTCATCAGGGTCGGCCCGATGCCGAGTCTCCGCAGCTGCGCCGCCTCCGCGCCCTCGGCGCCGGGGTCCAGGAGAACGCTTCGCTCGTAGCCGTGGGATAGCCGGGCAAGTTCGGCCACCTCGGCGCCCTCGGCCAGATCCCGCCGACGCTCCGGAAGGACCGAGAGCAGCTCGTGCCGGTTGTGGCCCGTCATCCGGGGACAGAGGAGGACCGCAACGGTCTTGGCGCCGATCAGGGGCCGCAGGCTCGCGGCCAAGTTCCCCGCGCAGGCGGCGGGGTCATCCGCCGAGGCCAGGATCTCCTCCAGGAGCTCGGAGAACAGCAGATTGAAGGCCGGCGTCTTATCCATTGTCGGTCTCGGCCAGGGCTGCGGCTACGGCGGCGATGAAGTGCTCCGGCCCCGTCCGCTCTACGGACACATCCAGGCCCGTGAAATCGGAAAATTCATCCAGAGCCGCGTAGGGCGGTTCTGCCGCGCCGGTGTCTATGTAGACCGCCCTGCGCATGGACTGGCCGAAGAAATCCCTTGCCAAGGCGGCGTCGGTCAGTCCCAAACCCTCCTGCAGGACTTCGCGCCAGCGCCGGGCCCACTCGGGCATGAGGAAGAAGACTCCCTCCCGCCGCAGCTCCTTGTACCTTGCGCTTCCGAGCCAGATTTCGCAGCAGTTAACTCCCCGGGTTCGCCCGATCCGGGCCCTGCCGCCGAAATCCGGCAGGTGGGGCGAGCAGTCGCCGTAGGCCAAGACGGCCGCGGCGTTCTTGCCGTCCTCCAGCAGGCGCTCTAGTCGCCCGTCCAGGGCTGCGGGGTCCATGTGGAGCATGGAGTCCAGGAAGAGGGGCTCCATGCGGCGTTTCAGGGCATCGGGAAGGAATGCGTATTCTTCGCGGAAGATGCCGCAGCCTATGAACTTCACCACGGCGCGTCCGCCGCTGCCCGGGCGACGGCCTCGATGACCGCCGGATCGGTGTCGTAGGGCACATCGGCGCCGCTGCCTGCCAGTATGAACTTCCCGTCCCCCCGGCGGTCCTCCAGGAGTTCCGCCGCGCGCCGCCCCACCTCTTCGGGGCTCCGGCGGGAACAGTGGGGGCCGCTCAGGTTGCCTAAGAGCAGTACCTGGGGACCCAGCAGCTCCCGGGCCTCCGCGAAGGAGTCCCGCTCGTCCAGGACGAAGCCCGCGAGGTTCGGCAGGTCCTTGAACAGGTGCAGGTAGGGGCCCAGGCGGTTGCCCCCGTGGTGGAACACCACCGGCCCGCCGAGACCCGAAAAGGCGTCCCGGAGCAGGGGGAGCAGGGTGGCCCCGGCGAGGCCGGGATCCACCAAGGTCGGATTGACCAGCATGACGGGGCTCACCAGGAAGGCGGCGCCGGCGGCGAAGTAGGCCGCCGCCAGGGCGCGGAAGTGCTCCACCATGGCGTCGTACCAGGCCTGCCTGCCCGGCGGGTCGAAGAGGAGGGTCTCGAGCCAGGCTTCCAGGCCCATGAGGAGTATGGGCAGGTCCGTGGGAGACGCGATGGGCGCCGCCACCGGCCGCGAGCCTCCCTGGTCCGCAGCCAGGGCTCGTACGGCATCGGTGAGATAGCGCAGACTGCGGTCGGAAGCGGAGTCCGGCAGGGCGGGCCCATCCGCGGCGGAGCGGTAGGGCGGCCGCTTCAGGGTCGGCGCTCCGTCGGGGGGACGGTGCAGCTCCGCCCCGAAGGCCGCGGCCTCCAGGGCCAGGGAGAAGGGGCCGAAGAGCACGTCGGGGGCGCAGAGCCGCACCACCGCGCGTTGCCCCTCGGCGTAGCGTTCCGGATCGGCGTAGTAGATCTCGGTGGGGATGCCCGCCAGGCGCGACCCGTAGAGGGATAGGGTCAGGGTATAGGGCCGCCTGTCCGGGGCGGCGCCGGAAAGGACGGCGCCTATGCGCTCCATGGAGTTCATGCGGTCGTCCTCCTCAGGCGCTCGAAGAGCTCGGGCGCGTCCAGGGCTGCTCCCGCCGTGCCGTCGCCCCCCACCTCGTCGGTCAGTTCCGGCCTGAGCTTGAAGACGGCCCCTCCCACCGCGAGCTTGATCGATGCCTCTAGGCCGCGCCTGCGCAGGACATCCCGCACCGCCGCCACGTTCCGGGCGGTGGTGAGCATCATGGCGGATACGCCGATGACGCAGGCCCCCGCCTCGACGGCCCGGTCCACGAAGGTCTCGGCGGCGACGTCCGCCCCCAGGTCCCGCACGTCCCAGCCCCGCAGCCGCAGGAATGATGCAACCATGGCCCGGCCCAGGGCGTGGTAGTCGTCCTCTATATTGCCGATAACGGCTATCCTCGGCGGGCCGCCGTCGTCCTCGGGCCGGGGCGGGTGCTCGGAACCCATGGCGCCCGAGCTCAGGGCAAGGAAGTCCTCCGCCACCTTGCCCGCCACGAAGCCCTGGGCCAACGAGATGCGGTCCTCGGCCCAGCGTTCTCCCACCCTGCGGAGGGTAGGCTCCAGGAGGGCCTTCAGGGCGGCCTCGTAGCCCCGACTAGAAAGTGCATCCGCCAGGAGTCGTTTCGCGTCTTCCCTGCGGGCTTCCAGGATGCATAGGTACAGCTTGTCCGCTAGGTCGCTCATAGTTCAAAGTATGGCCTCTTGCGGGGCGGTCCGCAAGGCCGATCGCTCCTTTGCGCTGCGCGCACTCAAGGCGCGGCATTGAAGCTGATGACCCGTTGGTATACAATGGCCCGATTATGGCAATTGATCCCGCGAACCCGCTGATCGTGCAGAGCGACCGTACCCTGCTCCTGGACGTCCACGCCCCCCGGGCGGAGGATGCTCGGGCCGCGATCATGCCCTTCGCGGAGCTGGAAAAATCGCCCGAGCACATCCACACCTATCGGATAACGCCCCTGTCCCTCTGGAACGCCGCGGGCGCGGGCTTCGCCCCTGCGGACGTGGCCGCCGCGCTTGAGGAGTATTCCCGCTACCCCGTTCCCCGGGGCATCGTGGAGGGCTTCTCGGACGTCATGTCCCGGTACGGCAAGATACGCCTGACCGCCCCGGTTGAAGAGGGCGGGGAAGGGGGCGAGGGCGCGGTGCCCGCCCTTCCCGAGGAACTCCTGCTCACCGCCTCCGACGCCGCCGTGCGGGCGGAGATAGGCGCCGCAAAATCCCTGGCGAAGTACCTGACCAAGAATTCGGCGGGGTTCACCCTGCGGCTGGTGGACCGCGGCACGGTCAAGCGGGAGCTCATCAAGCTCGGCTGGCCCGTCCACGACGAGGCGCCCCTGGCGGCCGGCGCTCCCCTAGAGCTGAGTTTGCGCAGCTCCTCCGGAAACGGGCGGCCCTTTGCCCCCCGGGATTACCAGCGGGAAGCCTCCCGGTCCGTCCTGGGGGACGGCGGTCCCGGAACGGGCTACGGGGTGGTGGTGCTCCCCTGCGGCGCCGGCAAGACCGTGGTGGGCATGACCGTCATGTCCCTGCTCAAGACCAACA
>CAYUPG010000096.1:0-9883 GCA_964446515.1 uncultured Treponema sp.
TCGATGTTGGCCTGCTGGCCGATCATGCCGGACGCGCCGGTCCATAAGCTCCGTACCATACGCTAATCCCCCTAGACCCTGATCACTTCGTTGAGCAGCTTGCCCAGCATGGCATCCGCCGCCTGGACCACCTTCTGGTTGGCCTCGTAGGCCCGGTTCACCTCGATCATCTGCACCATTTCGGTCACGGCGTTCACGTTGGACCCCTCCACGAAGCCCTGGACGATCTTGGGCCGGCTTCCGGCCTCGATCACTTCGGCCGGGCCCGATACGTCCGTATCCCGGTAGAGGCTCGAGCCCTGCTTGGCCAGGTAGCGGTCGACGTCGAACTCCACGATCTTGAGGGTGTCCAGGAGGGCCGTCTGAGCCCAGGTGTTGTTTTCCCGGGAGACCAGCAGATTCGGGTCGTCCGCATACTCGGCGTTGATCCAAACCCTGCCGTCCTTGTCCACCATGAAGTTGTTCGCCTTCACCTTGAGGGGGCCGTTCTCGCCGAGGACCGGGTAGCCCTCCTTGGTCTCAAGGAAGCCCTCCTTGCCGAGCTGGAAGGAGCCGTTGCGGGTGTAGCGCTCCCCGTAGGGGGTCGCCACGGCGAAGAAACCCTTGCCGTCCAGGGCTATATCGAAGTCGCTCTCCGTCTCCTTCAATGCGCCCTGCTCGAAGCTGGTGAACAGCTCGTTCAGCTCGACTCCCGTGCCTATTTTGCCCACGATGGGGGCGGCGTCGGCGGAGCCGAAGGGGTGCAGGTAGACGCCGTCGTCGTTGAGGCGGCGCATCAGCAGTTCCGGAAAGGCCTTGTGCACGGCGATGTCCTTCTTGTAGCCGTCCACGTCCACGTTGGCCAGGTTATTGGAAACCGCGTCCAGGCGCCACTGCTGCGCGGTCATGCCGCTGGCGCCGGTATACCATCCTCGTATCACCCTTCTTGCCTCCACATCCTATATCGGCAGGGAGACGGCCCGACTTGATACGTCCGAGGCGGCCGGATAGAATGGGGCCGTGAATCAGAATGCCAAGGGCCTGTGGGCCATAGTCCTCTGCGCGGTCCTCTGGAGCACCAGCGGACTGTTCATCAAGATCATCGATTGGAATCCCCTGGTCATCGCGGGCGCCCGGAGCCTCATCGCGGCCCTCTTCATCCTGGCGGTGCGTCTTCTGGATAGGAGGCCTGCCCCGGCGGGGAAGAGCCGAAGGCTCTACGTGGTGCTGGGTGCCCTTGCCTACGGCGCCACCATGATACTCTTCGTGATCGCCAACAAGCTCACCGCGTCGGCCAACGTCATACTCCTGCAGTACATAGCCCCGGTATGGGCGGCACTGCTCGGGTGGGCGGTCGCCAAGGAAAAGCCCCGGAGCGAGCACTGGGGAGCCCTGGGCGCGGTGGCCGTGGGACTCGTGCTCTTCTTCAAGGACGGCTTGGCCCAGGGCTCCCTGCTGGGCAACTCGGTAGCGGTGCTTTCCGGGGTCACCTTCGCGGCCTATTCGGTGTTCATGCGCCTGCAGAAGGACGGCCGGCCCGAGGATTCCATACTCCTCTCCCACATCCTCACCGCGGCGGTCTGCCTGCCCTTCTTCTTCATGGCGCCGCCCGCCCTAAGCACCCTCTCCGTCGTCTCCATCCTGGCCCTGGGAATAGCCCAGATCGGCGTCGCGAGCCTATTGTTCGCCTACGGGATACGAAGGGTGTCGGCGGTGCAGGCCATGCTCACCGCGGTGGTGGAGCCGGTGCTCAACCCCGTGTGGGTCTTCGTCGTCACCGCCGAGACGCCGAGCCCCTCCGCCCTGGCCGGCGGGGCGGTGATACTGGCCGCGGTGGTCGCCTCTTCGGTCATAGGCTCCCGCAGGGCAGCTCCACGGTAAAAACCGTTTTTCCCGGCCGGCTTTCGAAGCGGATGGAGCCGCCCAGGTCCTCCACGATGCGCTTGGCCACCACGAGGCCGAAGCCGGTCCCTTCTCCCACGGGTTTTGTGGTGAAGAAGGGCGAAAATATGCGCTCCCGGTCCTCATCCGAGATACCGCTGCCGCTGTCCCGTATTTCCACCAGAACTCGGTCACTATCCCTGCGGCTGCGTATGCCCAGGGTTCCCCGGTAGTCCATGGCCTGCAGGGCGTTCGCGATGAGGTTGAGGAAGACCTGCGAAAGGGATGCCGAGTCGGCCCGTATAGAGGCCTTCGCTTCCAGGGCCAGCTCCATGGTGACGTTATAGCGGATGCGGTTGTGGTAGAGCTCCAGGGCTGCGGCTATGACCTCGTCCACATCCACCGGCGGATGGGCGGCTTCGCCGTCGGGGATCCCCTCGCCGTTGAGCCTGCCCAGCGAGCGCACCACCACGGCTGCCCGTCCCGCCGCGGTCCGTATTCCGGCGGCGGCGCGGACGATTTCCGCCGCGGCGGAGAGCATGGAGAGGATGCGGAGGGCAGGACAGGGACCGAAATCCCGGAGAAGGGTTCGGAAATCTTCGTGGAGACCCAGGGCGTCCACCGCCTCCGCCGCATGGTGGGCATTCTCTAGGCCAAGCCCTTCCAGCTCCGCCGCAATGGCCATCCTGCGCTTCCTGTCCCCCAGACCGTCGGTGAGGAGGGCCCGCTCTATGACCTCCTCCAGGAGGGAAGAAAACTCTACGATCAGATCGGGCTCTGAGTTCCGAATCAGGTCGGGCAGCTCCGCAACGGCCCCTGCAATACTCGTGTAGAGGGATGAGCTCAGGCTTTCCACGGCCGCCAGGGGCGAATTGAGTTCGTGGGAGACTCCGGCGGCCAGCCTGCCGAGGGTCGCCATCTTTTCGTTCATCACGAGGCGGTCCTGGGCATCCTTGAGCACCCGTATGGCCTCTTCGAGCCGGGACGTGCGGTCCTTCACCTTGGTCTCGAGGTCTTCCAGAAGCTCCTTGAGCTGGGGATAGTAGCTCTTGACTGAGAAGGATTCGTTGAGGCCCAGGAACTGCTCCCGCTGGGCGGCCCAATCGGGGGGCGGCCCATCAGAGCGCGGCGGCATACAGGCGCTCCAGGTCGTCGAGGGTCGGCGGGCGGGGATTGGTGGCAAGGCAGGCGTCGCGGTAGGCCTTGCGCGCCAGATCGCGTATATGCCGGTCCCTAACGCCGTAGGCGCCGAGGCCGTCCGCAAGTTCCACCTCCCCCCGCAGGCGCACGAGCATCGCCCCGAGGCTTTCCTCCGCAGGCACGGCGATGCCCCGGAGGGCGTAGCCCTCCGCCAGCGCGGCGCGCATCTCCGCGTACCGCGCCGCAGCAGCGCCTTCGTTGTACTCGGCGACGACGGCCAGCAGCAGGGCGTTGCAGAGCCCGTGGGGCAGGTCCAGGGTTCCCCCCAGGGCATGGGAGAGGGCGTGGACGGCGCCGAGCCCCGCGTTGGAGAAGGCGAAGCCCGCGAAGGTGCTGGCCAGCATCATGCCGTTCCGGGCTTCCCGGTCTGATCCGACCGCAACGGCCGCGGGAAGGTAGCGGGCGGTGAGGCGTATGGCCTCCAGGGCGTGGAGGTCGGTCACGGGGGAGGCGGCGTTGGACGCGTAGGCCTCCAAGGCGTGCGAGAGGACGTCCATGCCCGTAGCCGCGGTGAGCCGTCCGTCCATGGTCACCGTCAACTCGGGATCGATGAGGGCGACGTCGGGGATGGCCTTCTTGGATACTATGGCGATCTTGGTTCCCCGCTCCTCCGCGTTGATGATGGCGAACTGGGAGACGTCCGCGGCGGTCCCGGCGGTGGTGGGAACGCAGATGAGGGGCGGACCCGGCAGGCGCACCCGGTCGATGCCCTCGAAGTCCAGCACGTCGGCGCGGTTGGAGGCGGAGAGCCCTATCCCCTTGGCGCAGTCCATGACGCTCCCGCCGCCCAGGGCCACGACGGCGTCGCAGCCCGAGGAAAGGTAGGCCTCGACGCCCCTGCGCACCTCGGCCGACCGGGGGTTAGGGCTGATGCCGGTAAAGAGCTCAAAGGCTATGCCCTCGGCGCGCAGGGACTCGGCGACCGGCGCGGCATGGCCCGCCGCCGATACGCCGGGATCGGAAACCACCAGAACCCGGGAAACCCCGAATTTGGACGCGTACCGCCCGCAGAGGCGGGATGCCCCGGAGCCGTACACGAATTCGGGTATGGAAAACTTCTTCAGCTCAACCTGTTCCGGAAGCCTCACCCCTCAAGTCTAGTCCATTCGGACGTTTCGTCAAGCGGCCGCTTCCCGGCGCCTCCCGTAGCGGAGGATCTGCAGGACCGTGGGAACGGCGAGGACGGCGAAGCCCAGGAGGTCCGTCATTCCGCTGGGGTCTATCATCATGAGTCCGCCGACGAGGAAGAGCAGACGCTCAAGGACATTGGCCCGTCCAAAGAGCCACCCCTCCATGGCCGCGCCGATGGCCACCATGCCCACCAGGCTCGTGAATATCATCTGGATCACCAGTAGGGGGGTCGCGTCGATCAGGAGCATGGTGGGATTGAACACGAAGATGTAGGGGATGATGAAGGCGGCGATGGCGATCTTGGTCGCCTGCAGGCCCGTCTTCAGGGGATTGCTCTTGGCGATGGCCGACCCGGCGTAGGCCGCCAGGGCGACCGGGGGCGTTATGTCCGCCACTATGCCGAAGTAGAAGGTGAACATGTGGGCCGCCAGCATGGGCACGCCCAGGGCGACCACCGCGGGGGCGGTGATGGTGGCGGTGATCAGGTAGTTCGCCGTGGTGGGGACGCCCATGCCCAGGACCAAGGAGGCTATCATGGTGAAGAAGAGGGTGAGGATCTTGATGCCCCCCGCCATGTCCACCAGGCCCGAAGCCATCTTGAGCCCCAGCCCCGTGAGGGTCACGACGCCGACGATGATGCCGGCCACGGCGCAGGCTATGGCGACCCCGACGACTCCCCTGCCCGCCTGCTCCAGGGCCCCCACGAAGTCCTTGAAGCTCATGCGGGTGCTCTTTCGGATGACGCTGGCCACCACGGAGAACACGATGCCGTAGAGGGCCGCCCGGGTCGGCGTGGAACCTTCCGCAAGGAAGTAGACTATGGCGACCAGGGGGAGGATAAGGTGGCCCCTGTCCTTCAGAACCGACAGGAGGGTCGGCAGCTCCGCCTTGGGGATGCCCCTAAGCCCGAGCTTCTTTGCCTCCAGGTGAACCGTGATGAAGACCCCCGAGAAGTACAGCAGGGCGGGAATGATGGCCGCCTTGGCGACGTCGAGGTAGGGGATGCCGAGGGTCTCCGCCATTAGGAAGGCGGCGGCGCCCATGATGGGGGGCATGAGCTGGCCGCCCGTGGAGGCCGCGGCCTCGACCGCGGCGGCGAACTCCGGCTTGTAGCCCAGGCGCTTCATCATGGGTATGGTGAAGCTGCCGGAACCGACGGTGTTGGACACCGAGCTGCCCGAGACGGTACCCTCCAGGGCGCTGGTGATGACCGCCACCTTGGCCGGCCCTCCGGCGGCGAAGCCCGCCACGGAGTCGGCCAGGTCGATGAAGAAGCGGCCGATTCCGGTCTTCTCCAGGAAGGCGCCGAAGAGTATGAAGAGGAAGATGAAGGTGGCGCTCACCCCCAGGGGTATGCCCAGCACGCCCTCGGTGGTGAAGAAGAGGTGTCCGACGATGCGCTCCGGCTTGTAGCCCCGGTGGTTGAGGAAGCCCGGCATGTAGGGCCCGAGGTAGGCGTAGGATATGAAGATGAGGGCTATGACCAGGATCGGAATTCCCACCACCCGACGGCAGGCCTCCAGCACCAGGAGCAGCCCCAAAACGCCCACCGCGATATCCTGGGGCAGAAAGGCGCCGGACCGATCGATCAGAGCCTTGTGGTTCACCACGAGGTACCCGATGACGGCAACCGAGAGGGCCGCCAAGACCACATCGAACCAGGGCACCCGCTTGGTGCCCCGATTCCGCCGGGGCGGGTAGAGCAGGAAGGCCAGGACCAAGACGAAGCCCAGGTGCACCGCCCGCTGCAGCCGAGCCGGCAGAAGCCCCACCGACGCGGTGTACAGCTGGAACAGGGTGAACACTATGGCTATGGCGGATACGATGAAGGCCGCCTTTCCCGCAAGCCTGCGGTAGGCGGATTCCCTATCGATCTGCGCCAGCAGATCATCGGTCTTGACTTCTTCCATGGAAACCTCTCAGTGCCAAAAAATCTAATAGAGGGTACAGTACGCTCCGGCGCTCGCAGGCGATGGAGACGAAGGTCAGGGGCTCGGCGAGCTCCGCGAGGGGAAGCTCGCTTTCCCCGGGATGCTCGCTTCCCAGCCCCCAGCGCAGGCGGTGGTCGGCAACGGAGCCCACGGCCACGGTCAGAACTCCCAGGCGCCGGTTTAGGCCCCGCAGGACCAGCCCCTCCTCCTGCAAGGAAACGGGCTCGGGCCCCGAAAGACCCTCCTCCATACCCGCCCCGAAGGACTGGAAGACGGTGTCCGTAAGGACCACGGCCCCCGTCCGGTCGATGACGAAGCGGTCCACCACCGCCCCCCGGTTCACCGAATGGACGTAGGCGAGCTCGAAGCGGTCGCCCGCCCGGAGGGGCAGGGTCGCCAAGACTCCGCCGGTCCTGGTCTGCCTGACGACCAGGGCAGGCCGCAGGGGCAGGAAAAAGAGAGCGGCGACCGCACCGAACAGGGCGATCGCCGCGGGAACGATATGACTGCGGAGGCCGCGCTCCACAGGGCTATCCTACTTCAACAGGCCCTTTTCCTTGTAGTACTTGGCGGCTCCGGGGTGGAAGTCCACGGAAGCGCCCAGCACCGCCTTCTCGATGGAAAGCTCCTTGCCCTTGGCGTGGGCCTGGGCCAGGTCCGCCTGCTTCTCGAAGAGGGCCTTGGTTATGTTGTACACCACGGCGTCGTCCAGGTCCTTGCGGACGATGAGGGTCGCCTTGACGGCCAGGGCCGAGATCTCGGAATTCTGTCCGTTGTAGGTGCCGGCGGGGATGGCGAAGGGGGTGTAGAACTTGTAGGAGCCCATGATCTTCCGGGCCCCCGCGGCGTCCACGGCCACGATGGTCACCGGGGAAAGGGCGGTGAGTTCCTGGATGGCGGGGTTGGGCACGCCGCCGGTGATGAAGGCCGCGTCCAGCTGCTTGTCCTTGATGCCCGCCGCGGACTCCTTGAAGGAAAGGTGGGCGACCTTGATGTCGTCGAAGCTGATGCCGTAGGCCTCAAGGAGCTGCTTGGCGTTCGCCTCGGTTCCGGAGCCCGCGTCCCCCACGGAGACCCGCTTGCCCTTCATGTCGGCCACGGTCACGATGCCTGACTCGGGGCTCGCGACGATCTGGACGACCTCGGGATAGAGGGTGGCTATGGTGCGGAAGCCCTCGACCTTCTCGCCGTTGAACAGCTCGATACCCTTGAAGGCGTAGTCCATCACGTCGTTCTGGACTATGGCCAGATCGGCCTCGCCCCGGCCCACCAGACGGATGTTCTCTTTTGAGGCTCCCGTGGACTGGGCGGTGACGTTCATCTTGTCTATGTTCTTATTCCAGATCTGAGCCATGGCGCCGCCGAAGGGATAGTAGGTCCCCGAGGTGCCGCCGGTGGCCAGGATGAGGTTGGTGGGTTGGTTCGCCGGCTTCGCGCAGGAAACGGCCAGGGAAAAGGCGCCCGCTGCGGCTAGGGCAAGGGCGGCGCGTCCGAAGATCATCATCTTCTTCATAGATTCCTCCTTGTAGAATCGCTCCATGCTATCATGCTTCCGTTTTGAATTTCAATATTTATACAGAAATACCTTGCCTTTTTTTGAATATTTATGCATGGTATACCTTACCATGCCGATCAAAATACCTGCCGCCCTCCCCGCCTACGAGGCCCTCAGGGACGAGAACGTCTTCGTCATGACCGAAGCCCGGGCGGAGCACCAGGACATCCGGCCCCTCAAGGTGGCCATAGTGAACCACCACGGTGGATACGGAGATACAGCTCCTGCGCCTGCTGGGGAACACGCCCCTGCAGGTGGACGTGACCCTGCTGCGCATGGGGAGCCACGAATCCCGCAACGCCCCCGCGGGCCACCTGGAGCGCTTCTACGTCACCTACGAGGAGGTCATGCACGAGCGCTTCGACGGGCTCATCATCACCGGGGCCCCCGTGGAGACCCTGCCCTTCGAAGAGGTGGACTACTGGGACGAGCTGGTTTCGGTTCTCGACTATACTTCCGTCAACGTCTGGTCCACCCTGCACATCTGCTGGGGTGCCCAGGCGGGGCTCTACCGGCGCTACGGCATCGGCAAGCGGCCCCTGGGACGCAAGCTCTTCGGAGTCTTCCCCCATCGGGTGAACGAGCGGAACACCACCCTCTTCCGGGGCTTCGACGACGAATTCCTGGCCCCCCAGTCCCGGCACACCGAGAGCGACCGGGACGCCGTCGCGGCCAATCCGGCGCTCACCATACAGTCCGAGACCGCGGAGGCGGGGCTCTTCATCGCCACCGCACGGGAGGGCAGGGAGATCTACGTCACCGGCCACCTGGAGTACGATCCCCTGACCTTGGACCGGGAGTACCGCAGGGACCTCGCCCGGGGCCTCTCCATCGACGTGCCGAAGAACTACTACCCCGACAACGACCCCGGACGGCTGCCGATAGTACGCTGGCGGGCCCACGCCCACCTCTTCTTCTCGAATTGGCTCAACTACGTGTACCAGGAGACGCCCTACAACCTAGCCGACCTGGGTTAGCGCTGCGCCGGCCCGGCGCGAAGGCCGCAGGCCCGACCTTGCGCGCCGCCCGGCGGCATGTTTTTCCGCCGGGCACAGGGTTCTCAGGGCGTCTTGGGCTTTCCCGCCCCGCGCCGGGGCTCCGCCAGGCGGGGGTCCTCGGGCCAATAGTGCTTGGGGTAACGGCCGCGCATCTCCTTGCGGACCTCGGCGTAGGACCCGGCCCAGAAGCCGCCCAGATCCCGGGTGGTCTGCAGCGGCCGGTCCGCGGGGGACAGGAGCTGGAAGGCCACGGGAAGCCCCAGGATGCGCGGCCCCTCGCAGAGGCCGAAGACTTCCTGGATGCGAAGGCGCAGGATGGGCTCCCCCGACGCATAGTCCAGGCGCCGCCGCGTTCCCGCCGGCGTATCCAGCTCCGCGGGAACCAGCCTATCCAGTTCCGCCGAGGACTCCCATCCGAGGCGTCCCCGCAGGGCCTCCAGGAGACCTTCGCCGTCCACGGCGGGTCCCAAACCGGTCTCGGCGCCCTGCCGGAGGTAGGGGCCGAGCCATTCCTCCGCCTCCGAAGCCAGTACTGCGTCCGTCCAGTCCTCCGCGGCAAGCCCCGGAATACCCGAGCGGCCCGCGGCGAAGCGCAGCCGTTCGATAAAACGCCGGGGCGCGCCGCCCGCCCCATCCCAGGGGAGCAGGTCGAGGCCCTCCGCGGCAAGGAGCCGGGGAAGGTCCGCGGCGGCCTCGCCCCTGCTGCTCTTAGACCGGACTTCCGAAAGCATGAGGCGGCCCGCGAAGGTGCGGACCGCGGTCCGCGGAATAAGGCCCTTCCATTCGACGCTGCGCTCCTCCTCGGTCATGGGGGCCAGGGCGGCCGCGGCATCCTCCGCCGAGACGGGCGCCGCCAGGCGTATGGACCCCAGCCGCTCCCCGGCGTCCGCCTCCGCCGCGCATATCCATTCCTCCGACGCCAGGGGGCCCTCTATCCGGCCCTCCCTGCCCGAGGGAAAGCGGAAGCGGCCCCGCTCCTGCAGCCGGGCCAGTCGGTCGGGAAACCCCGCGGCCAGGAGGGCGCCCGCGCCTGCCTCCTCATCCGCCGTCCAGCGGAGAGCTTCCGAGCGGCGGCCGAGGCGGGCCATGAGGTCCCGCCCCAGCTCCAGGGTGCGCCTGCGCCAAGCTTCGGCCGCAGCGCCGACCGCCCCCGCCGAAGCGCCCCTGAGGACGGCCAGGCGGCGCCTGAAGTCCGCGTCCTCCCGGAT
>CAYUPG010000097.1:0-9881 GCA_964446515.1 uncultured Treponema sp.
CGTCGTGGGCGCCCTGACCGCGATCATGCTCGTGCTGAACGTGGTCATGGTCTTCGCCTTCCTCAAGAACTTCAAGGGCAAGGAAGCCGCCTAAAAAGGGCTTTCCGTCACCGATTTTCAGCCCCGGACTTCCTTCTCGGAAATCCGGGGCCTATTTTATGCGGGGTACCATGGCCGACAAGAATCCTTTTGACAAGCTCCGCGCCGCCTGGCACATAGTGCGGCAGGTCCACCGGGAGAAGGCCACGGGCATGCTGGAGTTCGAGCTCAAGGAGCTGCAGAACCTCTTCGCCCTCCTCGTGCTGGGAAGCCTCGTGGGACTGCCGTCCCCTCCCCCGGCCATCGCCTTCGAGCTGATTCCCCTCATGGAGGACGAGATCCGAACCATGACCAGCCGAGCCGACTTTTCCCAGGATCCCCTGGGCGCCCTCGTGGGCATGCTGAACATCGACTGAAGGTAGCCATGAAGAAGCTCGCTTTTTTTCTCGGCAAGGGCGGGGTGGGAAAGACGACCCTATCCTCCGCCGCGGCCTATCGGCTTTCCGCCTCGGGCAAGCGGGTGCTCATCTGCTCCCTGGATCCCGCCCACAACCTGGGAGACCTCTTCTGCACCCGCCTGGCGGACGAAATCCGGCCGATACGGGAAAACCTGGACGGCTGGGAGATCGACCTCTCCGAATGGGTGCGCAGATACCTGGAGGAGAGCAGGAAGGAGATAAAGGACGCCTACCGCTACAACGCGGTCATCGACCTGGAGGCGTACCTGGACATCATGAAGTACTCTCCGGGCACGGAGGAGTACGCCGTGCTCTGGGCCATCGAGCACATCTACGAGACCCAGGGCCCTCTCTACGACGTGATCATCTTCGATACGCCGCCCACGGCCCTCACGCTCCGCTTCTTGGCCATGCCGGCCATCTCGGGCATGTGGATTAAGGAGCTGTCCGGCCTCAGGCAGACCATACTCGAAAAGCGGCGGGTCCTCTTGAAGCTCAACCCGGAGGCGAGCGTCCTCGGGGGAACGGTTAAGAAGGAGGAGGACCCCATCTACAAGAAGCTGGGGGGCATACACCGGAGACTGGAAAAATTGAGCCGCCTCTTCTCGGAGGAAAGCTACATCTCCGTGGTCCTCAACCCCGATGAACTCAGCTTCGCCGAGTCCCTGCGGATTAGGGAAGAACTGTCGAAACTGAGCGTGCCCATCTCCAGCCTGTGCTATAATAAGTTCCTGGTGGACGATGAGCGGGGTACGCGGCTCAGGAGCACCTTCGCCGGGGTGCCGGTGTTCACCTTCAACCGCCTGGAGGAGGGCCTGCTCGTCCTGGACGATTTGGCCCGGATAGAGGTATCCCCCTTGGTGAATCATCTTTCGGTTAACGGATAACCCAGGAGCGCGCAATGGATTGGTACATCATTCCTCTCATCTTTTTGGCTCTCTTCGCCGTGTTCCGCTACTTCCGCGGCATGCGCAAGAACAAGTGGATATCGGGCTTCATCAGCGTCGAGACCGAGGGTATCCTCAAGCCCCAGGATACGAACTACGTGAACATAGGCGGCGCCATAGGGTACAATTTCACCTACAAGCTGGCGGCTCCCTTCAAGGAGGCCAAGGGAACCTTCGCCCTGGTCCCCCGGCAGTCGGCCTTCTACATGCCCGTCGTGTGGCTCGCCGGCGGCAGGGACCGCTACTACATCAATATCTTCGCGGCCGCCAAGCTCGCCGGGGAAGGGCACATCATCGACGAGAAGTATTTCCCCAAGATATCCAAGACCATCGCGGGCATCGAAAAGCTGAAGACAAAAAAAGTGTCCCGGGACGGCGCATCCTTCATACTCTTCTGGGACGCCCCCAAGCTGGAGAAGAAGCTGACAGATTTAGTGGAGGCCGTCGAGAGGCCCGAGCTCCTGCGTCACTTCTGCTGCTACCGGGATAATTCCAATTTCTACCTCTTCATGGAGCCCAAAAAGGACGGCGTTTCGGCCCTCCTGGGATCCATCCACAAGCGGCTTTCGAGCTTCTGGGGGGAATGACATGGAAGGCATGAGCGTTGAGATGCGGGGGAAGATCGACGACGTCCTGAAGCGGGTAAAAGAACCGGAGACGGGCCTGTCGGTGTGGGAGCTCAATCTGGTGAAGCGGGTGAGCTACAGCGATACGGAAAAAAAGCTCCTGGTCGTCATGGACATAGCCCAGCCGCGCTTCGCCTGCATGGTGTGCGGCGTCGTCACCGAGCACATCCGCGCGTCCCTGGAGCGCATGCTCAAGGAAGAATTCAAGAAAGAATTTCCAGAGCTGACGATCGAGACTGCTTAGGCCGAAACAGCCGAAACGGCCGGGGCGCATGCGCCCCGGCCGATCGCCGTCGGGGCGGCCTAGGCCCTGTCGAAGTACGGGCTCTTGCCGGTCGCCGAGAGGGGGAAGCCGTAGGCCGTATGGGCCTCAGGAAGGAGTCCCAGGGCCAGGGCGGCCTTTCCGATGGTGAACATCACCCTGCTGTCGACCCGATGGTCGGCCGCGACCGAGGCGGCCGAGCCTAAGGCGATGCCCAGGTCCACCGTGCAGAGGGCGCAGACCCCGCCCGCCTTGGCGTTGGCGGCGCAGTCGGGATACCCGCAGTTCCCGCAGTTGGGGACGCCCCGGGTCTTGTTCCGCACCCCCACCACCAGCACCGCCGAGGCGGCGCGCACGTTCTTGGCGTCCCGCACGAAGAAGGCTATGCCCTTCTCCTCGCCTATGCGCTGCATCTCGTCGGCGAGCTTGTCCTTCTCCTCTCCGTCGAAGGCCCGGGTAAGGATCTCGTCCACCCCGCGCCCCTTGGGGGCGGTGCGGGCGGCCACGGCCATGGCGCGGAGCGCATCCATGACGCCCTGTGTTTCCATTTCTGTCGTTTGGTAGGTCATGGGTACGATGATAACCCGGGACGGGGACTTAGGCAAGAATTTCGGCGAAACGCGACACGAGGGACTCGAACCCCCTACCTACTGCTTAGAAGGCAGTTGCTCTATCCAGGTGAGCTAGTGTCGCAGGCGTTTCTATTTGACCCGCTACGGCGCTCCGTGTCAAGGCCCTACGGGGCGCCGTACGGGGCGCCCGGCTTGACAGCTCAACTAGGCCGGTTTATGCTATTGGTATAGTCCAGTTTGATTGGTACTATACCAGGAGCGGGCCGTGGGTGTGGAAATCGCCATCGACAAAAACGGGGACAGTCCGGTGTACCGGCAGATCATCGAGCGGATCACCAGCCTCATTCGGGCGGGGAGCCTGAAGCCGGGGGACCGCCTGCCCCCTGAGCGGGAGCTGGCGGACACCCTGGGCATAGCACGGGGCACGGTCAACCGGGCCTACGAGGAGCTGACCCGCTCCCAGATACTGGACTCCATACCCGGCCGGGGCAGCTTCGTCTCCGCGAAGCAGGACGTGGCCGAGACGGGGCGCAAGGAGAAGGCCGTCGTCCTCATCGCGAACCTCGTGGATGCCCTGCGGGAGCTGCGCTTCTCCTACCGGGAGATACGCACCCTGGTGGAGCTGGGCATCATGGAGCGGGAGCGGCTCTTCGACGAGCTGGCCATCGCAGTGGTGGACTGCAACCCCGAAGCCCTGACGGTGTTCCGCAGGCAGCTCAACGTGCTCTCCCACATGCCCGTCACCCTGATACTCCTGGACGACATGGCGGCGACGGCGGATGCGGAGAAGCGCCTCTCCCCCTTCGACCTGGTCCTCACCTCCGCCCGGCACTACACGGAACTGCTGGGCATGGCTCCGGGGCAGCGGGACAAGATAGTGCAGGTGGCCCTGTCCCCCTCCCAGGAGACAATCATCGCCCTCGCCTCCATAAAGAGCGGACGCCGGCTGGGCATCGTCTGCGAGAGCCGCCAATTCCGGGACATCATACTCGCCAAGCTGCGGGACTTCATGATCGACGACGGGGTGGAGGTGCTGCGCTACCCGGAGCTGGAAAGGCTCCCCTCCTTCATCGCCGACAAGGACGTGGTGATAGTCCCTCCGTCCTGGCAGCTGCCCGCCGGCAGGGTCGTCCAGGCGAGCGTGCAGGACTTCACCGGGCGGGGCGGACGCTTCATAAGCTTCGACTACCAGGTGGAGCGGGGCTCCATGATCTACGTGGAAGAGCGGGTCCGGGACCTGCTCTCCCAATAGGGGGCGGATATGGAAAGCTCAGGCGGACGTCCTCGAACCATCGTCCTGGGGGTCATCGGCTTCGACTGCCACTCCGTGGGGAACAAGATCATGGAGGCCTACTTCACCGAAAAGGGGTACCGGGTCGTAAACCTCGGCGTCATGGTCGGCCAGGACGAATTCGTCTCCGCCGCCATCGAGTCCGCCGCGGATGCGGTCCTGGTGTCCAGCCTCTACGGCCACGGGGAGATCGACTGCGAGGGGCTGCGGGGCCGCTGCGTCGAGCGGGGCATAGGGGACGTCATCCTCTGGGTGGGGGGCAACCTGGTGGTGGGGAAGAAGGAATTCGGCGAGGTGGAAGAGAAGTTCCGCGCCATGGGCTACGACCGGGTCTTTCCCCCGGACGCGGACCTGGACGCCGTTGAAGCGGAACTCGCGGCCGCCGTGGACGTCCGCAGGCAAAGGAAGGCGGGGGCCTAGGGATGCCGCGGACGGCGATCTCCGTGGACCTGGGGTCCACCTGGACCAAGGGCATCCTGGTGGACTTGGACGGGGGGATTACGGCGGCGCGGCGTGACACGCCGACCACGCCCCAGGATCTGGCGCTGGGTTTCCGCAGGGTGTTCGAGGCCCTCGAGGAAGAGAGAGGCCGCCTCTGCGGCCGCGGCGGAACCGGGGCCGAAGTATTCCTGACCTCCTCCGCCAAGGGGGGGCTCGCGGTCGCCGCTGCGGGGATAGTGCCGGAACTCACCGTGAAGGCCGCACGCCTCGCCGCCTCCTCTGCCGGTGCCAGAATCGCCGCGACCTACGCCTACAAGCTCACGGCCTCCGACCTGGAGGACCTCGCCTCCCGGCGCTGCGACGTGCTCCTGTTGGCCGGCGGTACCGACGGGGGAGACGAATCCTACGTCCTGCACAACGCGCGGGCCCTAGCCGCTTCCGGCTGCGATGCGGCGGTGGTCTATGCGGGCAACGCGGCGGTCCGGGACGAGGTTCTGCGGATACTGCGGGAGGCGGGCAAGAGGGCGGTGGGGGCGGCCAACATACTGCCGGACCTGGACCGCATCGAGGCCGAGGACGCCCGGAGGGCCATTTCCGAGCTCTTCCTGGAGCGCATCGTGGAGGGGAAGGGCCTCTCGGAGGTCCGCCGGCTCTGCAGCGCCGAGCCCCGACCCACCCCGGCGGCGGTATTCGACCTGGTGTCCCTCCTGGGGGAAGGGGAGGACGGGCTGCTCCTGGTGGACATGGGCGGGGCCACCACGGACGTCTATTCGGCCTGCGAGGACGGTTCCCGGGAAGCGGACCGCATCTACCGGGGCATACGGGAGGGGCGCCTGCGCCGCACGGTGGAGGGGGACCTGGGGCTGCGCATCAGCGCCCCCCACGCGGCGGAGCTGGGGCGGCCCCGGGCGGTAGCGGCCCTGGGGGCCTCGGGATGCGACGCCCTTGCCGCCTGGGCCGCCCGGGGCGCGGCGGACCCCGGCATCCTGCCGTCCTCGGAGGAGGAGCGCCGCCTGGACGATATCTTGGCGGAAACCTGCCTCGCCGAAGCCCTCCGCCGCCACGCGGGGACCCTGCGTCCCTCCTACACCGCCTCGGGGCCCGTATGGATCCAGAACGGCGTCGATCTCGGCGCCGTGGGGGTCCTGATCGGCAGCGGCGGCCGCCTCGCACGGGAAGGGTCCTATCCCCTGCTCCGCGCGGCCCTGGCGGGGGGCGCCCGCGGGCACACGGCGACCGCGGAGCAGGGAGTGCGGCTGCTGCTGCCGGAACCGGCGCGGCTCCGGTACTACCGGGACGCCGATTACCGCATCCCCCCGACGGCAGGCTTGGCGAAAGCCCATCCGGCCGTCGCCGCGGCCCTTGCGCGGGCGGGTCTCGTTGAAGAAACGGATAAGGAGCGTTCAGATGATAGACCGTAGGATGAGCGACGAGGCGTTCCACCGGGAGCGGACCGAGGCCCTCGCCTCCTGGCCCACCGGAGGGGCCGTGGATTTCGAGGAGGCGGTCCGCAGGCAGCTGGCCGTTCCCCCGGAGAAGAACTTCGCCCACGCCATGCGGGAGGCCCGGGATGCGGGAAAGACCCTGCTCCAGCCCAGGGCGGGCGTTGCCCTGGTGGACGAGCACATCAAGCTCCTCAAGTACCTTGAGACCGAGGGGGGCGCGGATCTCCTGCCCACAACGATCGACGCCTACACCCGCCAGAACCGCTACGCCGAGGCGGGGTCGGGCATAGAGAAGTCCCGCTCCGCCGGGGCGAGCCTCCTGAACGGCTTTCCCGCGGTGAACTACGGGGTCGATGAGTGCCGCAGGGTCACCGAAGCCCTGTCCAAGCCCGTGCAGGTGCGCCACGGCACTCCGGACGCCCGGCTTTTGGCGGAGATCACCCTGGCCGCGGGCTTCACCGCCTTCGAGGGGGGCGGGATCAGCTACAACATCCCCTACGCCAAGAACGTACCCCTGCGCAGCTCCATAGCCCGGTGGAAGTACGTGGACCGCCTGGTGGGCCGCTACGAGGAGCGGGGGGTCCGCATCAACCGGGAGCCCTTCGGCCCCCTGACGGGAACCCTGGTTCCCCCCTGCGTGTCCCACGCCGTGGCGGTGCTGGAAGGGCTCCTGGCCCTGGAGCAGGGGGTCAAATCCCTGACCCTGGGCTACGGCCAGTGCGGCAACCTGATCCAAGACGTGGCGGCACTGCGGAGCCTGACCGCGGTGGCGGAGGCGTACTTCCGGAACGCGGGCTTCACGGACTACGAGCTCACCACGGTGTTCCACCAGTGGATGGGAGGCTTTCCGGAGGAGGAGGCCCAGGCCTACGCGGTCATTTCCTGGGGGGCCGCGGCGGCCCGACTGGCGGGGGCGACCAAGGTCATCGTCAAATCCCCCCACGAGGCCATGGGCATACCCACCAAGGAGGCCAACGCCCAGGGTCTGCTGGCCACCCGCCAGATGGTGAACATGCTCTCCGACCAGGGCCTGCTGGAGGGCGCCGCGGTGGAGCGGGAGGCGGCTCTCATCGAGCGGGAAACCCGGGCCCTCCTGGAGGGCGCCCTGGCATTGAGCCCCGGGCGGGATCCCGCAGAGGCTGCCGAGCGGGCCTTCGAGGCGGGGGTGCTGGACGTGCCCTTCGCGCCGTCCAACCAGAACCGGGGAAAGATACTGCCCATGCGGGACAACGAGGGCTACGTGCGCATCTTCAATCCCGGAGCACTGCCGCTTCCGGCGGACATCATCGAGCATCACCGACTGCGGCTTGAGGAGCGGGGCAAAGCGGAGGGCAGGACGCCGAGCCTGCGCATGGTCACCGACGATATTTACGCCATCGGCAAGGGCCGCTTGGTGGGGAGGCCGCGATGAGGATAGCGAGGGCAGCATTCGTGGAGGGCGTGAGCGCCTTCTTCTTCGACGACCAGCGGGCCATCAAGGCGGGGGCTGCCCACGACGGCTTCACCTACTCAGGCGCGCCCCTTACCCCCGGCTTCAGCCGGGTCCGCCAGGGCGGGACGGCGATCTGCGTCGCCCTGGAGCTTGAGGACGGGCGTATGGCCTTCGGAGACTGCGCCGCGGTGCAGTATTCCGGGGCCGGCGGGCGGGACCCCCTGCTGGAGAGCGGACGCTACATCCCCTTCCTGGAGCGGCACCTGCGCCCGGTCCTGGAGGGCATGGAGCTGTCGGGCTTCCGCGCTTGCGCGGCGGCCCTGGAGGCCCTCCGCTTCCCGGACGGCGGCTCGGAGCCGGTGCGGCTCCATACGGCCCTGCGCTACGGCCTGACCCAGGCCCTGCTCTACGCCCACGCCGAGGCCGCGGGCGTCCTGCCCGCGGAGCTGGTCGCCCGGGAGTGGGGGCTGCCCCTGATAGCCGAGCCGGTGAGCGTCTTCGGCCAGAGCGGGGACGACCGCTACCAGAACGCCGAAAAGATGATCCTGAAGTCCGTCGACGCCCTCCCCCACGGCCTCATCAACAACGTGGACGAAAAGCTCGGCCGGGACGGTTCCAAGCTCCGGGACTATATCCGCTGGCTGTCCCGGCGCATCGTGGAGCTGCGCTCCCGGGACGACTACGCTCCGGCCCTGCACCTGGACGTCTACGGCACCATCGGGCATATCTTCGGCGACGATCCCGTCAAGGTCGCCGACTACCTGGCGTCCCTTGCGGCGGACGCGGCTCCCTTCGAGCTCTACATCGAAGGTCCGGTGGACGTGGAGCACCGGGAAAAGCAGATCGAAGCCCTGGGGGCCGTTACGGCCCGCCTTACTCGCCTGGGTTCGCCGGTCAAGGTGGTGGCGGACGAGTGGTGCAACACCCTGGAGGACATACGGGATTTCGCCGACGCCAAGTGCTGCCACATGATCCAGATCAAGACCCCGGACCTGGGAGGCCTGCAAGATATCGTCGAGGCGGTGCTCTACTGCAAAGCCGCGGGCGTCGAGGCCTATCAGGGGGGCACCTGCAACGAGACGGACCTCTCCGCCCGGGCCTGCGTACACCTGGCCATGGCGTCCCGGCCTGAGCGCATGCTCGCCAAGCCCGGCATGGGCTTCGACGAGGGATATTGCATCGTGAAGAACGAAATGGCCCGCATCGGCGCGGCCTTCGCCCTGAGGAGCACGCATGAGCGCTAAGGAATTCCGCGTCCTCTCCCCCACCGCCATCCTGGGCTACGGCTTTCCGGAGGCCTCCTTCGCCGCGGCCCTGGACCGCAGGCCCCACCTCATCGCCGTGGACGCCGGGTCCTCGGACCCGGGCCCCTACTACCTGGGCAGCGGCAAGTCCTTCACCAACCGGGCCTTCGTCAAGCGGGACCTCAAGTACATGCTGACCGCCGCCCGACGGCTCTCCATTCCGGTGGTCGTGGGCACCGCCGGAGGCTCGGGCGCGGCGCCCCACCTGGATTGGTGCAGGGACATCATCCTGGAGATAGCCCGGGAAGAGGATCTCTCCTTCACCATGGCGGTCATTCCCAGCGACGTGGACCCGGAAACCGTCCGGTCGGCCCTCCGCACGGGCAATATCGAAAGCCTCCCCTTCGTGCCGCCCCTCACCGAGGAAGCCCTAGACGGGACGACCAACATCGTGGCCCAGCTGGGCTACGAGCCCATCGCCGAGGCCCTGCGGCGTGGGGCGGAGGTGGTGCTGGTCGGACGCTGCTACGACCCGGCGGTCTTCGCCGCCCTGCCGATCGCGGAGGGCTACGACGAGGGCCTGGCCATCCACATGGGAAAGATCCTGGAGTGCGGCGCCATTGCGGCGACTCCCGGGTCAGGCGCCGACTGCGCCTTCGCAACCCTCACGGAGACCTCCTTCATCCTGGAGGCGCCCAATCCCGCCAGGCGCTTCACCGTGGAATCCGCCGCCGCCCACACCCTCTACGAGAAGAGCGACCCCTACCGGCTGCCGGGCCCGGGAGGCATCCTGGACCTGCGCTCCTGCAGCTTCACCCAGCTGGAAAGCGGCCGGGTGGAGGTGCGCGGCAGCAGGCACTTGCGCACCGATCCCTACAAGGTCAAGCTGGAGGGCGCCCGGCCCGTGGGCTTCAGGACCATCAGCATAGCCGGCATTCGGGATCCCATCATGATACGGAGCATAGACTCCGTTCTGGACAAGGTCCGCGCCCAGGTGGCGTCCATGGGGGGCGCGGGGGCGGGAACGGTCCACTTCCACGTCTACGGCAAGGACGGCGTCATGGGGGAGGCTGAGTGCGTCCCCTTCTGCTCAGGCGGACGCGCGGCGCCCCACGAGCTGGGCC
>CAYUPG010000098.1:0-9877 GCA_964446515.1 uncultured Treponema sp.
TACTGCCTCTCGAAGGGGTGGGAAAGTAGGTCGTCGCCAGGCTTTTTTTTGCCCTAAAGGGAACTATATACTGAATGAAATAGCTTGAAGAAAGGCCTTTTCGATAGTAAAGTAGACTGAAGGGAGTATCCATGGCCGAAAAGGATTATCAATACCAGTTAGTCACCTTTCAACTCGGGGAAGAGCAGTACGGGATCGATATCATGGATGTCAAGGAAATTGTCCGTGTTCAGGATATCCGCCCTATTCCCAACGCGCCTACCTACGTTGAGGGAATCTTCAATCTGCGCAGCGAGATCATTCCCATCATCAACCTCCATAAGCGCTTCCACTTAAAAAAGCCGATCATGAGCGAGGACGACGCACTGCTCTCGGGCTTCATCATCATAGACCTTGACGGCATGAAGCTCGGGGTCATCATAGACAAGGTTGCCAGGGTCGTCACCGTCGACACCGAGAAGATTCAGCCGCCGCCGCAGATGCTTACCGGCATCGGCGCGGAGTATATCCAGGGTGTGGTGCACCAGGAGCAGGGATACCTCATCATCCTGGACATCCGGAGGCTCTTCAATCCCCGGGAACTGCAGAAGATTACTGAATTGCGGCATTAAAGGTAGTACATGAAGATTGAGTCCTACTCTCCAACCATACGTCGGAAAGAAATGGATGCCGTTCTGACGACCCTGGTTGGAGAAAAAATCGGCCCTGGGGAACAGGCTTCCCGGCTTGTGCAGATCGCTAAAGAATTCCTTCAGTTCGATTATTGTTTGGCCCTGCGAAGTCCCGCGACGGCTTTAAACATTGCGCTGCGGGCCCTCGATATTCCGGAGGGAGGGGGGGTAGTGCTTTCCGCCCTATCTCCACGGTATTACGCTCGCGTGCTGGAGGAATTGCGTTTGGTTCCTCTCTATTGCGACGTGGAGGAGTCATCCGCCTGCATGTCCCAGGAGACCGTCTCCAAGGCCGTCTCCTTGGCGGAGGGAACGGTCCCCCGTTGCGTACTCGTAAACCATACGCTGGGATTCGTCCCCGATACCTCCGGCATTTGCGAACTCGGAATCCCGGTGGTGGAGGACTGCTCCCGTTCCTACGGCACCAATTACGGGGATAAGCGAGCGGGTGCCTACGGCGTCTTGACGGTGCTTGGGTTGGAAGAGCGGGATATCTTGACTGCGGGGGGCGGGGCGCTTCTGTACGCCATGGGCAGGAGAGAAGGTTCGGTCCTGCGCACCTACGCCGAGCTGCCCTTCGAATACCGATTGGCCGATATGAACGCCGCAATGGCGGTGGTGCAATTCAAGGAAGCGGAGCGGAATTTTCAGAAACGGAGGGAAATTGCGCAGGTATACCAGCAGTCGGCTCTCAGGACGCGGCATAAACGCTTTCTGCAGGGCGGGGATGCGGAATACAACAATTATGCCTTTCCTTTGGTGCTGGAGACGGGGATGAAGGATGTGGCCGCCTACGCGTCGAAGAAGGAAGTGTCCGTGGACAGCGCCTTTTCGGACACCGCGGCGGCTGCGGGCGTGGTTCCTGCTTCAGCCTGCCCCACAGCCATTTCCCTGTCGCTGCGCACCGCCCTTTTTCCACTCTATCCCCGTTTGGGGACTGCCCAAGTCGCCAAGGTTTCCAAGGTGATTGCGACGCTTCCCTAGGGAGTAAAGAGGCTTTTTTTGAAAAAAAGAACGCTGCTGATCGTAAATCTCCACAAGGACGACTCGCGGACCCTCATGAGCGAGATTGAGGTAGAGTTGACCGGACGGGGTTGCGAGGTCGTCCTTTGCGCCTTTGAAGGCAAGCCTCTTTCGCCTCCTGATGGGAACTATGATGTCGCGTTCAGCCTCGGGGGTGACGGTACGGTATTGTATGCCGCACGCTGCATGGCCCCTGCAGGCGTCCCGATCCTTCCGATAAATCTCGGAACCCTCGGCTTCATCGCCGCCGTCCACAGGTCCGAATGGCGGCACGTCTACGACAGCTGGTCGCGCGGGGCTATAGCCGCCTCCAGCAGACTGATGCTTGCCGTTCGCATCGAGCGGGAGGGGAGGGTCGTCGCGGAGCACCCGTGCCTGAACGACGCGGTCGTTGCCGCCTCGGGTATCTCCAAGATAATTCGCCTTGAGGTGGGGACCGACACCATCCGCCTGGGCCATTACCGCTCCGACGGTCTCATCGTCGCTACCCCAACGGGCTCCACCGCCTATTCCGTCGCCGCAGGGGGGCCCATACTGGACCCTGAGATGGATGCCCTGATCATCAATCCCATATGTCCTTTCACGCTGTCCAACAGGCCCATCGTCGTTCCCGTCTCCGAACAGATATACATCGAGGTGGAGCGGGAGCAGCGCAGCGGCGTGCTGCTGACGGTGGACGGCCAGATCGTGGAGCCCCTGGAGCCGGGTGATCGCGTCGCCGTGGGGCCGGCGCCGTACCGGGCGCAGCTCATCGCCTCGGACCGGGATGTCTTCTACCGCGTGCTTCGAACCAAGCTCAACTGGTCTGGAGGTCCCGATGCTTGAGGAACTGGTCGTAAAGGATTACGCCCTCATTGACCGCCTTTCCGTCTCCTTCGACGGCGGCCTCAACATACTCACCGGAGAGACCGGCGCGGGAAAGTCCATTATCGTCGGCGCTCTTGGATTCATTCTGGGAGCCAAGGCCGACGTCGATGTGGTGCGCACGGGCTGCGAGGAGACCTCCGTTTCCGCGGTGCTTCGTTTGGATGAAGGCAATAGGGATGCGCTGAATTGGCTCGAGGCCAAGGGTATTGGTCCCGAGGACGGACGCATCATCCTGAGGCGGAATCTCAAGAGGGGAGGCCGAGGCACCTGCTACGTGCAGGAGGCGCCGGTGCCTCGGGGAGACCTTCAGGAATTCACCGCCCTGCTCTTCGACATACACGGGCAGCACGAACACCAGGCGCTGCTTCGCCGGGAATCCCACCGCAGGTATCTTGACCGCTTCGCGGGCATCGAAGAAGAGGTGGCCGAGTTCAACCGGCTGTTTCTGGAACTATCGGATAAGCGCAAGGATTTGGCTGCATCCTTGGACGCGGAGCGCGGCAGGGCGGCCCGACAGGAGCTCCTCTCCTACGCGGTGGAGGAAATCGCCAAGGCGGCGCCGAAGAGCGGAGAGAGCCGGTCCCTGGAACTCGAGGCGAAGCGCCTGGGGGACTTCGAGAAATTGGCGGCCCAGGTGAACGGCGCCGCTGCGGCCTTCGCGGAGGGAGAGGAGACGGCTCTGTCTTCCCTGCGCAAGACCAAGAGCGCCTTGGAGTCCGCTGCCGCCGTGGACCCGGTCCTTGAGGCCCTGGCTCGGCGCATCGCGGATCTCTATTACGAGGCGGAGGATGCTTCGGACCAGCTGCGATCCTACCGGGATGATCTCCGCTACGACCCCGAACGGCTCGAGGAGGTGGAGGAGCGGCTTGCGGTCCTGTACCGGCTGAAGAAGAAGTACGGGGAGGACGAGGATGCCGTCCTGGCGTACAGGGATGCGGCCGAAGCGGAACTCGACGCCCTTTCTCGGGTGGAAGAAGATAGGGCTCGCCTAGAGGCGGAAATCGCCGCTCTCGAGAAGGACGTAGGCCGCCGTTCGCAGGCCTTGAGCGCGAAGCGCTCCTCCGCGGCAGTGCGGCTCTCTTCGCGCATTACGGAAATTCTCGCAACCCTGGGAATGCCGAAGGCAAAATTGGCCGTTTCTGTGGCCTCCAAGGGCCAGGGGCCCACCGGTCTGCTCTGCGGCCCCTGGGGAGCCGACGATGTGGAATTCCTGATCTCCGCCAACCTGGGCGAACCGCTCAAGGAGCTGGCCAAGATCGCCAGTGGTGGTGAGCTGTCCCGGGTCATGCTGGCCGTCAAGACCGTACTTGCGGGGGCGGACACCGTGGAGACCCTGGTGTTCGACGAGATCGATACGGGCATAGGGGGAGAAGTGGCTCTGGCGGTGGGAGAGCATCTGGCAGGTATCGGATCGTTCAAGCAAATCTTTTGCATCACCCACCTTGCAAGTATCGCCGTTCGTGCCGATAATCATTTAAAGGTGGAGAAACGAATTGAAGGCGACCGCACGGTCACCTTCGTCCGTTCGGTTCCTCCGGACGAACGCAGGGAAGAGATCGCCCGCATGCTGGCGGGGGATTCGGCGGGAAGCGCCGCCCTTGCCCACGCGGATGAACTCTTGAAAAAGTACGGAAAGCGGGGTTGAGGCATGGCGAAGATCTCCAACGAGGATCGTCATCAGTACTTCGAAAAAGCTAAGGTGTACAAGGAAAACTCGGACGCCATCCTGCTCAGGGAAAAGAGCATCCTTACCCTGCTGCAGAAGGACCAGAACGGGGCAGCGTTCAAGCGCCTGTCCTTGGCCGATGAGATGCTGAACCTCGCCTCTAATTATGTCGTCATGAGCGGGGTTTCCCAGGCCATGCTGGGGGTCAAGAACGAGGATGCCCTCAATGAGGCGCGGAAGGCCCTCTACAAGAGCGTAATCTACCTGGAAGAGGTGGTCTCCGGTCTCGTGGACGTGCCCTATTCGGATTACGAAGCGAAATTAGCGGAGATAGAGAGCGTCGACGCGGCGCGGCGCTATGCCTTGGTAAGGAAGCTGGGCTTGGCCATACGCTTGGTTGAGGATGCCTACGGGGACAACACCAAGTGGAAATGGGCCTTCGTCGAACTCGAGGGCCGTTTCGCAGCGGTGGCAAAGAATATCTTCGACCTGAAGAATGCGGTGGCGAATACGGATCCCCGGGCTCCCGATTACGAGGTGACGGTCTATCACCTGCGGACCCTGAAGAAGCTGCTCATGCAGGCGGCGGATCGGTACAGGGAGAAGTACGAGCTCTCAACGAACCGCATCGACGATTTCAAGCAGGCGATCAATTTCCTCGGGTCCCTCAGGCGCATCCATGTGCTCCTTGCGGAACGGGACGATGCGGAGACGGTCAAGAAAAAATTGGATATTTGGTCCGCGAAGCTTGAGGCGGACCAGAAGAAGAAAGACGAGCCGACCCCCAAAAAAGCGTAAGCCATGCAGAGTATCTCACTGAAAGAATTCAAGTCCCTTTTTCAGTACCTTAGAAAGTACCGGGGCCGTTATTTAGTAGGGTTTCTTTTCTTGGCGACCGTGGATGCGGGCCAGATGCTCATACCCCAGTTCATCCGCAGGGCCGTGGATCTGGTTTCCGGCGGGGACCCTTCTCGCAGTGACCTGTTTCGCCTCTGCGCCGCCATGGTGGCCGTCGCGGCGGTGGTTTCCCTGGGCCGTTTCTTCTGGCGCTTCTTCATCCACGGATCGGCCCGCAGAATAGAGGCGGAACTGCGGGAGCGCCTATTCGACCACCTGATGGGTCTTTCCTACGATTTCTATCAGAAAAACAAGATCGGCGACCTCATGGCCAGGGCAACGAACGACTTGAACGCCGTCAGGATGTCCATCAGCATGGGCTTCGTCGCGTTCATCGACGGGACGGTGATGGCTGCGGCCATCTTGATCATCATGTTCATCCAGGATGCCCGGACTTCGGCCCTGGCGATCCTCCCCCTTCCGATAATAACGGTCCTGATCCTGGCCTTCGGCTCCGCCGTGGGCAAGCGCTTCAAGAGGGTCCAGGAAGCCTACTCCTCCATGAGCGACACCGTCCAGGAGACCTTTGCCGGCATTCGGGTGGTCAAGTCCTTCGTCAAGGAAGGGTGGTTCATCAAGAAGTTCGCCGACACCAACGACGACTACGAGGCGGCCAATATGGCCCTCGTGCGCATCTTCGGCCTCTTCTTCCCCCTTATTTCTTTCCTATCCGGCCTCACCTCTCTGATACTGCTCTTGGTCGGAGGCCGGCGGGTCATCGACGGCCGTATGAGCCCCGGTGAATTGGTGGCCCTGTTCAGCTATCTCCAGATGCTGATCTGGCCCATGCTCGGGGCGGGTTTCATGATCAATATGGTGCAGCGGGGAGCGGCGAGCCTTGAGCGGGTGAACGAGATACTCAAGACCCCAAGCTCCATTGCGGCCCCGGCGTATCCGAGGGTCCCGGAGGAAGGGGCCGAGGGGCGGCCGGCCGTCGAGTTCTCCCGTCTGAGCTTCCGCTACCCCGATGGGACGGAAGCCCTATCGGATATTTCCCTCAAGATACCGCGGGGGGCTATGGTGGGCATATTGGGCCGAACCGGATCGGGAAAAACAACCCTTCTCAAGACCCTGCCGCGCATGGTCGATCCGCCCGAGGGCACCGTATTCGTCGACGGTCTTGATGTGAAAACCTGGGACCTGTCGGTCCTCCGGGGCCGTTTCGGGGTGACGCCCCAGGATACCTTCCTTTTTTCCGAGTCCATAAAGGACAACATAGCCTTCGGCGACTCGGCTGCCGAAGAGGGCCGGCTGCGGGAAACCGTGGAGATATCCTCAATCCTAAAGGATCTGGAGGACTTCCGGGACGGTTGGGACACGGTGATAGGGGAGAGGGGCACAACGCTTTCGGGAGGACAGAAGCAGCGGGTCGCAATTTCCCGGGCCGTGGTCCGCGATCCGGACATCCTCATCTTGGACGACGCGCTCTCCGCCGTGGACGCGGAAACGGAGAAGCGCATCCTTGGACGGCTCCTGGAAGATCGCCGCGGCAAGACCACCCTGATCGTCTCGCATAGGGTATCCACCCTGCGGCATGCCGACCTGGTGCTGGTCCTGGAGGGGGGACGGACGGCCGAATGGGGGAGTCCCGCCGAGCTCGAGCGCGCCGGAGGCTACTATGCCCGGATGGCGGAACTCCAGCGCCTCGAAGCGCCGGATTCCGGAGAGGATGCCTAGATGGCGGAGTATTTCGAAGTCGAAGAAATCGTCAAAGGCTATGACGGCCGCATCGTAGCCCGCATGCTTTCCTACCTTCGGCCCTACCGGGCGCTTACGGTAATCGCCGCCGCCGCACTGGCCCTCTCGACGGTGGGGGAGCTATTCCTTCCCGTTCTTACCCAGCGCGTCCTGGACGATGCGATACTGGCTAAGTACCTTGCCGTCGATATGGATGCTCTGGAGCGCTACGCGCCGGAGTTGAGCCCCCCGGCAAAGGCGGCGATCGACCGTATCATAGGAGACGGGGAAGCGCGCAGGCTCGGGACAAAGCTGTACCTCAAAAGAAGCGCCTCGCTGCGGCTCAACGCTTCCGGAGAGGAGGCGCTCAAGCGGTATGGCATCCTGGACGGCAGGGACTGGTACCTTATGGAGGCTCCTCCAGAAACGCCCCAGGCTGCTGCTGTTTCCCGCTTGGGGACTGTTACGGAGCGGCACGGGACTATGGCGGCCTTCCCCTTGGAGGCTCTCAAGGGAACCTCCTTCAGGGATATACGGCTTCTCAGGGCGGCGGATATCCGATTCCTGTCCGTCGCGGTCCTCCTTTTCTTCGTAATTTTAGCCCTGGTGCTGGCCGCCACCTTCGTCCAGACCTGGACTACGACCCTCATAGGTCAACGGGTGATGAAGGACCTGCGTCAGGCCCTTTTCCGCAAGACCGCCGGGCAATCCACCGCCTTTCTATCCCGCCATCCCGTGGGCCGCCTTGTGACTCGCCTGAGCTCGGATGTGGAGACCATCAACGAGTTCTTCACCTCCGTTCTGGCCGCCTTCCTCAAGGACCTGTCCGTGATGGTGGGCGTTCTGGCGACGCTTTTCTTCCTGTCTCCCCCCCTGGCCGCGGTTGCGCTCCTGACCCTGCCTCCGGTGGCCGTCGCCACCGGCATCAGCAGGATAAAGGCCAGGGATGCCTTCAGGCGGCAGCGGGTGGCGTCCTCCCGGGTGAACGCCTTCCTATCGGAGCGTCTGTCCGGCGTCCAGGTGGTCCAACTCTTCGCGCAGGAAGGGAAGGGGGGAACGGAGTTCCGTTCTCGAAACGGGGAGCTGCTGAGGGCAAACCTCGGGGAAATGTACGTTTTCGCCACCTTCCGGCCCCTGGTTGACTTCTTTTCGTCACTCACCGTCGCGGTGATCATCGCGGTGGGAGGAAGCATGGTGATGAACCTGTCCCTTTCCTTGGGCGTCCTGATCGCCTTCATCAACCTGGTGCAGATGTTCTACTCCCCCGTGCAGGACATCGCCGAAAAATACACCATGCTCCAGTCCGCCATGGCGGGGGGCGAGCGGGTATTCGAGCTTCTCGATACCGAGGAGGCCATTCCCGATACGGGGACGCGGTCCATGAACGGCGTGGTTCGGGGGCACATAGAATTCGACCGGGTGCGCTTCTCCTATAAATCAGGCGAACCGGTGCTTAAGGACATCAGCTTCACCGTGAAGCCCGGGGAGATGGTCGCCATAGTCGGTTATACCGGGGCGGGGAAAACGACCATAACGAATCTCCTTGCCCGCCTTTGGGACATCGAGGGGGGGGAGATACGGCTCGACGGCATCCCGATCGTGGACATACCCCTTCCGGAGCTGAGGCGGGCCGCCCTTCCGGTGCTTCAGGATGTGTTCCTCTTCGCAGGCACGGTGGCGGATAACATCAGGCTCGGCCTGCCTCTTTCCGACCAGGAGGTGGTCGAGGCCGCCAAGGTGGTGCATGCCCACGAGTTCATATCCCGATTGCCCGAAGGTTATGCAACCAAGCTTTCCGAAGGGGCCTCCAACATCTCTTCCGGCCAGCGGCAGCTCATAAGCTTCGCCAGGGTCATCGCCCACAATCCCTCCATAGTGATACTCGACGAGGCGACCAGCTCCGTGGACACCGAAACGGAGCACCTCATCCAGCTGGGCATACAGCGGGTTCTCGCGGGAAGGACATCCCTGGTGATAGCCCATAGGCTTTCCACCATACGCCATTCCGACCGCATCCTGGTGCTCTCCGGCGGCCGGGTCGCCGAGGCGGGGACCCACCAGGAGCTTATCGAGCGCGGGAGCCTGTACGCCGGCCTCTACCGGCTCCAGTACGAGCATTCCGGTCCATGAACCTGGAATTCCACTACTGGGTCACCCTGTACCTCTGCAGACGCGCGGGCTTGTCGGCTCAGGCATCGGAGCGCATAGCCTACTCATCCCAGCTGGCGGATGATAGGACGTACCCCATTTCCGTCGCGGGGCCGTGGGGGCATGAAACCCTCCCGGCCACACAGCCCCTAGAGGGAGAGGGCGGCCGTGAAGTCGTGAGGACCCGCATGGCCTTTCACTTCGTGCCCGGTCTGCCGGTAGAGGCCGCCGCCCGGCGGCTGGACGGGCGTCCGCCTCATCTGGTGGTGACTCCCAATAGTCCCAACGCCAAGGCCCTCTTGGTGGGCGCCCTGAAGAGCGGGGACGAGTACCGCATCGGCATAGCCCTGCACGCCTACGCCGACACGTGGGCGCATCAAAATTTCTCCGCCCTCAAGGATGGAGGCAATGCCTTCTATGAGGACGATCCGATTCCTCCCATCGGCCACGCAGCCGCGCTTAAGAAGCCGGATCTCTTGAACGAAGTATGGGAAGATCCCCGTCTTTTGCCGGACTCCCGCAGGGTGGTCAATAGGCGCCGCTTCGCCGCGGCCGCCAGAATGATGTACAAGTACCTCGCCGTCTATTCGCGAAGGAGCTACGACGATGTGGATCTCGTGGAGGCGGACTTGGAGCGGCTCTGGGGCCGAGCCGTGGACAGGCGGGAGCGCTTCATAAATTATCAGCTTGAGACCGAGGCGGCCGACTATGATAGGCAGGCCTGGATAGCGGCCGCCGGCCTTGAAATGCCGATGCCCGGGGGCGCATCGTCCCCTGCGGCGCGGCTCTTAAGGCGGGGCGGAGAATGGCTGGCCGGAAAGTTCGGAACTGAGAGCGCCGAAGTGGACGCATCTTTCCGGGACACCGATCTCTATCGGTGGACGGCCGCGGCCGCCGCCCATGTGGCGGCCTTCGACCTTCTCGCTCT
>CAYUPG010000099.1:0-9869 GCA_964446515.1 uncultured Treponema sp.
CATCGAGCGCCTGTACGGCCTGGTGTCGGAGCACCGCGCGCCCCTCCTGCGGGCGGCCGGGGGTCGCTACCTTCTGCACGCCCAGGTGGGCATCGACACGGACCAGGGGGTGAGCCCGGGCTGCCGCATCCCCATCGGGGAGGAGCCTGAGCTGAGCGAGCACATCCTGCGCTCGGCGCCCTTCCACAAGTACTTTCCCAGCGGCATAGGTGACGTCTTCGCCTTCGAGCCCACCGCCCGGGGGAACCCGGAGCACCTGCTGGACATCGCCGTCGGAGCCATGAAGGCGGGTCTGCGCTACTTCAGCGCCTACGCGGCGGACGCGGACGTGGTGCGCATCACGGGCTACCTGGTGAAGCGGTCGGAGATGGAGAAGCTCAACCGGGGGGAGGCGTCCCTGCAGGATACCACCGTCCTGGGGCGGAACGCCGTGAACAACCTGGGCGTCCTGGACCGGCGCCTGCGCGGGTGACGGACCTGGACGTCCGGGGCCTCGTGGCCCGCATGCTCCCCTCGAGCGCCGTGGACGGCCCGGGAAACCGGGCGGTGGTATTCCTGCAGGGCTGCGACTTCGACTGCTCCTACTGCCACAACCCGGAGACCCGCGCCCCCTGCATCCACTGCGGCCTCTGCGTGGGGGCCTGCCCTGCCGCCGCGCTCGGCATGGAGGCGGGTGCCGTCCTCTGGGATCCCGCCCGTTGCCTGGATTGCGGAGCCTGCATCGCCGCCTGCCCCCACGATTCCTCCCCCAAGACCGAGATCATGACCGTAGCCGAGGTCCTCGCCCGCCTGGAGCGCTACCGTCCCTTTTTGCGGGGCATAACCGTCTCGGGCGGGGAGTGCGGACTCCAGCCGGAGTTTCTTGAAGCCCTGCTCCGCTCAAGTCGGGCGGCGGGGCTGCCGGGCATGGTGGACACCAACGGCTCCGCGGACTACGCCGCCCGGAGCGGCCTGACCGAGGCGGCGGAGGGCTTCATGCTGGACGTGAAGGCCTGGGACGAGGGGGAGCACCGCGCCCTCACGGGGGCGGGGAACCGGACGGTCCTGGCGAACCTGCGCTTCCTGGCCGCCGCGGGCAAGCTCTACGAGGTCCGCACCGTGGTGGTGGGCGGCCTTTTCGATGCAAGGACCACCGTGCGCGAGACCGCCCGGGTCCTGGCCGCCGCCGCTTCCGCGGCCCGGTACAAGCTCATCCGATTCAGGCCCCAGGGGGTGCGCCCCGCCTACCGGGACCTGGCCGGCCCCGGCGAAGATCTGATGGCGGAACTCGCGGAGCTGGCTCGGCGCGAAGGTGCCGCGGAAGTCATTATCGTCTGAAAAACGCATAAATATTCTTAGAGCCTTTCAAAAGACGCATAAAAATGCGAATATTATCTTGACAGTTACACTCATGTTCTATACTATCATTACTATCGTTATTATAGCATATTGACGGAGGAGGAACCTATGTCGCAATCGAAGGCGCCGGGCATCGGCACCAGGGGGATCCACGCGGGGCAGGAGCCCGATCCCGTAACCCTTTCCCGGGCCGCGCCGGTGTACCGGACCAGCTCCTTCGTGTTCAAGAACACGGAGCACGCGGCGAACCTCTTCGCCCTCAAGGAATTCGGGAACATCTATTCCCGCCTGGGAAACCCCACCAACGCGGTGCTGGAGGACCGGGTGACCGCCCTTGAGGGGGGCGCGGCTTCGGTGGCCGTGGCCTCGGGCACCAGCGCCATCTTCTACACGGTCATCACCATAGCCCGCGCGGGGGACGAGATCGTCTCCGCCTCGAACCTCTACGGCGGCACCTACACCATGTTCGACGCCATACTGCCGGACCTGGGGATCACCACGAGATTCGTGCCCGTGGGCGACCTGAATGCCTGGGAGAGGGCGATCACGCCCAAGACCCGGCTGTTGTACCTCGAAACCATCGGAAACCCCGCCCTGGACGTGGCGGACGTGGCGGCGGTGGCCAAGATCGCCGCGGCCCGCAAGCTGCCCCTGGTGGTGGACGGCACCTTCACCACTCCGTACCTGCTCAAGACCATAGAAGCGGGGGCTAATGTGGTCATCAACTCCCTGACCAAGTGGATGGGAGGACACGGGACGGCCATAGGCGGGATCGTCACCGACGGGGGCAACTTCGACTGGTCGGACGCGAAGTTCGAGCTCTTCACGAAGCCGGACAAGAACTACCACGGCCTGCGCTGGGCCCTGGACCTGCCCCCCGAACTGGCAAAGATAGCCTTCGCCCTGCGCTTCAGAACCGTCCCCCTGCGGAACCTGGGGGCCTGCCTATCCCCGGACAACGCGTGGTTCTTCCTCCAGGGCCTGGAGACCCTGCACCTTCGCATGCCCAGGCACAGCGAGAACGCCCTGAGGGCGGCGGAGTATCTCAAGAAGCACCCCAAGGTGGCCTGGGTGCGCTACCCCGGCCTTCCGGACGATCCGAGCCATGCCACGGCGAAGAAGTACCTGTCCAAGGGTTTCGGAGGCATGGTGGTGTTCGGCGCGAAGTCGGGGCTCGAGGGGGGCAAGAACTTCATCGAGCACCTGAAGCTCTTCTCTCACCTGGCCAACGTGGGGGACGCCAAGTCCCTGGCCCTGCACCCCGGCTCGACCTCCCACTCCCAGCTCTCGGAGGAGCAGCAGCGGGAAGCCGGACTGTCACCGGACCTGGTGCGACTTTCGATAGGACTTGAGGACATCGAGGATATCCTTGCCGACCTGGAAGGAGCCTTGGCGGCGACCTGAGCGACGCTTGCAGCCGAGATCCGCGCCGCGCGCCGCAGTCCCGGCAGGCTGCGGCGCGGGCCTTGTCTCCGTCGAGGTCGGTGCCCGTGCAGGCGGACCTGCTACGGCAGGAGGGCGGCGGCGGCCTTCTCGCGCTCCGTTCGCCGGCGTTCGACGAAGGCGCGGAAGCGGTCCACGTCGGCGTTGACCACCAGCTCCTCCGGAGCGTTCACCCGCTTGAGCAGGGCTAGTACGTTTTGGAAGCGTCCCACGTCCCGCCAGTAGTGGGCGTCCGAGCCGCAGACCATGAGGGCGCCCCGCTCCACGCAGAGGGCCGCCAAGGCCGTGCAGTTCTTGTCGCTCCCTATCCGTATCCTGAAGGAACTGTCGTTGATCTCCAAGGCCTTGCCGTGTTCCGCGGCCGCGGCCACAACGGCCTCTAAGTCCACGGGAAAGGCGGGGTTGCCCGGGTGGGAAATGGCGTCCACCAGGGGGTTCGCCAGGGCGGCGACCATGGCGCGGGTATTTTCCGCCTTGCCCTGGGGCTCGAAGCAGATTTCATGGAAGCCCGCCATGGCGAAGTCGAGCCTCGCCATGAGCCGGGGAGCAAGATCCACGTTCCCCTCCAGGTCCATGATGTTGGCCTCCACGCCCCGGAAGAGGCGCACCCCGCAGATGCGCTCGGGCAGCACGCGGAGGTTCCCGAAGTGGTAGGGGTGCGGCCCCCCGGGCAGGGCTGGGCCGTGGTCGGTGATCACGAAGCCGTAGAGGCCGCTCTTCCGGGCCCCCCGGGCAAGTTCGTCGATGGTGCTGTAGGCGTGGCCCGAAGCCACGGAGTGGGTGTGGGTATCGATGCGGATTTTCATGGGTGTTGTCCCATCATCCACGTTAGGGCCGTCCCTGTCCAGGGGGCGGGGCCCGAGGGCCTATTCGTGGATCTCTATGTCCGATTCGTCCACCACCGGCGAGCCCTCCGCGAGGCCCTTACGTTTGCGGTATCGGCCGGGTGCCATGCCGGTCCGCTTTTTGAATATCCGGGTGAAGTAGCTCTGATCCTCGAAGCCCACCATGGGCCCCACCTCCGACAGGGGAATGGACAGGTCTTCCAGGAGCTTCTTGGCCGCCTTGACCCGCAGCTCCGAAAGGAAGGACACGTAGGTCTCCCCGGTGCCCTCCCGGAACATGCGGGAAAAGTGAGAGGGACTGAGGCCCACATGGAAGGCCACATCCTCAAGGGAGATGGGCTTGCGGTAGTTGGCGTTCAGGTATCTGATGGCCCGCTGCACGAGCCCCGCGTGCTTCACCGACTTGAGGGCGAAGACGAACTCGATGAACCGGGAGAGCAGGACCGCCAGGGCCGCGGAAAGGTCGTAGACCGAGCGGGTCGACCGTATCCAGGGGAGGTACAGGTCGTTGAGGGCCAGGCTGTCCGCCACGGGTGCGCCCCCCTCGATGGCGGCACGGGAAAGGAGCACCACCAGCTCCTCGACCCGGAGCTTTATGGCCTCTATGTCGTGCTCGCTGTGGAAGAAGATGAAGCCCAGCACCTCGTTGAGGGCTTCCCGGGAACCCTCCAAGTCCCCCACGGAGATCCGGCGGAGCAATTCCCGCTCAAGGACTATCGGATAGCGGACGAAGCTCTTGGGCTCCGCAGGCGCGGCGTAGCGGCCGTAGGGATCCCCCGGCGATTCCGCCGGTGCCTCGCCCAGGGGGAAGCCGGAAAGATCCGCCGCCACGGATCGGGCGGCGAGGGACAAAAGGGAGGCCAGGGAGCGGGTCTTCTTGGTGTCCGCGAAGGGAATTTCCGACACCGCCCGCCGCAGGGCGGTCCGCCCATCCGCATCCAGGTCCTTGAAGCGGGAGAAGTCTTCCTGCAGGTAATCGTCGTGGCCGACCATGAGCACGGGGCCCCCGATCAGGGCGGCGACGGTGAGCCCGGATATGCGCACCGGCGAAGCCCAGTGGGTCATGCCCATGGGGCAGAAGTAGAGGAAGGACCCGCCGAAGCGCTCGGCCTGCCGGATGGCGTGGTGGTGCATCCGCGCGCACTCCTCCGGTTCGCCGAGACCGCAGGAAGCGCAGTTCCGTTCGGCATCGGACGGCTTAGCGGCCACGCCTTTGCCTGCGGCCGCAGGCTCGGGGCCGCCGGATGCGGGAAAGGGTCTGCCGTCCGGGGCTACCGCAAGGCAGCCGACCCCCGTCGCGATGCTGAAATTCTCCGCCGCCCTCGCCGCGGCCTCCGCGATGCCCTCGGTCGCCATGCTCTCCAGTATAGGCCGAAAGCCCGGAATGACGAAAGTCACCGCGGCCGCGAAAACGCTTGCGGCGCCCGCCCCTTCGCGCTAGTATGTTCGGCAGGGTCCTGAGCGCGGCGCCCGCCGCGCCGGAAGGCCCGGAGCGGAGGTCCCATGATACTGTGTTGCGGTGAAGCCCTGATCGATATGGTTCCCTTCGTGGCGGGGGACGGTTCCGGCGCCTACCGGCCCTGCCCGGGCGGCAGCCCCTATAACTCCGCGGTCGCCGCGGGCCGGCTCGGGGCACCCACGGCCTTTCTGGGAAGGCTCTCCTCGGACTTCTTCGGCAGTCTCCTGGTGGAACGCCTAGCGGCCAACGGGGTGCGCACGGACCTGATCGTCCGCTCGGACCAGACCACCACCCTGGCCTTCGTTAAGCTCGAACCGGGGGAGGAGCCCCAGTACATCTTCTACACCGAGGGCAGCGCGGACCGGTCCTTCTCCGCCGCCGACCTCCCCTCCCCCCTTCCCTCCGAGGTCCGGTGCATACTCTTCGGCTCCATCTCCATGACCATGGAGCCCGTCGCCTCCACCATCGAGGCCCTGGTCCTCCGGGAGAGTGCCCGTGCGGACGCCGCGGCGCCGGTCATCTCCCTGGACCCCAATGTCCGCCCCGTGATGATACGGGACCGGGATGCCTACCGGACGCGCCTGGAGAAGTGGTTCGCCGCGGCGACCATCGTCAAGATTTCGGGGGCCGACATGGACTTCGTGTATCCGGGCCTCGGGAGGGAAGCCGCCCTGGAGAAGATACTCGCCATGGGTCCTACCATGGTGGTCACGACTCTGGGCCCCGACGGCGCTCTGGCCCTGGGCCGCAGGGCGGACGGCAGCCGCTTCTCCGCCACGGCGCCGGTGGTCCCGGTCAAGGTGGCGGACACCATCGGCGCGGGGGACACCTTCCACGCCGCCTTCCTCTCCTACCTGGAGCTCAACGGAAAGATGTCCCGCGCCGCCCTCTCGGCCCTGACGGAAGGGGAGCTTACTTCCGCGCTCTTCTTCGCCAACAAGGCGGCCTCCCTGGTGTGCTCCAAGCGGGGCGCCGAGCCCCCCACCATGGCGGAGATGGACGCCCTGAAGGCCTGAACCGCCCCCTCAGCCCTTCCGCACGTACAGGGGTATGGAGGTCACCTCCTTGTCGTCCAGGTACAGGACGAAGTTCACCACCCCGGAGGATGAGAAGCGGAGGTTCGAGACGGTAAAGACAAGATGGGATACGGCGCTCGCGTTGCCGACGCCCTTGGCCTCCAGGGTTCCCGAAACGGGCTGCATGCTCCCCTCCCCGTCGAGGTCCCGAGTCTCCACCCGGAAACTGTGCCGCCCGAATTCCCAGAGGTCGAAGCGCAGGCGGATGACCACCGCCAGCTGGGGGTGGGTGCAGGGAAAGATCCGGGCGATGATGGTGTCGAAGGTACCTACGATGGTGAGCTTGCCGCCGTTCTCTTGGGCGAAATCGCAGAGGGTAAATAGTTCGGTCTTCATGCCTGCTCCTGCCCCATCATATCCCGCCGGCTACACTTCCACCAGATACTTCCAGTACCGGACGGGCATCAGGCGCCGGCGAAGCGACGGATTCGCCCTGTTCTCTATGGCCACCGCCGTATAGTAGCCCCGCCAAAGGGACTCGATCTCGTCCCGGCGCAGTCCCTCTTCTTGGGGGAAGGGCGGATCGCTCGGGTCGAAGCGGGAAAGCCGCACGGGATCGCCGGCCATGCGGAGGAGGGCCAGGGACCGCCGCTCGTCCACCACCGCCCAATCCGTCTCGCCGAAGCGGGCGGCGAAGTGGTCCGCCATAAGGGGCAGCACCAGATGATCCGGGGAACACCGGGCGACGTAGGGGCCCTCGGCGCTGGGACGGAAGCGGAGCAGGCCCTCGAGGCGATGGAGCTCCACTCGGGTCGCGTAGGCCGCGGCCAGAACCTCGGCGGTTTCGCCCCTGCCCCGGTCGGTCCGGAAGCGCTCCGCCGCGTCCCGGGCCGCCTCGGAGGGCTCGGGGGGGAGCGGAGCCCGGGCGTCCCCCGTCTGGGCCGACCGGGCGGCGGCCAGCAGTCCCGCGGCGAAGGTCCGCAGGGCCGCCTCCACGGGCCGCTCGCTCAGCCAGGCATGGAGGAAGTCGCCGTAGGCCGCGGGGGATACGGCCTTGAGCTCCGCCGCCGCATCACCTGCGGCCTTCGCGGAATCGGCCTCCGCACCGTCCGCCGGGAACGGCTCCGGCGCAGCGGCAGGCCCGATCTCGGCGAAGAGCTCCCTCTGTCCGTCCGGCGGGGCGCAGGCCGGTAAAGATCCGCGGAGACGCATCGGTCCCCGATCGTCCGCGGGGGCGCCCCCCGGGAACGCAGGCGATACTCCCGCCAAGTCGGCCGCAATCCGGGAGAGCAGTTCTTCCAAGCCGCCGTCGCAGTAGGCTTCCATTTCCATATTTCCTTAAAACTCGAAGAGGGGCAACTGCAGGGCCGCGCCGTCCGAATCGGAGAGAAGGCGGCGCAGCCGCCGGGGGTCGTCGGGTCTATCCAAGAAACTTCCCCCTGCGGTCATGAAATATCGGGCCCGCTTCAGGGTTACCCCCAGGCGGCGCAGGCCGTCGAAACTGAGGGTCCGGGAACGCCTGAGCTCCAGGATGCGGCGGGCGGACTTGACCCCCACCCCGGGTATGCGCAGGAGCTCCTCGTAATCGGCCCGCTGCACCTCGATCGGATAGAAGTCCAGGTGCCGGAGAGCCCAGGAGGTTTTCGGGTCCAGGCAGGAGTCCAGGTAGGGGTCTGCGGCATCGAGAATCTCTTCGGTGCTGAAGCGGTAGAAGCGGAGCAGCCAATCCGCCTGGTACAGCCGGTGCTCCCGCACCAGGGGAGGGCCGGGAAGTTCCGGAAGCCGAATGTCCCGCACGCCGGCGCGGCCGGAGGTCCCCACGGGGACGTAGGCGGAGTAATAGACCCTGCGGAGAGCGTACTTGCGGTAGAGCGCTCCGGACAGGGCCAGGATCTGCCTATCGTCCTCCCCGGTGGCGCCCACGATGAGCTGGGTGCTCTGTCCGCCCGGGGCGAACTCCGGCGCCCGCCGCAGGCGCCGCCTGTCCTCGGCCCGCTCCTCCGATATGCTATGGAAGTCCTCCATGGCGCCCAGGATGGACGGCCCGGACTTCTGGGGGGCCAGGATCTTCAAGCTCTTTTCCGTGGGCAGCTCGATGTTCGCGCTCAGGCGGTCCGCCCAGCGGCCCGCCTCCTCCAGCAGCCGCTTTCCCGCACCGGGTATGATCTTGAGGTGTATGTAGCCGCCGAAGCCGGCTTCGGTCCGAAGGCGGCGGGCCACCTCCACCAGCCGCTCCATCACCAGGTCCGGATCGGCGAAGACGCCCGAGGACAGGAAGAGTCCCTCAACGTAGTTCCGGCGGTAGAACTCCGAGGTCAACGTGATGAGCTCCTCCGACGTGAAGCTCGCCCGCTTAATATCGGCCGAGGCGCGGTTGACGCAGTAGGCGCAATCGTAGCGGCAGGCGTTCGAGAAGAGCACCTTGAGAAGGGAGACGCAGCGGCCGTCCTCGGTCCAGCTGTGGCAGACCCCCGCGGGCACCGCGACGCCGAAGCCGCCCTTGCCCCCCCTCTCCGGTTTACGGTCGCTGCCCGAGGTGGCGCAGGAGGCGTCGTATTTTGCGGCGGAGGCCAGTATGGCGAGCTTTTCCCGTAAGTCCATAAGACAACTATACACCCGTATAGTTCATTTCTGCAATACGAAAATGGAGCTTGCTTCCCGATCGGCCCTGCCGTAGATTGGTATAATACGGAGGATACGTATGGCACGGATTACCTTCAAAGGAACGTCGATCTCTACGGTGGGAGAATTGCCGAAGGTGGGGAGCGCGGCCCCGGATTTCCGCCTTGTCGACGGATCGCTTCAGGACAGGCGGCTTTCGGATTACGCGGGCAAGGCCGTGATCCTCAACATCGTTCCCAGCCTGGACACGTCGGTCTGCGCCCTTTCGGCCAAACGCTTCGATGCCGAGATAGGAAAGCTCCCCGGCGCGGCGGCCCTCACCATATCCTGCGACCTCCCCTTTGCCCAGGGACGCTTCTGCAAGGCCGAGGGCGTATCGAACGTGATCGCCCTCTCCCAGATGCGCGACCGTTCCTTCGGCAGGGATTACGGCGTCGAGATACTGGACGGGCCGCTGGCCGGCCTCCTGAGCAGGGCGGTGGTGGTCCTGGACGGCAAGGGAGTGGTGCGCTATGTCCAACAGGTGCCGGAGATAGCCCAGGAGCCCGACTATGCCGCAGCCCTTTCCGCGGTGAAGGGCGTACTTGGCGCCTGAGACGGAGGCCGATCCCGACCTTCAGGGAATACGGGTCCTCTACTTCGGCGAGAACCACATCAACCGCTCGGTGGCGGAGCTCTTCCTCCAGGAGTACGGGGCGAACGTCAAGACGGTTCCCACCGCGGCCCTATTGGCGGACGCCGTCACCCGCTATCGCTTCGACGTGCTGGTGGTGGACGGAAGGAGCGCCGCCCAGGACGAGGAGGGCTATACCCTTGCCCTGCGGGACCCCATCTTCCGGGAGCTTCCCACCATCGCGGTGGGGGAGACCGCCGAGGCGGCGGAGCCGGGGAGAACCGACTCGGTGCTTCCCGCCCCCCTGGATCCCCAGGAATTGGTGAGGGAGATACGGAGGCTCCACGGGGCCGATCCCGCCGTCCTCGCCCTCAGGCGCGCCGCCTCGGGACCCGCAAGGCCGAACATCCTGGCGGTGGACGACTCCTCCGCCAACCTGAGCTTCATCTGCGCCTGCCTTGAGGACGAGTACCGGGTGAGCGCGGCGGAGAGCGGAGAGGCCGCCCTGGCGGCGGCCAAGTCCGGGACGGTTC
>CAYUPG010000100.1:0-3196 GCA_964446515.1 uncultured Treponema sp.
CGCCGTCCCCTACCAGTATCTTGGGCCCGAAGGTGTTCTGCAGACCCGCCTGATGCGCTATCCCCACTGGCCCGCCGTGCAGGCCGAGCTGGGAAATCCCGAGCACCCCATCGGCGCCTCCTTCGCCGGCATAGATCTCTTTTGGCCCAGCCCAATAACCCTCGATCCCCCGGAGGGAGTCCGCTCGGAGGTGCTGGCCCGCAGCACCGACGGTGCCTGGCTCATGACGAAGGATTTCGCGACGTCTCCCGAGCAGGAATCTTCCTTCGGCCGGGAGGCCGCAGGCACCGCAGGCAGCTACGTTCTGGCCGCCGCCCTGACGGGAACATTTCCCCAGTACTTCAGGGACAAGCCCAAGCCCGTCAGGCCGGGCTCGGGGGAGTCCCTCCCTGAGCTGCCCCCCGCCCCGGCTGCGGGCAGAGTCGTCGTGATCGGGGACGGGGATCTGGCCGGCACCCTCATCCAGTACACCCGGAGCGAACGGAACCTGGAGTTTCTCCTGCGGGCGGCGGACTGGCTCTCAGGCGACGACGACCTCCAGGCCATACGCAATAGGCAGTCTTCCCTAGGCCGCCTTGACCGCATTCGGGACGACGGACGCCGTGCCCGCGCCGCGCTTTTCGCGCGCACCCTGAGCACGGTCCTGGTGCCTGCCGCCGTGGTCCTTTTCGGCCTGCTGAGGCACCTGCGGCGCCGGAGCTCGGGTCGGGCGAAGGACGGCTCCCGTGGGCTATAGGCGGACCGTCATCGCGCTCGCGTCGACCATTCTGGTCCTCGCCGCAATCCTATTCGCCTCCATGCTTTCCGATGGGAGCTCCGTTTTTCGGGGCCCTGCCCGCTTTTCCTGGCTGAGCGCCGAGGCGGCGGAGCGGGCCGCCCGCATCGAGCTGCGCACCCCCTCGCTCGCCGTCGTGCTGGTGAGGTCCGCCGATCGCTGGTACCTTGAACGGGGGGGCATCCGATACCCCGCCAAGCCGAGCCGAGTGGCCGATCTGCTCGCCGCCCTCGTCCTTCGGGCCTCCTATCTCCGCCGGGACGGCAGCCGGGAGGCCTACGAGAGGCTTTCCCTGCTGGAGTCCTCCGCTTCACGCATAACGGTCTACGGCGATCCCGCCGCGCCGCCCCTGCTGGCGCTTCTGATCGGCGCCGCCGACGCTTCCGGCCTTGAGCTACATCTTCGCCGGCAGGGGGAGGCGGCCGTGTATTCCGGACGGGATGGGTTTTCCCCCTTCCTTTCGGGCGCCGATGCGTCGTGGCTCGATCTGCGGCTCTTCCCCCGGGAGGGTGCGGAGGCCCTGCGGCCGGAGTCCGTGCAGCGCGTTCTGGTGCGCGCAGAGGATGGCTCCTATACCCTCGCCAGAACGGGCGCCGCAGCGTGGCTGTTGGATGGGTCGGCGCATGCATCGAGCCGTAACGCCGATGCCCTGCTGAGGGCACTAGCCGACCTTGAGGGGGAAGAAATCCTCGATCCCGAAGCCGCCGCAGCGTTCCAGGAGTCGGCTTCCGTGGTCCTGGAGCTTGGGGACGGCAGGAACCGGATTGTTGCCCTGGGGCCGGAGGATCAGACTGGACGGCGGGCGGCCAGAGTCGGCGGAGCGTCCCCGACCTTCCTTCTTGCGCCCTGGGCCGTGGAGCGCCTGCTCCGTCCCCGGGCGTACTTCTCGGACCCCTGATCAGCGTCCGGCGATGAAGGCCCTGTAGCGCTCCGGATCGCTCTTGAAGGCAACTATGGCCGCTCCCTCATCCTCCGACGCCTTGGCCAGCGCCCGCTCGGCTTCCACCATGACGCGGTCGGCGTCGACGAGCCTTCCGGACCGGGAACTGAGTCCGATGCGCAGATCAAGCTCTCCCGGGGTAAGAGGGCGCTTCAGGAGCTTGTTGCGGAACTCCTCGGCCATCCTGAAGCCGTGGTCCAAATCAACGTTGGGCAGAATGACCGAAATGCCGTGATCTCCGCGTTCGAAGATGAGATCCCTGAAGGTGAAGAAGGCTGCCGCGGCGGCGGCGAATTCCGCGTAGGCGGCCGCTGCGCCCTCTTCGGGAGGCAGCTCCATGACTATGTACACCAAGTCCTGCTCGAAGGAGGCGCTCCGGTGGAGCTCCGAGGAAAGGCGGTCCCGGGTATAGGATTCCCAGCTGATGTTGCTTCTGGGGGAGTACAGTCCCTTAGGGACCCGCGCAGATCCTGCTGCGATGCCGTCGTCGCAAGGATCCTCTCCCCGGGCGGCCGAAAAGTCGCTCGTGCCTGAGGCCAGGTCCGCGGCCTGGCCGTCGCCGGCTGCCAGGCTCCCGCTTATCTCAGGATCGAGGGAAGGTATCTCGAACGGCTCGTCTCCGTCGTCGGCCGGCATGGGGGGACGGAATCCTGCCGCCGGACGCTCCTGCGGGGGAGCCCCTCTCTTCTTTGAACCCTCCAGGATCAGGGTCAGGAGTGCGATCCCCAGGGCGGCGGCGACCGCGATGAGCGCGTAGGTCAGGATTCCCCCGATTGTTTCGCGATCCATGTATTCGGCCACACCGCGAAGCGTCGCGTTGCGCACCCCCTCGATGCGCAGCGGCGCGACGTAGGGTTCCGCGGTCACGCCGAAACGTTCGACGAAGCGGGGATTGTCTTCCGTCCAGGCAAGATAGCCCGGGCTGCGCTCTACGGCATACTCGCTGCCGTAGGGGCCCGATACTATCACCGCCCGCAGGGTCCGCGCTTCCTTCAGGCCGTCCCGCAGGGCCTCCAGGAAGGGTTGTTCCATGAAACCCAGAACCGCCGCCGCGGAAGCCCGCTCCACGAGGTCCTTGAATTCCCTTTCCGCCGCAAGCCTGCGGTCGTTCATGCCCGAGATGATCCTGTTGGCCGCTACGCCCACGGCGAGAAGATATACGACGGCGCAAAAGAGAGCGATCACGGTCGAATATTTGGGTCGCATGGTGCCATTATATACGGTTTTGCCTGCCCGTGCTAGAATAATGGACCATGAAAATGCGTTTCAGGTGCCTTCCGGTGCCGTGGTATCCGGATACCTCCCGGGGCGTGCGGGAGCTCTTGTCTTCCCTGCCTCGCTTAGGCTCCGCCGAAGCAGGCCCTGCCGCGGCATGCGTGGCGCCCCATGCGGGATGGGCGTACTCCCTTCCCATAGCCTACGCCGCCCTATCCGCCCTCGATTCCTCCGCCGGAAGCGTCAGCCAGGTGCGGGAGGTGGCC
>CAYUPG010000100.1:3206-9742 GCA_964446515.1 uncultured Treponema sp.
CACCTCGGCCCGTCTCATCGCCCCCTCATCGCCCATGAGGACGGCGCGGAGACTCCCCTGGGAGACATCCTCTTCGACGGAGAGCTCCGCGCAGCCTTGGAGCTGCGCATCCGTTTCGATGACGACCGCTTTGCCGACAACACGGTTGAGATACACCTTCCCGTCGTCAAATATCTTTTCCCCGATGCACGTCTGCTCTGGGTCAGGCTCCCGGCGGACGCCTCTTCCCTGGAATTCGGCCGCATCCTGGCCGAGACGGCCGAAGGCCTTGGCCGCCGCACCGTAGCCGTCGGCTCGACGGACCTTACCCATTACGGCCCGAACTACGGCTTCGCTCCCATGGGCTCAGGAAAGGCCGCCCTCGCCTGGGTGCGGGAGGTGAACGATCGGGCCTTCTTGGATGCCGTCCTGGCCTTTGATGCGGAGGGAGTCCTCTTCAGGGGAGAGGAGAAGCGCGCGGCCTGCTCGACGGGTGCCGTGCTCGGGGCCATGGGCTATGCACTGTCGCGGGGCGCGTCGGTTTCCCGTCTTGCGGCCTACGGCACCAGCGCCGATTGTTCCCCCGGCCCCTCCTTCGTGGGCTACGGTGCGGTAGTCTTCGCGGCGGCCTAAAGCTCGTCGGCCGGCGCTCAGGTTCTCAGGCTCGACAGCACCAGGTCCAGTTCCTCTATGCTCGAACGGCGCACCTTTTCTAGGATCTCTTCGGGGCCCTGATCGCCTTCTCTGCGGCGCAGCTCGGCGGCGGCGGGCAGGAGGGTGGTGAGCACATCCTTCGCCTCCGGTTCCAGGTCCTGGAGATAGGCGGTCACCGCCCCGGCCATGGGCGGCAGGGCTGCAATCTTCCTTCGGTACTCTTCAAGGAATTCCGGCACTCCCACGGCGGCTCTGCCGGAGGCGAATACGGGGCGCTCCGGGCTGCGGCGCCTGGGCGGCCCCTGCAGGACGCGGATGGGTGCCCCCGTTCCCTGAATGGGCTGAAGGGTCCCTGCAAGGCGCGGCGCGAGGGCCTCGAGGCGTTCGCGGTAGAGCGCCAGCGGCTTGGTCTCGTAGCGCCACTCGTCGTCCGCCCCCAGCTTCCGGAGCGATTCGTTTCTGAAGACGAAGGAGGTGAAGCAGGACTCCAAGGGCTCGAGCCTATTCTGCCTGCGCTGAAAGAGGGGATGGATGTAGGTGCCCCTGGCGTAGGCCGCCCCCTTGGGATAGGAAAAGTCCGCGCCGTAGAGCTCGATGAGCTCCGCGCCGAGAAAATCGGCCAAGGAGACCGCCGCGTAGGTTACGTTGCCTCCGGACGTGTCGATGAGGGGAAAGGGCTTCCATCTGCGGGATATGTAGGTCGTCAAGGGATGTCCGCCGGAGAAGAATCTGCGGCATTCGGTCCTTGCGGCGACCACCGGCGGACTGGCCAGGTCCATGAACAGCGGCACACCCTCGGGCATGCCCTCCATGAAGTGGTAGTAGCTGATGTGCTGGCAGTCTATGGAAACCACCGCGTCGGGCGTGAGTCCTGAGGACCGCAGGGCCGGCAGGGAGGTGTCCGTAGCGATGAGCCAGCGGTCCTCCCTGACCGCCGCAAGCCGGGGAAGCGCCGCCTCCAGAGAGGGGCCGGCGGCGCAGACCGCGGCCTTCCGTATGGGCGGAAGCGGTGCCTGCGGCCGGTCGGCTAGGAAGAGGTTGCGCAGGGTGTTGGCGTACCAGCGCCGGCCGAAGTAGGCCTGGACCGAATAATCGTCGGACACCGTGCCTATGGCTTCGCGGATAGTCTCCGATGCTTCCTCGTAGGAAAGTCGGGCACGGTTGATCCGCGGCCTCAGGGGCACCATGGCGAAGCCGCCGAAGAGGGCGGGCCGGTATGCCGTAAGGATGTATTCCCTGAGCTCCTCGGCGGAGGGGTCCACCAGGAGCCGCACCCTGGGGTCTCGAAAGATGTGCACGTAATCCACCGAGGCGAAGAGTTCCGCGATTCCGTTTATGCCGAACTCGATGATTCCCACCCCTTGGACATCTGCGCGGGCCAAGGCCGCAGACACGGCATAGGCCGCCCCGAGACCAAGGAATATGACGAAGCCCCCGCCTGAGAGGGTACCCACCAAGCGCTCCGCCTCCTTCCCGGGATCGACCAACGAATGGAGGGGATGGGCCGATCCGTCCCCGTCGATGACCGCAGGCACCGGATCTCCGGTCCTGGCCGGCAGGAATCGGTACCGGCCGGTGGTGGTTTCCGCGGCGCTCAGGCGGGAGCAGAGTCCGGGATCGCGGAGGGAAAGGGCCAACAGGTTCCGGTCAAAACAAGTATCGTGCTCCATGGCCCCTCCCGAGGTTCTTGCGGATGATGGACTCCAGGGCTTCCCGGGCGGATCCGGGGAGCAGCTCCGCCAGTTCCCCGGAGAGCTTGCCGCTCCCGTCCTTTAAGGCCTCCGCGAGGGCGGCGGCGCCCCGCTCGGCGGCCCCCGCCGGCACCGGCGCGATGCTGAGGCGGGGCATCGCGCCCGCCGGTCCGTCGATGCGCTCGATGCGGGGGAGGCCGTCGAATGCCCCATGGGCCGATCCAAGCACGGCGACCCTCCCGCCGTATAGGCTCAGGTGAGACTTGAACCAGCGGGCGTAAACGTCGAGGCTTCCTCCCTCCGCCATGGCCCGGGCCCTCCGGTACTTCAGATCGTAGAGCGGGCGCAGGCGTCCCGATTCTGCGTCGATCAGGGGGTCGAAGGCGTGGGGGCGGCCGTGGGTCCTGATATCTTCACCCGCCATGTCGAAGCCGGCCAGGAATACGGGACCGGAGCTAGCGCGCAGGGAAAAGTCGATGCCCGTGGCCGCCACCGTGCCCCGCTGGGGCAGCTGCATGAAGGGTATGCCCGCCCCCCCAAGCAGCACGGATTGCCAGACGCTCCCGTCGGCGAGCAAGACGGCAGGATCCTCCAGGAGAGGCCCGGGAACGGCGGCGGTGAGGCTATAGACCCCCGCGCAGCTCCCTGTCGGGCCGGCGGGCCGGCGGAGGTGGAGCTTGGCCCAGCTTCCCCCATCGCTCGCCAGCACCAGATCGGGGCGTATTCCCCCCGCAGCCAGAATCTCCAGGGAGGAAGAAACTGCGACGACGAAGCAGCCTTTCCGGCCCGAGCGTATCGCGGGCAAGGCCCGCTCCAGGGATGGTCCGGCCGCCGCAACGACGACCGGCGCCGTTCCGGCCTGCACCGTGGCCGCCTGTGCCGCCCAGCGCAAATTCCGCAGGGCGTTGGAGACCCAGCGCCGACCAAAGGCTTCGGCGGTGCGCCGGGAAGCCTCCTCCCGTTTAACAAAATCCGCGGCCGTGATCATCAGATCCGCAAAGGCCCTGCCGTAGGGCTCTAGGGCAGGGCGCCACTCGATGATGCGGCAACGCGCCCCCTGAGGTATGCGGGCCTCCAAAAAACTCGTCAGATCGAGGGGGTGTGCGGGATGCCAGGAGTCGTCGTAGGCCGCGTCGCGGCCGGCGTAGAAATCAGAGCAGTGGAGCGCGATGACACGGGAGCGGGGGAAGCGCCGCCGCAGCGGGGGGAGGAGGTAGCCCAGGGCGGGCTCCACCAGCAGAAGGACCTCATCGTCTCCGCGGCGCGGAATGGCGGCGGCATAGCGCTCCGCCTCGGAGCAGGGATCATATTTTGAATGAACCGCATGGCCGTCCACGATTACCGTGGGCGGTCCGCTCCGGGTGGGAGCAAGCACTTCTTCCATGGTCAGGCATAGGGTGCAAGCAGGCGGGCCGCTTCCTCCGTTCCCGCTGCGGGAAAGGCCGCGACAACGGAAAGTCCGAGGCTCTTCCTCAATCTATGGCCTATCAGTTCGGCATCCAAGCGGTGGGGAAACACAAGCAGCAGCTTATCGGCTCCAAGCCGCCTGACGGCACCCGAGGACGACAGCAGTGTATGCAACGCTTCCTCCGCGTCTTCAATACCATCACCGCCCATCACGAGCACCGAAGCGCCGTCGCCGCCAAGGGACGAAAAGGAGCCGCTCAGGAAGTCCGCAAGCGCATCGTTCTTTTCAGGCGCCCGGGGGGGAAGCAGCTTCTGCTTGACCGCTGCGAGCACGGACCCCAACTCGTCCGCGTCCAAGGGCAGTCCGGGATTCTCCGTGAGGATCAGCAGGGAGTCTCCCTCCTGATCCAGGGAATAGAGCCAAAGGTCCGAATCGCCGTCCATGCAGGAAAGTCCCGCTTCCGCGGCCTTGAGCCGCGCGGGGGATTGAAGGTCGAAAAGGGCGAGACCCTCCGCCGGAAGGCAGAGCTCGTCCGACTCAAGCCCTATGGCTGCATAGCAGGAATAGCTCGCTCCGGATCTGCGCAGGCACAAGCCTTCCTTGAAGGAGATGTAGGCTTTTAAGAGCGAAAGGGCGGTGTAGGGCGTCGTTTCGTGAACGGCCAAGCGGAGTATCCGATCCACTACAGCATCCGCCAAGGACGCTTCCCGATCGGCGGGCGCGGAGGACGGCCGGAGGGCGCTTTCCGCCCTCACCAACAAGCCCTGCCGCTCACCGGCTCCGGAAGCCCTATTCAGGAGACCCATTATACTAAACCCAGTTCCTCGAACAGCTTCTTGTAGGTCTCGAAATACTCCGACCGGGCGAATTCTTCAATTTTATCCTCCGGCAGGGACTCAAGCAGCTGGTCCATATAGGAAAGCACGGTCTTGACTTCCTGCTTGAGGTTGGACGGAAGCTCCTCGGCGCTCGGTACGGGCGTTTCTTCCTGGGGGAGCGTTTCTCCTTGATCCGCTTCAGCCGCATCCGCGAGCTCTACGGTGTCGGCGAACTCTTCCGGCTGAAAATCTTCGGCAAGCTGGGTCTCGTCCGGACCAACCACGAAGTCCTCGGGAATCACCTCTTCGAAACTCTCTTCCAGGGCGGGGGCTTCCTCGGCCGCTTCGGCTTCGAAGGCCGCTACCTCTTCCGCGTTGACCGGGCCGATTTCCAAAACGGAATCTTCGACCGGCAGCTCCATCATCCGGGACAGGTCCTCTTCGTAGATCTCGGTTTCGTCCTCGGCCTCGGAGGTATCTTCCACGTGCAGCTCTTCTTCAAGGTCGAGATCGATGTGTATGGACTCTATGGAAGGTTCCTGGACCGGAGCTTCCTCAAGGACAAAGGCGCCTAGGTCCGGCTCTTCGATCACCGCTTCCGTAAGGTCCAGGTGCTCCAAATCCAGGGGCTCGTCTTCAAGGTAGCTGGTGTCTTCGGGAGCCTCGGTCATGGGGCGAACGCCGTCTTCGCGGAGACGGACGAGTTCTTCGGGCAGGACGGACGCGGACTCGGCATCCCCTTCAACCTCGATGCGCTCGATGCCGCCGTCGTCGGCCTCAAGGACCTCGTCCACCGTAATCTCGCCGCTTTCCTCGGCTCCGAGTATATCGTCCTGATCGGAAAGGAAGGCCGTATCGTCCAGGGCGTCCGGGGATTGGCTTTCCGTTTCAGGCTCCCCCTCCTCCGCCACGAAGTCGTCGGAATCGATGGATCCGATTCCGAACTCCTCCTCTTCCTCCACGACCGCATCAGCGCCCGCTTCCTCGGTGAAGTCGGCGGTATTGAGAATATTGTCCAGCTCATCTCCGGTAAGGGCTATCTTCTCGTCGTCTTCCTCATCGAAGAAACCCTTCGCCGCATCCTGGTCCTGGGATTCCGCGGCGGCTTCTGTCCTTGCATCGCTCTTGAGTACGGCCAGCTCTCCCTTGAGGCTGCTGAGCTCGTTTTTAATCGAAGCAAGCTCGTCGGCGATGCGCATGAGGAGCTGGGTGCTGAGGTCCGGACCCTGGGTCGCGGCTGCCTGAAGAACCGGAGCGGCCGCGCGTTCCGCCCGATCGGCGGTCCGGTCTACGGACTCCTCGAGCTCCCGGTGCAGGGCTTCCACGTCGTCGAAGTGCTCTTCCTTCGCGCCGCCTGAGAGGGAAAGGGCTATGTCCTCCTCCTCGTTCAGGTCGGGCAGGGCCGCTTCGGCGCCGTCCGAGCTTTCCGCCCCGTCGCCTGAGGACATGTCGTTAAGGAAATCGTCGAAATCGGACACCGTCTCAAGCTTGAGGGCGCCCTCGTCGTCCGAAGCTTCGCCGGATTCAAAGGAAAGGGCCTCGGTCCCGGCCTCATCGGCCAGATCTACCGATTCGGCAAAATCAAGGTCGATGTCGAGGGGCTCCTCGTCCAGCGAGCCTGCTTCCTTCTCGGCCGGTCCGCCCGAAAGTTCCGTCCCGTCCAGGAAATCGTCCATGGAGAGTTCGGTGAACTCGTCCGAGCTGGGCGCCGCATCCCCGTCGGCATCGAAGGAGGCCACTTCCTCAAAGGAAGAATCTTGGGCTTCCCCGGGGACGAGCTCTTCAACCGAGAAATCCATGGAATCTTCGAACCCCTCTTTTCCGGTTCCCTCGGAAACCGCCTCGACCTCATCCAAAGCAATGTCTTCCATGGAGGGAAGCCCGAAATCGGAATCTCCGTCGAGCTCCAAGTCAGGAAGATCTTCGATATCGGGGAGCGAGGGTTCTATGGCGGCGCCGCTTCCTCCGCCGGAGGAGGCAATATCC
>CAYUPG010000101.1:0-9641 GCA_964446515.1 uncultured Treponema sp.
CTTAAGGCTTTCGTCGTTCTCGTCGTCAAATCCAGGTACGATATCGTTGTTAGTCATGACGCTCCTTCCGTCCCGAAGGCCGATCGGCTCCCGCATGGAACCATCGGCAAACTATGGGGTATCCCTGATCATAGTATCGGCCCACACCAGCGCAATATACACTATATTATTAGTCTCCATCCGCTTTGTCAAACACGCCGCCGCTAAATCGGTATCGGCACTGCATTAAATGCGCAGGCCGCCGTCTATCGGCACCACGGCGCCGTTGACCGCCCCGCTCTTGGCGACATCCAACGCCAGGCGGGCAAGCTCGGCGGCCGGAATGAGTCTGCCCCCCGGCGCATGCTCCGCCGCGTAGCGCCGCGCCTCCTCGTCCAAATACTCCGTGTCCACAAAGCCGGGACAGAAGACGTTGCAGGTCACCCCGGAGCCCGAGGCTTCAAGGGCCGCAGACTTGGCGAGCACCCCCAGGGCCGCCTTCGCGCAGGAATAGGCCGCCGTGCTCCGGTAACCCCGGAGCGCATCGGTGTTGGTTCCTCCGAACAGCAGAATGCGGCCCCAGGCCTTCTCCATCATAGCACCAAGCACGGCGGAAACCAAGGCGCCGGGGAGGATTAAATTCGAGAAGACGGCCCGCTCCCAGTCCTCCGGTCGGGTGAACCGCAGCCCCTTGCGGAAGAAGTCTCCCCAAGCGCATACCAGGATATCCGGCCGGGGCAGCTCGGCCAGCAGGAGGGGGACCGCTTCGGGGGCGGTGAGGCCGTCCAGGGGGAGGAGAAAGCCCCTGGCCTTCCCGCCGGCGGCCCGTACGGCGCTGACGGTTCCGCTCAGCCGCTCCTCGGAGCGGCCGCCGTGCACAACCAGCTCCGCGCCGAGACGCCCCAGCTCCACCGAGACCGCCGCCCCTATCCCCCCGGATCCCCCGATCACCAGGGCCGTTTTTCCGGAAAAATCGCTTTTCATGAAACTCATCTATACCACGTTCGGCAGCTCTTTGATACAATCTGCCATGCGTTTGTCGGAAATACGTATAGTGCTGGTCAGACCTGCGGAGTCGGGAAATATCGGCGCCGTATGCCGCTGCATGAAGAATATGGGACTCGGTCGGCTGCGGGTGGTGGCTCCCGAGGGCGAGATCGACGAAGCGGTCGTGCGCGCCCGGGCGGTCCACGCGGCGGACCTCTGGGACGGCGCGGAGCGCTATGCCACGGCGGCGGAGGCGACGGCGGACTGTTCCCTGGTGGCCGGCACCACCCGGCGGCGGGGCAAAAAACGGAAGAGCATCACGCTGACGCCCTGGGAGCTCGGCGAAGCCCTGCGGGACAGGCCGGGCCCTGCGGCCATCCTCTTCGGCAACGAGCGGACGGGCCTGACGGCCGATGAGCTTTCCCTCTGCAACCTGGCCTCCCACATCCCGGTGGACGAGGCATTCCCTTCCCTGAACCTCTCCCATGCGGTGCAGATCTACGCCTACGAGCTGCACCGTCTCCTGGGCGAGGCCGATTCGGGGCGCTGGGTGCCGGTGGATGCCCGCCGTCTGGACGAGACGGTCCGGCGCATGACCGACGCCCTCGCATCGGTAGGCTTCTACAAGCAGGCGGGCCGGGAGGACCAGGAGCGTTTTTTTCGCGACCTTCTGTCCCGGGCAGGGCCTACGGTGGACGAGGTCCGCTATCTTGAGGGCATCTTCAGCAAAATGGCGCGCCTTGCGGACAAGAGAGAATTGTAGGATACTTAGGCCATGAAGAGCCTATGTACCTTCGCGCTCCTTGTGGGCTTGGCCGCGGGTATCGGCGCTCAGCCGGCCGCCCGTCCGATGCTGCCCACCGATTTCTCGATCACCCTCTCGGATCTTCACCGCGCCGCAGCATCGGGGGACGATTCCCGCATACCCGCGGATCGCCTGCTGGTCATCCACGGGGATATCGGTTCGGTCACCGTGCACGAGGACGGGGAGACCGAGTTCGTCGCCGAGGTGGAGCTTGTCGGAGGCGCCTGGTCGGGGGATGCCGACGTGGAGCTCCACCGGGTGTATGTGGTATTCGAGGGGATCCGGTTCAGGGATGCCTTTTCCCGACGGTCTCCCGGCAGGCTTCAGAGCGGCAAGACCCTCCTCGTCCTGGGCTCCTACCTCGGCTTGGGCGTTGACTACGACGAAACGACCGCAGTCGCGGTCGTCGAAGCCGTTGACTTCCGTCCGGTCGACTAGGAGTTTCCCGAACCTGTCAGAACCTGATGTGCTCCGCCCGAACGGCTTCTCCCCGGGATAAGATGAGGGCCCGTTCCATGCAGGTGCGCAGCTGGCGCACATTCCCCGGCCAAGGATGCTCCATGAGCAATGCCAGGGCATCCTTCGCCGGGCCCATCTTCTCCGCTTCCTTTCCCGTCAACCTAGCGAGGAAATAGGCCGCCAGTTCGGGTATGTCCTCCGCGTGCTCCCTGAGGGGCGGAATGCGGAGGGTGAAGGTATTCAACCGATAGAAGAGATCCTGGGCGTCGATGCGGTACTTCAAGTCCGACCTGAATTGGCCGCAGGCCATGAGCTCATCCAGATTCCTGTTGGTGGCGCACACCAGACGGCAGTTCACGTGCCGATAGGTGGTGCCCCCGAGCCGCCGGACCAGATGGTCCTCCGAGATGCGCAGCAGGGCGGTCTGGACGGGATAGCCGGCATCCCCGATCTCGTCCAGGAAGAGTGTGCCCCCGTCGGCGAGCTCGAAGCAGCCCTTGCGGGCCTTGGCGTCGGTAAAGGCGCCCCGCTCGCAGCCGAAGAGCTCGCTCTCCGCGAGTCCCTGCGGGATGGCTGCGATGTTGATGGCCTGGTAGGGGCCGCCTGACCTGGACGAACCGTCGTGGATGGCCCGGGCCGCCAGTTCCTTGCCGGTGCCGCTCTCTCCCTGGATGAGGACAGGGAGCTCCGAGGCCGCGTAGCACAGAAGATCGCAGCGGAGCCGGCGCATGAGTTCCGAGGATCCGAGCAGCGGCCCCGCTTCCCGTTCCGCGCCGGGACGCCCCGGCCTTCCGTAGGTCTTCCAGGCTTCGGGGGCTCCGCTGCGGCGGTCCGCGGCTTCCACCAGAAGGTCGATGCGCTTGCGCAGGATGGAGATGTTGTAGGGCTTGGCCATATAGTCGGCAGCCCCTTCCCGCAGGGCCCGGACTATGAACAGGGGCTCCGCGTGGCCTGACAGCATGAGCACCGGCGGCGCGGCATCGAGCTTGCGGAGGTCGGAAAGGACCCGGAACCCGTCGTAGCCGGGCATTTCCAGGTCGAGGACCACGGCGGCGGGGCGGGCTCTTGAAACGACCGCCAGGGCGGAAGCCCCGTCCCTACAGGGAACGACGCGATAGTGCCCGTCGAACTGATACTCGAGGGCCTGCAGGTCCTCCTCCGCATCGTCGACGCACACTACCGTACGCATGGGCTACCCCCGCCGGAACAATCTATAAAACACCAATAAAATTTTATACCAGAAATAGGGGAAAATCCGGAAAACGCGCAGGGGATTCCTGATGCAGAACCCAACCCACTCCATGCCGCGGTCGAAGCTTGCCCGGGAGGGCCTCCGCCGCCTTTCGGCGAAGACGTCGAAGAGGTCGCTGCACCACATGCGGATGCCCGGCCCCAAGCCGGCTCCGCCCCGGGCAAGCCAACGCTCTTCGCCGGGAACGCCCTTGGACACCAGGAGCAGGGAGGGCCCCGCCTTCCGTATCGCCTTGAGTATGGACTCCTCGTCCTGCCTGCGGAAGCCTCCTGCGCAGCGCCCGACTATGCGGAGCCCGGGAAAGGTGTGCTTGAGGTTTCGTTCGGCGGTCTGGAGGCTGCGCCTCCGGGAGCCCAGGAGGTAGACCGACCGGTTCCGCTCCTCCAGGGCGGATAGGAGCTTGACGGTGAAGTCGAAGGGCATGTAGCGCACCGGCGTCTTGCCGGTAAGGAAACGCACGCCGCCGATGATGCTCTTGGAAATGGGAATCACCAGGGAGGCGCCGAGGACGTAGCTGCGGTACTCGCCGCTCTTGCGGGCGCGGAGCAGGTCCCTGAGGGAAAGCAGGACTATGTGCCTGCTTTCGCCGGAGGCCAGCAGCTCGTTCGCAGCGTCGGCCAGCCTGTCGGGGGGAAGGATATCGATAGGAACTTTCAGGCAGGTGACCCGTTCGATGGCATCCACGATGCGCTCTCCAGTAGTAGAACATGGGTTGCTGCCGCCGCGAAGAGGGCGGCGGTTTCGGCGCGCAGCACGTTCGCGCCCAGCAGGAGGGGTTTGAAACCGACGGCCATGAGGCGGGAAGCCTCCTGGTCGGAAAATCCGCCCTCCGGGCCGACGGCAAGCAGCACCGCAGTCGGACCATGGCTAAGATAGCCGTGGAGGGTCCCCTGCGCAAGGGGGTCCTGATGGAGAACGATGGCCGCCGAACCTGGAGTCTCTTCGTTGAGGCGCTTCCATCTGGCTGCGACCCCTTCCAGGTCCGTCGGCTCCGCCACCGAGGTGGGGACGTCCGACCCGCTCTGCTGGCGCGCCTCCCGGACGATGCGCTCCCAGCGGTCCCGTTTGCGTTCGCCGTCGAGCTTGCCCTCAAGGCGCACCACCGTATGCTTCGACACGAAGGGCACGATCTCCAGCACCCCGGCCTCCGCGGCCTGGCGGACGATGAGGTCCATCTTTTGCCCCTTGGGCAGGGCTTGGCAGAGGATGATGGGCGGGACCGGGGGCAACAGATCGCGCCGCAGCCGGTCGGTGACGGCCGTCTCGGCCGCCTCTCCTCCGGCGAACCCCGCGGTCTCGGTCCTGCCCTCCTCCGTCTCCCTCCGGGCGATCAGGCTCCCCGGACGCAGCTCCTCTATCGTCAGAAGAGCCTCCTCGCCGGATGGAAGGAGGGCGCGGAAACAGTCTCCTCCGCCCAGGCGCAGGACCCGGGCCAAATAGCGGTAGTCCTTTCCAGAGAGCTCCACCCGACCTTCCTGGTCGGGCGGAGCGCGGAGCACGAAGCGGCGCACGGATGCGGCCTAGGGCTGCTGCGCTTCGGCAGCGGCGGCCGCCTCCTCCTGCAGGACCTTCAGGGTCTTTGTGGCCCGCATCAGCGCGGGGTAGGAGCCGTCGCGCAGGAGGTCCACCGCAGCCTTGAGCTGTATGTCGTATTCGAGATCGAAGGGCGGCGCGATGGTCGTGCGGTTGCGCTCGTCCCGTATGAGACGCCTGAGCAGCTGAGCCCCCAGCCCGTATTGGGCGGAAAGCTCCCGGATGAAGGCTTCCGTGCGCTCCGCTCCGGCGGACGCTTCCTGGGCCACAAAGGCGGGGATGCGGTTTTCCTGGATCATGCGGTTCAGGCCCTCGGCTTCCTGATCCGTGAGTTCGGGGAACTTCACCTCCCGGTCGGGAGGGATGCCGATCTTGTCGATGTTGACGTCGCTGGGGGTGAAGTATCGGGCGGTGGTGAGCTTGAAACCCGAGGCGCCCACGGGGTAGACCTGCTGCACCGAACCCTTGCCGAAAGATTTTTCCCCCACCAGGTAGGCCCGTCCGCGGTCCTTGAGGGCCCCCGCCACGATCTCGGAGGCGGAGGCCGAACCCCTGTTGATGAGGACCACGACAGGCAGGTCCTTGGGAACCGCGGCGGCCCTTCCGGCGGTGTACACGGAGTTCTCCGAGGGGATGCGGGACTTGGTGGACACGACCACCCCTCCCTCAAGGAAGAAGTCGGAGACCCCGACGGCGGCCTGCAGGAGGCCTCCGTAGTTGTTCCTAAGATCCACCACCAGCGCCTTGTAGCCCTTGGCACGGAAGTCGTTCAGGGCTTCCCGCACCCGGTCCACGGTCATGGGAGTGAAGGTGGTGATCCGCAGGTAGCCGACGTCGTTGCCGACCATGGCGTGCTTGACCGTGGGCACCTCGATGATGGCCCGATTGAGGGTGACGGGGAATTCCAGCTTCTCGCCCCTGCGGATGAGTATGGTGACCTGGGTGCCCGGCACGCCCCGCAGGCGGGCGAGGACCTCGTCCATGGTGAGCTTCTCGGTGGACTCCCCGTTGATCTCCACGATGAGGTCCCCCGGGCTGATGCCCGCGCGCCATCCGGGAGTGTCCTCGATGGGGGATGCCACCTCCACGTAGGGGGGCCTGCCGTCGGGGCGGGCTTCCACGGGCTTGGTGATGTAGAGCCCCACGCCGCCGAAGCTGCCCTGGGTGGTGTCGTTGAGGTCGGACATGTCCGCCTCGGTTAGGAATGACGAGTAGGGATCCTCCAGGGCATCGAACATCCCCGACATGGCCCCCTCGTAGAGAACCTTGGGATCCACCTCGTCCACGTGGTGCTTCAGGATGAAGTCGTAGACGTTCTGGATGATCGCGGTGTAGCGCCTTCCTTCGTCCGCCCTGCTCTGGGCATCCGCCCGGGGCACCGAAGCCAAGGCGAATACGGCGCAGATTAGGACGGTGGCGGATATCCACAGCAGAGGGAGGGGAAGACGGCCGCGGGCCGTCCGGGGAGTTTGTTCGTTCATGCTTCTATTCTAGGAAAGCGCCGCCCTTTGTCAATTGCGGAGGACGATACCCCTTGACCGCCGCCCGGGAGAACCGTAGAGTTTTACCCATGAATCATCGTGGGCCCCTTAGCCTCTTCCTGCTTATGTTCGAGCTTGTCCGTTCCGCCGCACTCGCCGCGGCCTTCGCCCGCCTTCCCGGGGGCTCGGATGCGGCGCCCTACGCCGCCCTCGCCGCGCCCAACGCCCTCTTCGCCCTCATGGCCTTTTTCCTTTATATAGACAGGGAGCGCTACGGCGCGTTTCTGCCCCTGTACCTTTCCGGAAAAGCGGTCTTCTTAAGCGCTCTGCTCGTCTGGTCGATTTCTTCCTTCCATGCTATCCTGTCCTCCCTGGTCATGGACGGCGCGGGCACGGCGGCGCTCATCGTCCTCTGCGCGGGTCTGATTCCCGCGGACGCCCTCTCCCTGCTCGCGGCGGCGGCGCTGCGGGGCGGACGGCGGCGCAGCCGCGGCGGGGCGCAGCCGGACGGGGCGCAGATCGACGGTCCCCCGGCGGACGTTGAGGTTCTGGATGCGGGGGATATTCTTCCGGGAGGCCGATGATGCGTATACTCCCCATCGCCAGCGGAAAAGGCGGGGTCGGAAAATCTCTGGTCGCGGCCAACCTTTCCGTGGCCTTTGCCCAGGCGGGCAAGCGGGTCATCCTGGCGGATCTGGACCTGGGGGCTTCCAACCTGCACCTGGTCGTCGGCCACCGGTCCCCGCAATCGGGCATCGGCACCTTCCTTGGGGATACCAGGTCGGACTTCAACAAGGTGGTGGCGGAGACGGACATCCCCAACCTGCGCTTCATTCCCGGAGACGCGGAGATACCCGGCAGCGCGAACCTCAAGCAGGCCCAGATCACGGCCCTGGCGCGGCGCCTGCTGGGCCTGGACGCGGACATCCTTATCCTCGACCTCGGAGCGGGTACCCATCAGTCCATCCTGGATTTCTTCCTGCTCTCCGGGCAGGGCATCATCGTCACCGCCCCGACGGTGACGGCTACCCTCAACGCCTATCTCTTCCTTAAAAACGCCGTGTTCCGGCTCATGCATTCCTCCTTTCCCAAGGGGTCAAAGGCCGCCGAATACCTGGAGAAGGTCCGAAAGGATGCCTCGGGGCTCCAGAAGCTCTACGTCCCCAAGCTCATGGAGGCGATACGGGCCGTGGATCCCGAATCCCATGGGCGGTTCAAGGAGCGCATAGCCCTGTTCCATCCCCGGCTCATCATGAACATGGTGGAGGACCCCAAGAGCGCCGAGACGGCCTCCAAGATACGGCGCTCCTGCGCGGAGTACCTGGACTTGCAGATCGAGCACCTGGGGGTCGTCTACCGCGACTCCATGCAGGACGCGGCTTTGTCCGCCCGGCTTCCCATCCTCCTCTACAAGCCCCAGTCCATACTGTCCCAGGGCATCTACCGCATCGCCGACAAGATCCTCCAGAGCGAGGAGGACGCCGCGCCCCTGGAGGGCCGGAGCATCGAGGAAAGCTTCCTCGAGGCGGGAATGGAGGCGGAGGTGGACTTCGAGGCCAAGATGGGCTACGTGGAGGAGCTTCTGCACTGCGGCGCCCTCTCCATGGGCGACCTGGTGGAGACCGTCAAGTCCCAGCAGTTCGAGATCTCCCAGCTGAGGAAGGAGAACCTCTTCCTCAAGACCAAGATGGCGGCGGCCCTCTCCCAGGGATTCAGGCCCTAGGCTCTCGGTAGGACGGCGGTCATGGCGGGCACGACGCTGATAGGTTCAGGCTCGGTGGAGATCGATTCCCTGGAGTTGGAGGTCCGCTTCGTCTTCAAGCCCGAGAAGGACGGAGAGCAGTGGACCGCCGAGACTCTGCTCAAGAAGCTGGGCGAAAAGCGCGTGGCGCCTCCCCCGTCGCCGAAGGCTTTGGAGGAGCTGCTCCAGAAGCTGGCCAAGGCTCGGGAAGCCCAGACGGTGGTTATCCTGCGGGGCCAGCCGCCCGAGCCTCCGACCCCCGAGCGGGTGACCTGGGCCGATCTGCCGGTGCCGCCCGACCTGACGGCCCTGGCGGAGGCGGCGGTGGCCGCGGCGGGAGCTCCGGAGATCTACCGCATCAGGACCGAGAAGATCAAGAAGGAGACGGTGGTCAAGAAGCCCGCCGCCCTGCCCTTCCTGCCCCCCAAGGAAGAGGTCGTGGTGACCTACGATAAGCGGGAGACCAAGGAGAAGGTTTTCGTGGACGGCGCCGTCCAGGACACGGCCTACGCCGACCGGGACGCGAAGGTGGGCACGGTGGCTCCTCCCAAGCCGGGAAAGCCCGGCAAGAGCGTCTTCGGCAAGCCCGTGCCGCCCCGGTCGGAGGGGGAAGGCTTTTTCCTGCTGGGCTCGGGCCTCCTCAGGGACAAGAGCGAGATACGGGCCGCCGCCTCCGGGGTCGTGCGCATCGGAAACGGCTGGGCGGACCTCGTTCCCCTGGCGCGGCCGGCCTGGCGGGTGGAGAAGGGCGGCACGACCTACTTCCTATACTTCGAGCCCGGGGACAAGCGCCTTGCGCCTCCCTCGGCGGCGGACATCCTGGCGACCGCCGTCTCCCAGGGGGCCCGTCCCGGGGATCTCATAGGCGACGCCGATCTCGCCGCGGCCCTTTCGGAATCCTCGGGAACGGGAGCTCCCCTTGAGGCCTTCTCCCTCTCCCGCAGGATGGATGCGGAAGCCCGGGTGGACATCTCGAGCGACAAGCTCGCGGCCCGGCTCTACCTCCGCAAGGGCGTGGCGGGGGCCGCGCCGCTGGAGCTCAAGGCCATATCCCAGGCCATACGGGATTCGGGGGTCCGGGGCTTCAACGCGGAACAGGTAAAGGCCGACATCCTCGCCTTCCACGGCGGGCCCGAGATAGAGCTCAAGGACTACCTCCTGGTGGAGGGCAAGGCGCCGAGCCGGGGCAAGGACAAGGAAATACAGCCGGCCGTGGCTTTTCTGGAGGGGCCCGAGCGGGAGGCCCTGCTGGCCCGCATCTCCGCCGTCCCCGAACTCGCCCTGGACGCGGACGAGGGCCTGGGCCTCGCCCGGGTGGCCGCGGGCGTGCGCATCGCCCAGGTGAGGGATGCGGGGGAGGGCGTCTCGGGGGTGGACGTGTTCGGGAACGTCCTTCCCGGACTG
>CAYUPG010000102.1:0-662 GCA_964446515.1 uncultured Treponema sp.
TACTCCGAGGTGTCCCCGGAGAAGCACTGGGAGTTCGCCCTGCGCCACGACTACCGCTGGCTGGAGCGCTTCGGCCTGACCTATTACGGCTGCTGCGAGCCCCTGCAGAACAAGATCCACCTGATGCGGAAGATCCCCAACCTGCGCAAGATCTCCGTGAGTCCCTGGAACGACTACGGCAGGATACTGCCGGCCATGGCCGGAGACTACGTGGCCAGCGTCAAGCCGAACCCCGCGGTCTTCGTGTCCGACGTCTTCAGCGAGGCGGAGGCCCGGGAGAACCTGGAAAAGGCCCTCGCCGCCGGAGGGGACTACAGCCACATCGAGTTCATCATGAAGGACATCTCCACGGTGCGCTACCGGCCCCAAAACCTCTGGCGCTGGTCGGAGCTCGCCATGGACGTGGCCCGCCGGGCGGAAAAGTAGAGGCCGCGGCATGAACTCCCGGGAGCTGGTCCTGGAAGCCTTCGCCCACCGTCCCACGGCGCGCGTTCCCAAGTGGTTCGGCGCGTCCCCGGAATTCATAGCCCTGGCGGCGGAGACGCTGGGGCTGCCGGACGAGGAAGCGCTGCGGCGGCGCCTGGGGGACGATTTCCGCCGCGTCGGCTCCCGCTGGGCGGGGCCCGAGCGGAAGCTGTCCCCCGGCGCCACCTGGGTGAGCC
>CAYUPG010000102.1:674-9639 GCA_964446515.1 uncultured Treponema sp.
ACAAGACCGATCCTGCCGACCTGGAGGCCTACCCCTGGCCCGACCCCGCATGGGCGGAGGTCTCCCATATCCGAGCCGAGGCGGAGCGCTGGGAGGGGGAGTACGCCGTCCTGGGCGGCGAGTGGTCCCCCTTCTGGCACGACGCCATAGACCTGGTGGGGATGGAGAAGCTCTACTACCTGATGTACGACGACCCGGACTACGTGGACGGCCTGTTCTCCCGCATCAACGCCTACTACCTGGCGGCCTCGGAGCGGGCTTTCCAGGCGGCGGGGGACCTGATCGACATCTACTTCATCGGCAACGACTTCGGCGGCCAGACCGGGCCCCTCCTGGGCCCGGAGCTCTTCGCCCGTTTCCTGAAGCCCCACCTGGCGGCCCACGCCGAACTGGCCCGCCGCTACGGCAAGAAGCTCATGCTCCACTGCTGCGGCGGCTTCCGGCCCCTCATCCCCCTGATGATCGAGGCGGGGGTGGACGCCCTCCACGCCCTGCAGCCCGACTGCGCAGGGATGGAGGGGGCCGGCCTCAAACGGGATTTCGGCTCCCTGCTGGTGCTCAACGGCGGCATCGACAGCAAGGCTGCCCTCATCCAGGGAACCCCTGATTCGGTGCGCCGGGCCGTCCGCGCGGCCCTGGAGACCTTCGCGCCCGGCGGCGGCTACATAGCCGGGGCCAGCCACGACTACATACTCCCCGAGACCCCCGTGGAGAACGTCGTGGCCATGTTCGACGAGATAGGGCGGTGGGGCCGCCCCTCGGCTTAGCACTCGGCGGGGCCCGAGCCGGTGAGCTTGCGGAACACCGCGTAGAAGTAGCCGGTTTCGGAAAAGCCCACGGCCTTGGCCACCTCTTTCGGCCGCAGGGTTCCCGAGGCCAGGAGGGCTTTCGCCTTGGCGATGCGCAGCTCGTTTAGGTAGCGGGAGAAGGTGTTGCCCGTCCGTTCCTTGAAGAGCTTGCCCAGGTAGGAGGCGGAGAGCCCGAATCGGGCCGCGATGGTCTTGAGGGCGATGGGCTCGGCGTAGTGGAGCTCCGTGTAGGAGATGAGGTGCTCCACCAGGGATGATGAGAGCCGTCTGCCCTCTATGAGGGCATCCAGGAGCTTCACTGAGGATGCCCTGATCCACTCGAGCACCTCCGCGGGGCTGCGGCGGTTCGCCAGGCCCCGGAAGAGGGTTTCGTAGCCCCCGAACAGTCCGATGCCGTCCAGGTCGTGGTTCTTGGCCAGGTTGATGAGGGCGGCGATCATTTCGATCATCAGGCCCCGGAAATAGTCCAGGGTCATGGCGTGGTTTCCCGCGATCCTGCGGCCCAGGTCGTCGAAGAACCAGGACAGGTCGTCCAGGCGGCCCTCCGCCATGATGCGGCAGAGTTCCTCGGCGGCGGAAAGCTCAAGGCCTTCCCGGGATTTGAGATAGGAATCCACCTCCGCGGCGGTGACGATGGAGGCGGGCAGGTGCCGGATGGGCTCCACCGCGATGCCCGAGAACCAGTCCGCCGCGGTCCTGAGGGCGAGCATGCCGTCCATCTGGGGGGACTGGTAGGTGACCGCCTTGAGGGTCCCGTCCATGACGAACTCGAAGCCCCGCAGCGTGGCGCCGTTGGCGACGCAGACCACGTCGTGCCTGTCCCGCTCCGCCAGGGCCCGCTTGACCCCCTCTATCGGGTAGGAATCGTCCGCCGATACTATGCCCTTGAGCCTTTCCCCGAAGCGGTCCAGCCAGTTGAGGACGGCCAGGCGGGTCCGTTCCCGGTCGAACTCCGTGAAGCGCACGTCCAGGCAGGTCATGGCCGGGGCGGCCGTACCCAGCTCGGTGCGTATGCCCCAGACCCGGGCCAGGTAGGGGGAGGTGCCCGGCTTGTGGCTGATGATGCAGTAGCCCCCCTCACCTCCCAGGAGGGCGGCGAAATGCCGGGCCAGCAGCCGGTTCTGCCCCCAGTCGTCGGGGCCGGTCCAGGCTATCACCTGGGAGTAGGATTCCGCCTCCAGGGTCTGGTTCGCCGCGATGACCGGAATGCCGGCCTCGCCGAGCTTGCGCAGGCATTCCCCCGCCAGGAAGGGCTCCACGGGCACGAAGATGACCAAGTCCGGCCGCTCCTGCACAAGGTCGGCGACGATCTGCGCCTGCCGGTCGTTGTCCCACTCGGAGTTGCGTACCGACAGCGCCATGCCGCAGCGCGCGGCTTCCACGGACAGGCCCTGCTCGTACTCCGCCCAGTAGGGGTGGGTGTAGGGCAGGACCGCGGCGACGCGCTTGCCCCGGGGTCCGCCGGGGGGCACCGGGGGCAGGGGGCCCTTGGCCGCGTTCCACCCGGAATACTCGGCATCGTACCAGCGGCGGGCGTCGGTCTCGGGGAAACGGGAGGGATCCTCGGGCCGGGGGGGGAGCTCCGACCTGCCGGGATCCCAGAGCGCCAAATTCTGTTCCTCTCCTGCCATGGCTCCAGTATAGTCCCTAAGCGGGCCTGCGGCACCAGGAAAAAGAAGCGTTTCGTGCCGCCCGAGGCTTGACAAGATGGGATAACAGGTAAAATATTGTGGTTGATTTTTACTAAATTTTGATCGAAAAGGTACGGAGCGCCATGAAGCCCACCCTCAAGGATATTGCAGCCGCCGCGGATGTCTCCGTAACCACCGTATCCCTGGTGCTTTCGGGAAAGGGCCGCATCTCCGAAACCGTGCGCGCCGCGGTGATGGACGCCGCGGGCCGCCTGGGCTACGGCAAGAAGCCCCTCGTTGCGGTGGGATCGAAGCTTCCGACGGTGGGGATACTCCTCAATATTGATCCGCAGTGGGCCTTCGTCTGGGGTTTCATACGGCCCATCATCGCGGAGATCGAGCGCATCTTCGCGGAAAAGACCTACAAGGTGGTGCTCTTCCCCATCTACGAGGGCCTCTCCGAAGAGCTGGTGCTCAACCGCATACGCTCGAGCGGCTGCGCCGCCGTCTTCTCCCTCCATTACGGGAGCGATCGGATCTTCTCGGCCCTGGAAAGCCAGAACATCCCGGTCATCGTCATCATGAACGGCAATTTTCAGGACCGCTTCCACTCCATCCTGGTGGACGACTTCCAGGGGGCCTACGAGGGGACCATGCACCTGATCAAGCTGGGACATCAGGACATCCTCTACGTGGGCACCGAGCGCATCAATCTGCCCAAGCTCACCACCGACCGGTACTACGGATTCCGGAAAGCCCTGGAGGAGGCGGGCCTGCCGGCGGATCCCCAGCGCTGCCTGAACTGCGAGGCCTCCAACACCCAGTTTCTGGAGGCGAGCCTCAAGTCCCTGTTCACCGCCGCCCGCCGGCCCACCGCGGTCTTCGCCATAGACGACGATATGGCCATCCGCATCGCCGCCCTGCTGAAGCCCCTGGGCCTGCGCATCCCCGAGGACCTCTCCATCATAGCTCCCGGCGACCTCCTCAACTATGCCGATCCCTTCGTGGTGCCCATCTCCACTCTCCGCATAGACACCAAGCTCATGGGCAAGCTCGCCTGCGACATGATGCTCCGGCGCCTTTCCGGAGACGACGAGGGCGTCCACGTCATCAAGGTCAAGCAGCAGCTGGTCCAGCGTGGGTCCACTCGTCCCCAGGGTTCCGCCAGGACGCGGTCTGCGGGACGGCGCATGGGGGCCTCCAAGGAGCGCTTTTTGGCCACCTTCGAGCGGCGGCGGGGCCCGGCGGTCTGCCGCTGGCTGGGGGCTTCCCGGGAGTTCATCGCCAAGGCCTGCGTGGAGCTCAACCTGGACGAGGACCAGTTCCGGCTCCGCATCGGGGACGATTTCCGGTGGATAGATCTGGACGCCATAGGGCAGGGCGGCCGCCGTGTCGACCCCTTCGGCATCGAGCGCCAGGGCAGCGGCTACGGCCAGCCCACCTCCCACCCCCTGCGGAACGACCCCACCATCAAGAGCCTCCAGGAGTATCCCTGGCCGGATCCCGAACAGGAGGACACCTCCTGGATACGGGAGAAGGCCGATCCCATCGCCGACCATTTCGCCATCGTGGGGGGCTCCTGGTCGCCCTTCTGGCACGATGCGGTGGACCTCATGGGCTTGGAGACCCTGGCCTGCCTCATGTACGACGATCCGGTCTTCGTGGAGACTCTCCTGCACCGCATCGTGGACTACTACGTCGCCCTGAATACCCGCATCTTCGAGGAAGCCGGCGACCTGATCGACCTTCTGTTCATCCGCAACGACTTCGGCACCCAGATGGGACCCCTGATCAGCGCCGACCACTTCGACCGCTTCATCTCTCCCTGCGTGGCCCGCCTGACGGATACCGCCCACCGCTACGGCATCAAGGTGATGCTCCACTCCTCCGGGGGCATACGGCCCCTGCTGCCCTCCATCGTCTCCACCGGAGTGGACGCCCTCCACGCCCTGCAGCCCGATTGTCCCGGCATGCAGGGGTCGGCCATCAAGAAGGAGGTGGGGGGCAGGATCATCCTTTCCGGGGGCATCGACGCCCGGGGCCTGCTCCTGCACGGGAGCCCCCAGGAGGTGCGCCGGAACGTCCTGTCCACCCTGTCGTCCCTGGCGGTCGGGGGCGGGTACCTCGCAGCCCCCAGCGTGGACGCCATAACCGAAGATATCCCGGTGCGCAACGTTTTGGCCATGTTCGACGCCATTTCGGAATGGCGGGATTCCTAGATGCATGATAAAATCGTCCATTATGTCCAAACGCACCCGGCCCTTCGGGCTCTACGTCCTTAGCTTCCACGTCCTCTTCGGTGCCCTTTCGGCGGCGGGCTTTCTCGTGTCCTGGTTGGGGGGCGCCGTCCTTCCTGCGGCCCTCTTCGCGGCCGCCGCCGCGGCGGCCGCCGCCTCCGCCCTTTTCAGCGTCCGCTTTCTCCGGGTGGCCCTGTCGTCGGTGGCCCGGGAGGTGGGAAGCCTGCCGGAGGGGGACATCGACCTGACCCGGCGCATCACCGTCCCGCCCTACGCCGAGCTGCGCCGCCTCGCCCGGTCCCTGAACATCTTCATCGCCCGCCTGCACGTGCTGCTCAAGCGCCTCAAGGACGTGTCCGAGCGCACCGGCTCCACCAGCGAAGGAGTCGCCTCCAGCTCGGAGGAGCTTTCCGCCACCATCAACGAGATGAGCGCCTCCATGACGAACCTCAGCCGGAACGGCGAGCGCCTGGATTCGGAGCTCTCATCGGCCAAGCAGGAGCTGGAGCTGGTGCTGGAGCACCTGGGCCTCATCGTGGAGGCCCTCGGGCGGCAGAGCTCCGACGGAGACGCGGCGTCCCGGTCCCTGGCCGGAATGGCCAAGGCCGTATCGGCCACCCGGGACGACACCGAGGAGAAGCGGCGCATGGCGGAGGACCTGGAGCGCCGGGCCCGGGAGAGCGGGAAGGCGGTCTCCGCCACCCTGGCGGCCTTCAAGGACATCTCCTCCTCCATCGAGGGCATCAGCGACATCGCGTCGGTCATTGCGGGCATCTCCAGCCGGACCAACCTCCTGGCCATGAACGCCGCCATTGAGGCGGCCCACGCGGGGGAGAGCGGGGCGGGCTTCGCGGTGGTGGCGGACGAGATACGCAAGCTGGCGGAGTCTACGGCTGCGAACACCAAGTCCATACGCTCCTCCATCGCCTCGGTGGTGGGCCGGGCCAAGGACGCCTCGTCCCTGGCGGCCACCACCGAAGAGGCCTTCGCCCAGGTGGCCGACGGCATCGAGCTGCTGTCCCGGAGCATGGCGGAAATATCCAGCCGCATGGAGGGGATGCGGGACGGCTCGGCGGGCCTGGAGTCGGCCCTGGGCTCCCTGGTGGCCTCCACGGGCGAGGCGGGCCGGGTTTCGGACACCGCTTCGGCCCTGACCCGCAACGTGGCGGAGCACGTGAAGGTGATCAGCGACCTTTCCCGGGAGAACTCGGGCGCCCTCTCGGAGATGAGCATAGGACTGCAGGAGGTGAACGCCGCGGTGGTGGACCTGGCCCGCGTGGGGGCGGACAACGCCCGGGCGGTGGCGGACCTGGAAAGCTCCATCAGCCGCTTCAAGACCGTGGACACCTCCTCCTTCAAGGCCTCCGACGGCAGGCCCCTGATCTCGTGGATGCACCAAAGCGTCTCGTTGCCCCCCGATCCGGGCGACGTTTCGCGCTATCCGGAAACCGATTCCCGCCGCTGGTACGCCTACGAGTACGCCGGGTGGAGGGTCGCCAAGCGTCCCCTGATCGAGAGCCCCGCGGACGGCAGCGCCGGCAAGAAGGTGGCCTGCATAGTTTCGGGCTCCCCCGCGGACCACCCCTACATGGGCGCCTACAGCACGGGGGTCAAGAAATTCGCCGTGCCCTTCGGCGTGGAAGTCTCATTCTACTACTGCGCCTTCGATGCGGAGCTGCAGCTCAAGAAGGTTCAGGAAGCCTGCGCGGCCAAGCCCGATCTGGCAATAGTGCTCCCCGTGAGCGCCGGCAACACCCTGCCCATCTCCAAGCTGCTCCACCAGGCCGGCATACCCCTTATCTTCTCCAACACCCTCCCCGACGGGGAGAGCTTCTCCTACTGCCTCTCCTGGACCGGTCCGGACGATTGGGGCCAGACTCGGGCGGTCGCCCGCCTCCTGGCGGAGCGCATCGGCGGGGCAGGCTACGGCATACTCCAGCACGTTCCCCAGTCCAGCGCCTATTACTCCCGCACCTGGGCGGTGGTGACGGAGATCGCCAAGACCAACTCCGCGGCCCAGTGCCTGGAGAAGGCCTATCTGGAATTCGATCCCCGCAAGACCGCCGCCGAGGTGGGCCGCTGGCTGGAGCGCCACGGGGAGCGGCTCAAGGGGCTCTACTGCGCCGACGACGCGGGCTACGCCCTGGGCGTCCAGGAAGCCCTGCGGAAAGCGGGCAGGGATGACGTGACGGTGGTCGCCGCCGGGGCGAGCAAGACGGGCCTGCGCCTGGTCAAGGAGGGGGTCCTGTACGCCCTGAGCTACCAATCCGCCGAAGGGGACGGAGCCCTGGCCATGAAGGCCGCGGTGGACTGGTTCAGCGGCCTCAACCTGGAGCCCCGCATCTACCTCCCCTACGAGCTTATCCGCTCGGAGAACGTGGAACGCTTCATGCCGGGACAGTGGTAGGGCCAGGGCCCGCCCGCGGGCGGGCCCCTCAGGCCGTGGTCTACAGAGCGGTTCCTACCGCGTAGGCCGCCCGGGTAGCTTCCAGGACCCGGCCCAGGGAGAAGGAGTCCCCCAGATTCCGGATGTCCGCCGCCGCGCCTGCGCGCACGCAGGCTCCGTAGAGCTCGTCGTCGGGGCGGGCCCCCGCGGCCAGGAGCACCAGATCGCAGGGGAGCTCTTCTTCCCGTTCCTCCGAACGGAGCTTCGGGGCGAAGGGATTCTCGATATTCTCCGGAAGCAGGGGTTCCCAGGTGATCCAGGGATCGGGAACGGTCTTGGAGACGTTCCGCCGCACCGTGACCGATCCGTCCTTCACCGCCGCAAGGCGCGTGCAGTTGTAGAGCGCGACGCCCTGCTCTTCCAGGTAGTGGAGCAGCCAGCCGCGGTTGGCGGTGCAGACGCCCTTCATGAAGACCGGCAGCAGCTCCACTACGGCTACCTTCTTGCCCTTCTCGTGGGCCAGCCAGTAGGCGGTCTCGCAGCCCACCACACCGCCTCCTACGATGACGATGCTCCGCGCCTGCTCGACCACCGACGGATCCCTGAGCGCGTCCACGGCGAGGCGCACCGTGGGGTGCTCGATGCCCGGGACCGGAGGCCGAACCTGCTTGGAGCCGGCGGCTATTACTATGGCGTCGTAGCCCTGGGCCTTCAGCTCCTCGGCGCTCGGCGAGGCGGAGAGCCGCACCGAGAGCCTGCCCGTTTTCTCCGCGGCGGCTACCCGCCCGCGGAGGTGCTCGAGGTAATTGAGTATGTCGAATTTGATGGCCGGCCGGGATCCCGGCACGAGCATGCCGCCCAGCTCTTCCCGAGCTTCGTAGAGGGTTACCGAGTGGCCCCGCGCGGCGGCCGTCGTCGCGCACTGCATGCCGCCTGGACCTCCTCCCACGACCGCTATCCTCTTCGGCCGCCCGGCCGGAGCGAGCTCCGAGCCGTCCAGGATATCCTCAAAGCCCGTGCGGGCGTTCACGGCGCACTGGGGATGACCGCCCTCCACGAACTCGTTGATGCACCCTTCCTGGTCGCCGATGCAGGGCGTAATCTCATCCACCCGGCCGGCGTAGGCTTTGTTGGGCCATTCCGGATCCGCAAGGAGAGGGCGGCCCAGCATGAGCATGTCGCAGTCCCCTTCACGGAGAGCCCGCTCCGCCAAGTCGGGATAGCCGAGCTTGCCTACCGCAACCACGGGAACCGGCAGCCCCGCGTTGGAGAGTATGCCCTTGGCGGCGAAGTGCTCCTTGACTATCCGCGCCACATCCAGGTAGCAGCCCGGGGCCATGGGTCCCGGCGGATGGGGGAGCCACCAGTTGTCGTAGCAGCCCAGGTCCACGTCGAAGAGGTCGACGCCCGCGGCAACCAGGGCCTCCATATACTCCAGGGTCTGCTCGGGCGTGCGCTCGTTCTTGAATTTTTTAAGGCTCCCGACCTTCTCCATCCTATCGCCGTAGGTGGCCCCCAGGGCGAGGGACAGGTCGATGCGGTACATGATGGGATAGGAGGGCCCGACCCGGCGGCGCATCTCGGCGACCATGGCGACTCCGAAGGCCTTCCAGTCCGAGAAGGCTCCGAGCTTCCTTCTGTTGAAGGCGGGGTTGGTCATCTGCTCCAGGAGGTAGCCCTCGTGGCCGTGGAGATAGACCCCGTCTATGGTCGCGGCCTTGGCGTCCGCCGCCGCCTGGCCCGCGTTCTTGATGATGCGCCGGGCCTGGCCGTCTGTGAGGGGACGGCAGGGCAAAAGGGGCATGTAGAAGTTGGGGTTCCAGGAAGCGGAGACCGGAAGCTTGTGCTTGTTGAGAAGGCACTCGGGGGAACCGACCCGGCCGAGGCCCGGGGTCAGCTGGA
>CAYUPG010000103.1:0-9633 GCA_964446515.1 uncultured Treponema sp.
ATAAAGTACGATCATGCCATATTCTGGGACCCCCTGGCCCAGAGTCCCGTCGTTCAGCTGAAGGAGGGCATACTCCGCCGCCGCTACCCCCTGGCCCTGGTGCCCACCGCCGGCCGGGACAACGTGGTCTACGAGAACGAGTACGTCCGGCTGGAGGGAATCTGGCGGGAGCTCGATGCGGGCTGCTGCACCCTCTCCCTGCGCCTTACGAACCGCAACGACCTGTCCATACGGGTCACCCGGCTCACCTTTCCGGCGGAGAACGGGCTGGACAGCTTTCTGCAGGGCCTGTCCCTCCAGGAAACGACTTTCCTGCGGAACGGCTACCAATCCTGGTCCACCGCCCGGAGCTACCACGCCGCGGACAAGCCCCTGCGGCCCTGGCTCCAGGTGGTTTCCCAGGTTTCCAGCAACATGGCGAACCTTCCCTCCAACATTCCCGGCATGTTCAGCTCGGAGCTGTACGCCGCCATTTCCGGAGAGAAGGGGGAAGACGCCTTCCTGGTGGGGCAGGGAAGCCCCTTCCGGCAGTTCTTCTACATCGATTTCCATCTCCACCCCGGGGAGGGCAGGTCTTCCTTCTTCAACCTCACCTACGATTTCGGGCGCCGCCTTATCAGGGCCGGGGAGACCATCGAGCTGGACGCCATGATCTTCAGCAGGGGGCCCCTGCGGGATGTTCAGGAGAAGTACTTCAAGAAGATCGCCGAGGATATGGAGCTCCGTCCCCCGGAGAAAGCCCTGCGGGGCTACGGCACCTGGTACTATTACTTCGAGAAGATCCACCCGGACCAGATACTGTCCAACCTCGCGGAGCTCAAGCGCCGCAAGATAGATCTTTCCCTTTTTCAGATCGACGACGGGTATCAGACCCAGGTGGGAGACTGGCTGGATCTAAAGGAAGAATTCCAGGGGCGGATGCGGGGCCTGGCCGACGCCATAGGGGAGGCGGGCTACATGAGCGGGCTATGGATAGCCCCCTTCGTGGCGGGGCGCAAGTCCCGCCTGGCGGGCATCCATCCGGATTACCTGCTCAAGAACGAGTACGGCAGGAAGCTCATCGCCGGCTACAATCCCACCTGGCCCGGCAGCGTCTACTACGGCCTGGACGTCACCAATCCCCGCTACGAGGAGTATCTGCGCAAGGTCATCCGCACCATAGTGCGCGACTGGGGCTTCAAGTTCCTCAAGTGCGACTTCCTCTTCGCCGGCTGCCTGCGCAGCGCGATACACTACCGCATGGACCTTTCCCGGGCCGAGGTCCTGCGCTACGGCATGGAGGTGATACGGGACGAGGCGGGGCCGGACGTTTTGATCGAGGGCTGCGGCATGCCCCTGGTTCCGGGCATAGGGACGGTGGACCTCATGCGCGTGGGGCCGGATACGGGGCCCTTCTGGGTGAAGCGCACGGGCAAGCTGCTGCGCACCGGGGCCATGATGGGGGTGCGCAACTCCATACGGAACACCTTCGTCCGCTCTCCCATGCACCGGAAACTCTGGCTGAACGACGGCGACTGCCTGATGCTCCGGAAGAACCGCACCAAGCTTTCCAAGCAGGAGCGCTACTCCCACATCAACGCCCTGGTGCTCTCGGGCGGTCCGCTCCTCATCAGCGACGACGTCACCCGCTTCGACGACGAGCTCTGGGCGCGCTACGGCACCATAGCCGCCCTGAACGGCGAGTGCGCCGCCGGGGACTGCCTGGCCCTGGACCTCATGGCCCGGGAAATCCCCGAGCTCATCTACAATACCGCAGGCTGCCTTGGCATCTTCAACATGGGGGAAAGGGCGGCGGCCAAGCGGGCGGACCTATCGGGGGTGCTCCCCGCCGGGGCCTGGTCGCTTGTGGACCTGTGGAGCGGGGAACGCCTCGCCCTGGCTCCGGACCGCATCCTGGCGCTGCCGAAGATCCCCGCCCACGGGTCGCGGCTGTTCCGCGTGCTCCCTGGCTAGAAACGGCCGGCCTCGTCTTGCCCCGTGCCGCCCAAACGCGCTACTCTGGGGGCATGACGCTGGATACCCTTTTCGACTCCCTGCGCGCCTCCCAGGTCCTTCTGGCCCTCGCTTCCCGCAGGGAGAAGGACGCAGCCCTCCGTTCCGTCGCGGCCGCCGTGGACGCCGACCGGGCGGCCATACTGGCGGCCAACGCCCTGGACGTGGCGGCCGCCCGCGCGGCCGGCATGAAGGAAGCCCTGGTGGACCGCCTGCTCCTTACGGATGGGCGCATCGACGACATCGTCGAGGGCATAGCTGTGGTGGTGAACCAGGAGGACCCGGTGGGCCGCGTCCTCTCGGGGTGGACCCTGCCCAACGGCCTCCAGGTGGAGCGGGTGTCCGTGCCCCTGGGAACCGCGGCCATCATCTACGAATCCCGTCCCAACGTGACCGTAGACGCCTTCTGCCTGGCCTACAAGGCCGGCTGCGCCATACTCCTGCGGGGCTCCTCCGCGGCCCTCTCCTCCAACCGCGCCCTGACTGCTTCCATCAAGCGCGGCCTCGCCGCGGGCGGCGGCCACCCCGACGCGGTGGCCCTGGCGGAATCGGGCCTGCGGGACGAGGTGGACCTCATCCTCTCCGCCCGGGGCAAGGTGGACGTGGTGATACCCCGGGGGGGCAGGGACCTCATACGGCGGGTGGTGGACAACGCCCGCGTGCCGGTGATAGAGACCGGGGAGGGCAACTGCCACATCTACGCGGACGCCTCCGCCGACCTGGCGCGGGCGGTGGACATCATCGAGAACGCCAAGGTCCAGAAGCCCGGGGCCTGCAACGCCGTGGAAACCGTGCTGGTGCATCGGGATGCCGCCGCGGCCCTGCTGCCTGCCCTGGCGCGGCGCCTGGCCGGCCGGGTGGAGCTGCGCTGCTGTCCCCGGGCCGCTGCGGTCCTCTCGGCATCGGGCCCCGCCCCATCAGGCCTCGTCCTGGCCGACGCCGTCGAGGAGGATTGGGGCACGGAGTTCCTGGACTACATACTGGCCATCAAGGTGGTGGATTCCGCCGACGAGGCCATAGACCACATCAACCGCTACGGCACCAGGCACTCCGAGGCCGTCCTCACCAACGATCTTGCCGTCTCCCGGGACTTCGAGCGCCGGGTGGACGCCGCCTGCGTCTACGTCAACGCCTCCACGCGCTTCACCGACGGGTCGGAGTTCGGCTTCGGGGCGGAGCTGGGGATCAGCACCCAGAAATTCCACGCCCGGGGTCCCATGGGGCTTGAAGCCCTGACGACGATAAAGTATCGTGTCCTAGGCTCCGGCCAAATCAGGGAGTAAAGCGCGGCATCACCATGATTTCTCAACTCATAGCGGAAGCTCGTAAGATTGTTGTCAAGATAGGGTCCAACACCCTGGCGGATGCGGACGGGCGGGTCAACCGAGCCTTCCTGGCGGAATTCGCGGGCCAGGTCGCCGCCCTGGTAAGATCGGGCAAGCAGGTGGTCCTGGTGTCCTCCGGGGCGCGGATCGCCGGGCTGTCCACCATCGGCAAGTGGGCCCGCAAGCAGGACCTCCACTACAAGCAGGCCCTCTGCGCGGTGGGGCAGGTGGAGCTCATGGAAGCCTGGCGGCGGGCCTTCGAGCCCGAGGACATCCATATCGGCCAGCTCCTCCTTACCCGGGACGATTTCTCCGACAGCCATCGGACCCTCAACATGCGGAACACCCTGTTCACCCTGGTGGACGAGGGGGTCATCCCCATCATCAACGAGAACGATTCGGTCTGCGTGGACGAGATCAAGATCGGGGACAACGATAATCTGGCGGCCCTCTCGGCGGTGCTCTGGAGCGCCGACCTCTTGATCCTATTCAGCGACATAGACGGGGTCTACGACAAGAACCCCAAGGAGCATGGGGACGCGAAGCTGGTGGAGGAGGTGCGGGATATCGCCGCGCTCAAGTCCACCATCTCCATGGGCGCGGTGAACGGCTTCGGGACCGGGGGCATCGCCACCAAGATCGAGGCGGCGGAGCGGACCGGGGCCTACGGCATACCCATGATCCTGGCCCACGGCGGCCGTCCCCGTGCCCTGGAAGCCCTGGCCGCGGGGCGTCAGAGCGGCACCGCATTCATACCGGGAGCGTAAACGATGGAAACCCTTTTCGCCTGCATAGGATCGGGAAACATGGGCACCGCCCTGATGGTGGCCGCCGCCTCGGCGGTCGGCGGCGCGGCGGTCGGCGTGGCTGACGCCGACGCGGCCAAGGCCGCCGCCCTCGCCGCCGAGCTGGGGGGCGTCTCCTACGCCGGCAACGCCGAGGCCGCGCGCGCCGGCCGCTTCGTGGTTCTGGCGGTGAAGCCCCAGGTCGCCCGGGCCGTCCTCAGGGAGATCGCTCCCGTCCTGGCCGAGCGGGCGGCCGCGGGCCGTCCGGCGGTCCTGGTGTCCATAGTGGCGGGCCTGTCCATCGCCGCCATGCGGGAGGCTCTGGCGCCCGCAGATGCCGCGGTGCTTGCGGATGGCGCGGCGCTTGCTCGGCATAAGGCTCTGCGGAATCAGGCGATCATCCGGCTCATGCCGAACACCCCCGCCCTGGTCGCCAAGGGGATGATAGCCCTGTCGGCCTCGGCCGAAACGCCCGAGGCGGCGACGGCGGAGCTTGAGCGCGCTTTTGCGGGCGCGGGGCTCATGGACCGGGTGGAAGAAAAGTACATGGACGCGGTGACCGCCCTCTCCGGTTCGGGCCCTGCCTTCGCCTACATCTTCATCGAGGCCCTGGCCGACGGGGGGGTCCGCGCGGGGCTGCCCCGGGACAAGGCCCTGCGCTACGCCGCCCGCACCGTGCTGGGGGCGGCAGCCATGGTCGAGGAGACCGGCCGGCACCCCGGAGCCCTCAAGGATGCGGTCTGCTCCCCCGCGGGAACCACCATCGCGGGGGTCGCCGCCCTGGAGGATCGCTCGTTCCGGGCTGCCGCCATGGCAGCCGTGGACGCCGCCTACCGCCGCGCCGGGGAGTTGGGCTGAGGGCGCGAGCTCAGCCCTCGATAAGCTTCACGAACACCTTCCTCGTCCGCGGGCCGTCGAATTCGGTGAACCAGACGGCCTGCCAGGTTCCCAGCACCAGGTCGCCGCCCGACACGATGAGGGTCAGGGACGGCCCCACGAGGCTCGTCTTCGCGTGGGCCGCGGAGTTGCCCTCCCCGTGGCGGAAGTCCGAACGGTCCGGGGCCGCCCCGTCCATGGCCAGACGGAGGTCCCTGGGAACGTCGGGGTCCGCGTTCTCGTTCACCGTCACCGCGGCGGTGGTGTGGGGCACGAAGACGACGCAGATCCCCTCCCTCACGCCCGAATCCGCGACGATGCGGCGCAGCTTGGCGCTGATGTCTATCCAGTCGTTCCGTTCCCTGGTGCGCACTTCAAAGGATGCGGGTGCTATCATCCTAGACTCCTCAGTAATAGGTTATGCGGTAGGGCTCCCGAAGGGTGAACCCTATCTTTTCGTAGGCCCGCAGGGCGGCGGCGTTCCGCGTCTTCACGAAGAGGCCGACGGTCCAGCCCTCGTTCTGCAGATCCCGGGAAAGGCGGGCGGTGAGGCGGGCGGCGATGCCCCTGCGCCGGTACTCGGGGAGGACATAGATGCCTCCCAGCTGGGCGCGGGTGAAGGCCCGGGCGTTGGTGTTTGCCTTGGCGACCACACGCCCGTCCAGTTCCGCGCCGTAGACCGTCTGTTCCCTGAGCAGGCGCTCAAGGCCGAGGCGGCAGGCGGCGCCGTTGAAGACCGCCCCGGGCGGAAGCACCTCCTCCCGCTCGTAGGCTTCCTGAAGGGGGTAGAGTTCCTGGGCGCCGTCTCCCGGGCCGTATGGGCGGATGACCAGTCCTTCCGGCCCCCCTTCCAGGGCTTCGGCGGAAGGGGGACCTGAGAGGCTCATGAGGCGGTAGTCGATACGTTCGGGGCTGCCGAAGCCCCGAGCCGCCATGACCGCTTCCGCGGACTCCACGTCCGCGGCGAGTCCCTGCAGGGAGCGGACGCTCCGGTCCGCGGCGGCGGCGGGCAGGGCGCGGCCGTTCAGCAAAAGGTGGAGTATGCCCCCCGAGCGGAAGGCCAGGGCCGCGGCCGAGCTGCTTCCGTCCCGGCAGAGGTGGAGCCGGTCCCTGCGGGGATCCCGACGGATGAAGCGGGCGCAGGCGGAGACGGCCTGATCTTCATGCTCCCGGAGGAACGTTTCCGCCGCCGCCAGGTCCAGGGACCTGGCAGCCCCGTCCAGGGGGACATGGACCCAGCGCATGGTCAGTTTCGGCCGGCGGCGGGAAAGGGGAGGCGTCCCTGGGCGCCGATCCTGCCCGCCAGAACAGAAAAGGCGGCGATGAAGGATTCCCGGGAGTAGCTGTACACCGCCAGGGCTCCGTCCACCCAGGGCGCCCGCTCCAGGTAGATCGGCGAGAGCGCGGACACCGCAAGCACCCGTACCCCCAGGTCCCGCAGGCCCTGGAGGAGAGAAAGGGAGTAGGGATTGGACAGGCAGAGGATGACCGTATCGGCCCTCCTGGCGCGCCGGCGGAGCTCCGCCCGCTCATCCGCCCCATCCCCGGAGTAGGAGAACTTGAAGCGCTCCGCTCCGGGGTAGGCCGCTTCTCCGGCGACCAGGAAATCCTCGAAGGGGCCGGCCAGCAGGACCTTGCCCGCCGTTTCCGCCCTAAGGGGTATTGCCGTATTTCCTCCCGAAACCACCGTGACGCTCCGGGCCGCCAGGTCGAGGAAGAAGGCCGCACCCTCGGGGTCCGGAACCCGCTTGCGCACCGTATCCGGATCAGGAATGAGGGGCGGCGCCCCGGCATCCCGCAGCTTGGTCAGCTTGAGGATGAGGACGCGGCGGGCGGCGTCCCGGACCCGATCCCTAAATTCCGGTTCCCGCTCCATGGACTGGACCAGGTGGGTCCAGATCGCGTCGTTGAGGGTGGGCGTCTTGGAGAGCATGACGATATCGTTCCCCGCCTCCAGGGCCCGCTTCGCCGCCCGGGAGAGGCTTCCTGCTGCGTGGGTGGCGCCGTTCATCAGCAGGTCGTCGGTGATGATGAGCCCGGTATAGCCCATCTTCGTCCGCAGCAGGTCGGTCAGGAACCACTTGCTCAAGGAAGCCGGCTCGTAGCGGGCGGGGGTGCGCGGGAAGGCCAGGTGGCCGCTCATGAAGGCGGGCACCCCTTCCTTGGCCAGCATCCGGTAGGGGATGAGCTCCCGGCTCCAGAGGGTTTCGAAGGGGACGTCGATTTCCGGAAGCACCCCGTGGGAATCCAGCTCGGTGTCCCCGTGGCCGGGGAAGTGCTTGGCCGTGGCGATGACCCCTGCCCGGTCGAGGCCCTTGGCGAAGGCCGCCCCCAGGGTTCCCACTGCCGCAGGATCGTCGCCGAAGGCCCGGGGGCCTATGAGCACCGATTCCCGGTTGGTGAAGAGGTCCACCGTGGGGGCGAAGTTCATATTGATTCCCAGGGCAGCCAGCTCCCTGCCTATGTAGTACCCCGAAAGGTAGGCGTCCCGGGGAAAGCCTGAGGCCCCTATGGCCATATTCCCCGGGGTCTCGCTGGTCGCCCCCTTCACGTGGCGTATCCAGCCCCCTTCCTGGTCGGTGGCCACCAGGAGGGGTATGCGGTGGGGGGCCTCCAGGGCCGCCTTCTGCAGGGAACCCACGGTGGCCGCCAGGCGAAGCGTGTCGTCGGTGTTCCATCCGAAGATCTTGATGCCCCCGATCCTCCGCTCCCGTATCCATTGGAGGATGAGGGGCGAGGGGTCGGCGCCCACCCAGCCCAGCATGAAGGTCTGGGCCAGGGCTTCCTGGTCGTCCATTTCTGCCAGAAGGGCTTCCGCCGCTTCCTCGGGCGGAAGGGGGGAGTTGAAGTCCAAGGCGGCCGCTGCAGGCCCCGGGGCAGTTCCCAATAGGACGGCCAGCAGGGAAGCCGGCACTATTCCGCGGAGGGCGCTCCTCACCGGTACGCTTCGCCCCTGATGTCGTCGATGTACTGGGAGGCCGCGTGGGCCGCAATGGCCCCCTCGGCGGCTGCAACCACCACTTGGCGGAAGGGCGTCGCCCGCACGTCCCCGGCTATGAAGAGTCCCCTGACGGAGCTTTCCATGCGCTGATCCGTGACGACGGAGCCGCTCTCATCCTTTTCCGCGTCCGGGACCAGGGCCGTCTGGGGTATGGAGCCGACGAAGACGAATACCGCGTCGGTCTCCTCTTCGTAGCGCTCCCCCGCATCGGTCTTCTCGAGAACTACGGAGGATACTTTCTTATCTCCTTTGATCTCGACCATGCGGGTGTTGAAGCGGATCTCGATGTTCGGATTCTTCAGGACCCGGTCTGCCAGGGATTTCTGGGCCCGGAAGCGGTCCCGCCGGTGTATCATGACCACCTTGTCCGTCAGCTTGGCCAAGAATTGGGCCTCGTCGCAGGCCGCGTCTCCGCCTCCCACCACGAACATCTTCTTTCCTTTGAAGAAGGGACCGTCGCAGGTGGCGCAGTAGGAGACTCCCCTGCCGGAAAACTCCGCTTCCCCGGGGATGTCCAGGGTGCGGTGCTTTGCCCCCGTGGCCAAGACCACCGCCCGGGCGGTCAGGACGCCGCCGCTTCCCAGGGTCAAGGCGAAGGCATCGCCCTCTTTGCGGAGCTCCGTCACGGTGTCGGAGGTGAATTGGGCGCCGAATTTTTCCGCCTGGCGGTGCATGTCCTGGGCGAATTCGAAGCCGCTCTTGGGTTCGGCGTAGCCGGGATAGTTCTCCAGGTGGTCGATGAGCAGGGCTTGGCCGCCGGGGGCCATCTCTTCTATCACCATGGTCCTGAGGTTCGCCCGCGCCCCGTACTGGGCCGCCGAGAGGCCCGCCGCCCCCGCTCCGATTATCACCAAGTCCGTATCGGTATCCCGCATGTGTACTCCTTTACCTGGAGGTATTTTATAGGTAGATTTAAAAATATGAAAGGTATGCCCCGTAGGTCAAGGCGATTCTTCCTCCTCTGCGCCTTCGCTGCCGCAGGGGTTTCCGCATGGGGGCAGGATCAGGCCTTTCCCCGCCTGGAAGCGGATCCCGCCGCCCTCTCCTTCGCAGCTGCCCACGCGGCGGGCGGCGGAGGCGCGGAACTCTACATCATTGCGGCCGTCGGGGCTTGGGGCGCCTGGGGCGCCCCCGCCGGCCGGACCGCCGACGCGGAGGCGCGCCTCCGGGCCGCCCTCGTCGAATTGGCGGACCAAAAGCTCCCCGCCGCCGAGGGGGAGCGTGCCGAGGCGGTTCTATCCTTCATGCACAGCCGCTTCCTCAGGCGCTACGAGGAGCGCCAGACCCGCCTGGACGTCCTAGTCCTTTCGGGCTCCTACAACTGCGTTTCCTCGGCGGTCCTCTACCTCATCCTGGGCGCCGCCGCGGGTCTCGATGTCGCAGGCGTGGTGACCCGGGACCATGCCCTCTGCACGGTGCGCACGGAGGCGGGGCGGGTGGACGTGGAGACCACCAGCCCCTACGGCTTCGATCCGGGGAAGCGCAGGGAGTTCCAGGATGAATTCGGCCGGGTCACCGGCTTTTCCTACGTTCCTCCCCGGAACTACCGGGACCGCAATCCCGTGGATCCCCTGGAGCTGGTGTCCCTCATACTTTCCAACCGCATCGTCGAGGCCGAGTCCGCGGGGCGCTATGCCCAGGCAGTGGAAATGGC
>CAYUPG010000104.1:0-9542 GCA_964446515.1 uncultured Treponema sp.
ATGTTTTTTAAGGACGCAGCAAAGCTGCGGGGTATCAAACCCGCCTGCGAATGAAGGGAACCGTCTTCGACATCCGCCGCTTTTCCATCCACGACGGTCCGGGCATCCGGACCACAGTCTTCCTCAAGGGCTGTCCCCTGGACTGCCTGTGGTGCCAGAACCCCGAAGGAAGAACCCTGGAGCCCACCCTCTGGTACTTCGCGGGCAAGTGCATCAAGTGCGGGGACTGCATCGCCGCCTGCCCCACCGGCAGCCTCTCGGCGACCGATGACCCGAACGGCTTCATCTCCATCGACCGGAGCTCCTGCACCCGGCAGGGCGCCTGCGTGGACGCCTGCCCCACCGGGGCCATGCACTTCATCGGCCGTGAAATGACGGTGGAGGAGGTGCTCGCGGAGGTGATGAAGGACGAGCTCTTCTACGCCGAATCAGGCGGCGGCCTCACCCTGTCGGGGGGCGATCCCCTGCACCAGCACGGCTTCAGCCTGGCCCTGCTCCGCGCGGCCAAGGAGAAGGGCCTGGATACGGCCATGGAGACCTGCCTCTACACGGCGGACGGAAAGATCCGGGACTTCATCCCCGTGACGGACCTCTTCCTGGCGGACCTCAAGCTGATCGACGGAGAGCTGCACCGCCGCTACACGGGGGTGGACAACGGACCCATACTGCGGAACTTCCGGACCCTCGCGGACGCAGGGGCGAACATCCTGGTGCGCGTCCCCCTGATCCCCGGACACACGGCCACGGCGGAGAACCTGCGCGCCGTCCGGGACTACGTGCGCTCCGTGCGGTCCGACATCCGCATCGAGGCCCTGAACTTCAACCCCTTCGCCCGGGACAAGTACCGGGTGGCCGGCATCCCCTACGTCTTCCAGGACATCACCGCCCCCTTCTCGGAGTCGGAGATGGCCGAGTTCCGGAGCCTGCTGGAATAGGGGGGCCGGCATGCGGTAGTATCTCCTGCAATGATCAACCGCTTTTTGACGCTCAACGCCCTGCACGTGCTGAACGACGGCTTATTGGCCAGCCTGCCCCTGCTGCTTCCCTTCGTGCGGAAGGACTTGAACATAGAGTTCGGCAAGATCGGCGTATTGACCGGCATCCTGGGCTTGTCCGGAGTGATCCTGGCGCTGCCCGCCACGGCGGTCGCAAGAAGATTCGGCGGACTGCGAACGCTCTTCGCTGCGGCCTTCATCTGCTCGATCGCCTTCGTCCTGACCGCCATGTCGATGAACTTCCTATTCCTTGGCCTTTCGTTCATCGTCGCGGGCATCGGGTTCGGGGTGTTCCATCCCATCAGCTTCTCCGCCGTCGCCCGGCTGAGCCCGCCGAAGGAAACGGGAAGCAGGATGGGCAGCTTTACGGCGGTCGGCGATATCGGGCGGGTGGGCATCTCGGCCTTCGTCACCGTCCTCGTTTCCTTGATCGACTGGAGGAACACTGCGCTTGTGTACGCAGGCTTCTCGGCGGGGATGGTCCTTCTTCTGCTGCTCATCAGCCCGCGGCCGGCGGAGGATAGTAATACCGCGGCGGCCGCAGGGCCGAAGCCGCGGGGACTCCGTTATGATTTCGCCTTCATAAGCGCCATAGCGACCTGCTTCATAGATTCCATGGCGAGTTCGACCATCTTTGTGTTCATCCCGTTCCTGTTCGTTCTTCGCGGCGCTTCCACCGCGGTGATCGGTTCGATGACCGGGGCCTTCTTCGTCGGAAATATGCTCGGCAAGGTCATTCTGGGTAGACTATCCGACAGAGTCGGCAACCGCAGGCTCTTCGTCGTCTCGGAAATAGCCATGTCCGTTCTGCTGGTCCTGATGAGCATCGCGGAGAACGCCTATGCCCTGGCGGGGATTTCCGTGCTGTTGGGAGCGGTCACGAAAGGCACGGTGCCGATTCTGAATACCCTCATCGCTCAGGCGGTACCCGACAAGGGGCTGACCGAAAAAGCCTTCGGGATAAGCGCCCTTGCGACGGGCATCGCGGCGACTTCGGCCCCGGTCCTGTACGGCTTCATCGCGGACTCGTACTCGCTCATTTCGGTGTTCCATGCCGCTGCCGGCTTTGCCCTCTGCGCGCCGATTCCCCTGCTGCTGCGGAAAATCCATACGTCACCCCGCCGAGCCGGGTAGCCGGGGCGGCGATGATCACAGCGCCCGCAGTATCCCCAAGAACTCTTCCAGCCTGAAGGCCCCGTCGAGAGGATTCTGGTCGAAGACCATGAAATACTTAAAGGAGCGTCCCGCTGCGGATTCCCAGGCCTTGCCGAGCTTGAGCTTCTGCTCGGAATCGGAATTGTCCCTGTCGTCGCCCTTGGTCTCCAGCAGGACGACGTTTCCGCGGAGGGTGGCGACGATGAAGTCCGGGTAGTGGTTGATCCAGCCGTTGAGGGCGAAACCGCGGCGCTCGATGTTTCGGTGCCAGTACAGTACGTTGTCCAGGTTGGCGACTTCGTTGATGACCCGGAGCTCGAAGCCGTTGGGCTTCTCTTCCTCCAGGTAGAGACTCTTGGGGAGGCCCGATCGGGTCTCTAAGGGGCCGATTTCCTTGGGAAAGTTCCAATTGTCCGCGGCAAAGATGCGGTTCGACGCCAGGCCTTTTTCGAACTGGAGGGCGGCGAAGTCGTCGGAGAGCCGGCCTATCTTCTGCTTGACCTTGGCGGCGAATGCGAAGGGGTTCTGCTTGACCGATTCGAGCTGCTCGGCCGTGAGGGACGAGAATATCCGGAACACGTAGTCCTTGAGATCGGCCTCGGATACGTGATCGAAGCGGCTGAGCTGGGGCCAGACCTTGGCGAGCATCTCGCGCTTCTGGTCCTCCGGCGAAAGTGTATTGAGGAAGCGAACGAAGGCATCGAGCTCCTTCCGGTCGAGCTTCACGTACTCGGGGGCTGCCTCTCCGACCTCGTAGGAAACCACGTCGACCTTGTAGGCGTCGGCCGAGGCGCCGGCCATGGAGACGTCGGAGGCCTGCTGGGACAGCTTGAAGTTCTTGAGGAGGGCGGCTTTGGAGATGAACTTGCGGCTCCCGTCGCCGTCGTTGAAGAGACCCGCATCCACATCCTCGAAGAACTGGGGAAGCCTGAGGGCCAGCGCTTGGTCGCGGTACTGCGGTTTCAGAGAGAACATGTCCTGCACTCCTTGAATCTCGAAGGGACGTTCCAATCCCGGCTCCGCCGCGGCGCGCGCAACGACCTGTTGGAACCGGGCTTCGGTTTCCAGGGCCATGTCTCGGATTTCCGCCACCGCGGGGGGAAGGGCGTCGGCAACGGGTCTCAATGCCGGAGGCGGGACGATGATGTCGATGAGGTCGGCGATGGCGCGCTCCTTGGCCGGCTGCGGAACGGCGGAGGCGGCAGGGACGGCGGCCTGTTCGGCCTTAACGCGGTAGTCGTTTTTGGAGAAGCCCGCCCGGTTGAGGCCCGCGACGATGCGGTCCAGGGTTTCCAGGAAGGCCGCCGAAGAGGTGAGGACGTAGGACATGTTGAGGAGGGCCTTCTTGTGCCGGCTGACGTAGGGCCGGCGCAGGATGCGGCCGAGGATCTGCTCGACGTCGACGGGACTGGACCGGTTGGCCAGGGTGGCCAGGATGTAGGCGAAGGGGCAGTCCCAGCCTTCCTTGAGGGCGTTGACCGTGATGATGCAGCGGATGGGGCAGTCCCGGGATTCCAGGGCCACGCCCTTGAGCTCGTTGATCTCCGCCGTCTTGATCGCGATCTCTTCCTTTGGGATGCCGAACTCGACGAGCTTTTCCTTGAGCCGGGCGAAGGTGACCGTCTCGGCCCCGCTCTTGGGCTCCGCCTGGAAGAGCACGATGGGTCGGATGTAGGCCCCGCCCTCCGCTTCTTCCTCCGCCGCCAGGGCCTCCAGGTTGGCGCGCAGGGCCAGGGCGTTGGCGACGACCTCGTTCAGATCGTGGTTGTTGTAGACCACCACGGGGAGCTTCACCATATGTTCTTTCTTGAGGGCCAGGGCGTCCACATAGCTGACGATGTTGCTGGTGTCCCGCGGGGTGGCGGTAAGCTCCAGGATGAAGCTGGGGTTGAGGTTCGCGAGCATGTCCAGGCTCAGGCCGGAGCCGGCATTGTGGCTCTCGTCCACCACGACCATGGGGTTCAGGTTGTTGAGGACCTGGGCGAGGGAGCTGGGATCGGCATTCTCGATGGCCTTGGAAATCGTATAGGTGGAGGCGAAGCCGGCGAGGCTGCCGTTTTCCTGGTAGACCTTGCGGCCTTCCTTGTTCTGGGTGCGGAAGGAGTCGAAGCTGAGCACCACGACGTTGAGCATGGTGCGTACGGCCTCCGGGCTGAAGCCGGTGCCGGAGAGCGCCTCGTCCTTGGAGAGTATCTGCACGCGCCCCTGGAAGAGGGCGTCCCACTTTTGCCTATAGGGGTGCTCGGCGTTCCGGAAGTTCTTGAGGGTCTGGTCCAGGATGGCCAGGGAAGGCACGAGCCAGACGACGACCTTGGCGGGGCTCATGGGGCGGCTACGGTAGAAGCGGTGCACCGCGTGAAGGCCGAGGAAGGTCTTACCCCCGGCGGTCGGGACCTTGAGGCAGGCGGAGGGTACGTCCTTTACCGCCTCCCGGTAGGCTCGCAGGGACTTGGGTCCCGCATCGACCCGGATGTGCCGGTCCGCCCAATAGTCCCTAAAGGCCCGGGCCGGAGAGTCCGCGCGGTTGAGATGGGAAAGAAAATCGTCAAGGTCGGCGAGGACCGTTTTTTGGTATTCCTTGAGTTCCATCAGGACAGCACCCAAACGCCGAATTCTTTGATAGCGTCGTACATGGCGTCAGACGCCAGATCAAGGTCATCGGGCCATTCGACGAAGCCGTTCGCGCAATTCACTCGGGAAAAGTAATCCCTGTCCTTTAGCGCTGCAAATACGCCGCTCAGGTGGGATTCCTCGAAGCGAACTTCCCCTTCCATCCCGTCGCTGAAAGCGACTTTGAGGCGGAGGTGATCCAGCGGTTCAACGTTAGAGATATCACAGATCATGGCTTACTCCCGATGAAGTATGACATATTCTTCTCTCAGATTTAGCCATCGACACTTTCGGTCTGCGGATGGTCCCCTTCTTAATATGGATATCAATATCATGACTTTTACAAAAATCGATTACAAGTTTGGCCTGTTCGTTATAAAAAGCATGTTGCTCCGCATATGCACTTATTTCCCTATTATAATTAGTTCGGCCAAAGATAATCTTATCGGTAAATGCAATTACTTCTAATACTTCACTCAAATCCTGCTTGATGAGATTCGGTGTTGGGTATGGTTCGATACTGACCCATGTTGTACAACCTTTATCATGCAAAGATTTCAGCGCAGAAATCCTGGATTGATAGGATGCCGCCCCAGGCTCCATCTGTTCACGATACGATTCATTAAGCGAAATAAGCGTTATGCCATATTCGTTGTCTTTGGAGTAATCTGCAAGTTCAGCAGGAAGAAGACCTTTAGTGAGTACTGTGCATTTAATGCCAGCATCGTTTAGCTTCTTAATAGCGGCAAGACTCATTTCTCCAATCTCATCGTACTGATACATAAATGGGTCGGTGGTAAAACATAACTGTACTGACTTTATTTTCGATCTCAACTGGGGAATCTCGCGGTCAAGTAATTCGAGTGTATTATCTACCAGATAAGGCTTTAACCACTCAGCATATGAAGACACGTTTCCAAATCGTCGCGCCATAAGGAATGCATAGCATGGGTATTTACAGCCATGAGAACAGCCCAAGACGTGGTTCATTGTATAATCGCCGTACTCAACGCCAGTCTTATAAAGCATCGTTTTCCGATGTATGTATCCATTTACCGTATTCACGGCGCACTACTCCTTATTGTCACAGTCTGTCCTTTTTTCCTGTCTTCGGTGAAAAAAGATGACGGTTTTCCTGTCAACGTTGTATCAGGGCATCTTGAAACTTCAATCCCACCTTTCTTCTCTAATTCTCCACACAAGTCTCTTAGAGTACTAGATTTACACAACACCCCATGTTCGGTAAAAAATGCAGCTATTAACTTGTCAATCCTCATGCCATCCCGGCAGCCAGCGAGGAAATGGGTAAGTTTTCCGCTTATTGCCTCGTGATTAACGTCAGAACCGTGAACATCAACTTCCCACAACTCTGGTTGACCTTGATTTTGAACCTCTACAAAAAGTTCATCTGAACGTGAGAACATATTATCAGCCATGAGAATGCATCCATCCTCATGATTACTCACATGAATCATTCGATACTTGGGGTGTTGTTTTGATTTGATACAAATCGGCATATCGAGAACATAAGTGTACTTTTCCCTTAGCTTTTGTTTATATTTTTTTGAGAAAAGCTTCTCCGCCGTATATCCATCTATCTTATTTGCTTTATACTCTTTTACGATCGATTGCCAGAAATCGCCTCCGGCGATTCGGTTCAGCAAGTCAACTGACTGAGCAGAATCATCAAACTGCGTAGGCTCATATTCCACCAAGTCGTCCAAAGATTCATCCAAGATATAGTTTACGCTTAAGGCTCGGCAGGCTGCGCGCATAAATCCAAACGAGTTCATATTTATTAACATTTCAATACTGGGAAATCTATAGTCGGAAAATCTTGAAAAGAGTCCATAATCAAGCGCTTTGATCCCATAAGGATCGATGTAAAGAAAAATGTTCTTATCTCTATTACCTAAAAGCAAACGCTCTATCTGTTCTTCGTACTTTCCCGATACAATCTGGATATCTCCATTACGATTACCATACTCTGCTGTATTCGTCTGTAACTCATTTCCATAATTTTTATCTATTAAGCATGTATCAATTCTTGGATTACTTGCTCTTGACTGTGCAATACTAGCATCTCGGGCTTGCAACGCAATACGCGGAGAGCCATCCTTTCCATCATCGAATTTTCCTTTACCCGCAAAACAGTCTACATAAAAGATTGGCTTATACGTCATTAATACTTTTTGAAAATATTGGCGGAGATAGTAAGCAAGAAGACGGTCTTTTATTTCCGACCAGTTATTTTTGCTCTTAAAAAAAGTACTGTTGTTTTTTGCCATTTACTTTTCTCCTTAATACCGCGGCACGTCCCGGGGGATTTTTTTGAATTGGATGCTCCGGGCGTTGAGGAACTCGGCATCCAGGCCGCAGGCGTCGGCATAGATCACGTACTGATCGTCCCGCTCGGTTATGGTCTTGAGGAAGGCATAGCCCAGGGTCGTCTCCTCTCCCTTCTTATAGAAGAAGTAGTAGGAAACTCCGCGGCAGGACCCCAGAAAATAGGGATGCTTGTTCTTGCCCTTGGGGAGGGCGGTCTTGGTTTCGGCGTACCAGAGGTACTGCCGAAGGGCCGCCTCCTCCACATCGGGGTTGAGCTTTCCGTCGGCGGTGAAGACGGTGGGGCCGAGGGAAAGGAAGGAGAAACCGCCCCCGGTTCCGGGAACTTTCTTGTCTTCCGGTCCATACCCGGAGATGACACGCCTGACCCGCTCGGCAGTTATGGTCTCGGCGTAGTCTTCCATCTCGATCAGGATAAAACGCCGGTTGCCGCCGTCGGTCTTGTTGAGCTTGAGCACCGCGTGGGCCGTGGTGCCAGAACCGGCAAAGGAGTCGAGGATGATGGAGTCGGGTGAATTTTCTACTGCAATTTGAGAGATCAATTTCTGATACAGTTGTGGCGGTTTGGGAAAATCAAAAACATTTTTCTGCTCCCAGAATAGCTCCTTGAGAATCTTTGTACCATCTGCGGTTGAAACATCAGTAATCAAGCTTGTAATCGCTTTGTAAATGCTATCCATTTCGTTTACAAACAACTTTTGCCGCGGACGCCCCGACGGTTCCTTTGGAAAGAGAATTCGTCCTTCTTGGATCTTCTTTTGCATTGTGGTCTTCTCGAAACGCCATCCCTTCTCCGGGGGAGAATGGACTATTCCCGTTATTGGATCAGTAATCGCATAGTGCAGATTCGGGCGACGATCGATTGTCGCCAGACCGGTAAGATCTGCACTTCGCCAAGGGCCACGAGGGTCATTGTCGGGATTTGAGAACTTCTCAAGGTCTTTTTCGACGCCCTGAAATTTCACACCGATTTTCTTCGAATAGCATAGGACATATTCATGATCAATACTAACGCCAGTCACGGCACGAGCATCTTCTGAAACACGGCTTTTCCATACAAATTGGGCAATGAAATTTGAGCGACCAAAGATCTCATCCAGCATTGCGCGAAGGCCTATGACTTCTTCATCATCGATATTAACGCAAATCACCCCATCATCCCTCAGTAGCCGGTGCAGCAGTTTCAGGCGGGGGTACATCATGCAGAGCCATTTGTCGTGGCGGGAGAGGTCCTCGCCTTCCTTGCCGACGACTTGGCCGAGCCATTTCTTGATCTTGGGGTCGTTGACGTTGTCGTTGTAGACCCAGCTTTCGTTGCCCGTATTGTAGGGGGGATCGATGCAGACGACCTTCACTTTTCCTTCGTACTGGGGAAGGAGGGCCTTGAGGGCTTCCAGGTTGTCGCCGTGGATGATGAAGTTATCCTTCGCCGCTTCGGTATCGCCGAAGGCGTACTCGGCCTTAAGGGTGCGGAAGGGGACGTCGAGGTGGTGGTTTATGACCTTCTCTTTACCGATCCAGTTCAGCGTGGGCATGGGCGTTCCTTACTTGATATTTAGAGCTGAATCCCTGCCTTAGCGGCAACCTCAGTATAACCCCGGCGTCGAGAGGCCGCAAGCCGAACAAGCTACCGATTCTGCCAGGAGGCAATCAGTTTCTGACATTCCGAACGCGGCAGACGGATGTTTATCTTCATCAATCGCTCCAGTATCGCGGTTGCATCGCTGCCCGAGAGGGACCCATGGGCAACCAGTTGATCAAAGATCCACAGCGTGCCGCAGACGGTGAGTGAGTGCTCTTTTGCCGCGTGCCTGAGCCGCGAGTCTCCAGAAAGAACAACCGCGCCCTTGGTGGTGGCGTGGAAAAGGACGGAACAGTCTGCAAGAGAGAGAGACGGGATACGCGAATGAAGTTCGGCGATGGCGGCGAGCTCATCAGCCGACGAACGGAGCACCGCTACCCTCTGTGCAGCAACGACTCGATCCAGCACATCCGCCTGCCGCGCAAGGAGGATCTCACGTTTCACGAAGTCTGTCGTCTCCATGACGTACGGCAGGGAGAGCGCGGTGTCGAGGAGGTCCACCGCGATGAGATCGATTAAAACGCTTGCGTCATGGATGAGGATCCGCATCGCTTAAGGCGAGCTCCTTTTCGATCTCCGGTATGGACTTTCGAGACAAGTATGCCGCCTTGGCGATAGTGATCACCCCTTCCGCGAGGGCGCGGTGGAGCAGTTGGTCGAAGCGATGGGGGGCATCGAGGACGAGGTACTCCACCGGTTCCTTCTTGCGCCAGTCCTGGGCGCTTACCAGTCGGGAAAAACGCTCGTAGACGTACTCGGTAATGATCCCGTGCAGCTTTGCCCGGAACATGACCGCCTGCATCGAGATGCCGTACTGCTCTTTGAGGGCGCGGAGCTCGGGCAAGGAAATCTCG
>CAYUPG010000105.1:0-9516 GCA_964446515.1 uncultured Treponema sp.
TTTCGTCCACCCGGGACAGGATCACCATGTCGCCCAGGATGTAGTGGGACAGGTAGGCGCAGTTCTGTATCGAACAGTCGTCCCCAATGTCGCAGGAGATGACCGTGCTGTTGCGGATGCCCGCGGGAATCTTGAAGTCGTGGTGGCGGAGGAGCACGTCCTGCAGGCGGCCGAGGCGCACCAGGCCGTAGAAGTTGGAGTTCCGTATCAGATTCGGATCAAAGGGATCGGTGACCAGGAAGGAATCCCAATCGGCGCAGAAATTGTCGTTCTTCACGAGGATCTCTATCTCGGCGGACTTGAGCCGCCGCCACCGGCGCGACGGCGCGTCCGCCTGGATATTCCGCAGGGCATACTCGTCGGAGCCCGCCGCCAGGTATTCCTGGGGGATGAAATCGTACCCGTACCGGTCGGAAGGAATGAGAACCACCTCTTTCATACGGGTCAGTATATCCCCCTGGAGCGTCTCCATCCTAGCGTGGGAAATAGGCCATACCCGTTTTCGGGTAAAATTCAAAACCCTATCCCGCTCGGCCCAAAGCTTGACAAGGTGGATGCAATAGACGCTTAATAGGCGCCATGGATCAAAACTCCGTAGTCCGGCGCGCGGCGTCGGCGGCGAGCAGGGCCCTGCGTCCCGCCCTCAGCACTACGCGCTTCCTGGTGGCCGTCATGGTCCCCGTCTCCCTGGGCGTTCTGATTCTTGACCATCTTGGAATCCTGCGGAGCGTATCCGTCGTCCTGCGGCCGCTGATGGGCCTCCTGGGACTTTCCGGAGAGGCTGCGCTGGTATTCATCACCGCCCTCCTCCTGAACATCTATTCCGCCATCGCCGTCATAGGCAGCCTTTCCCTTACGGGCCGGGAGATCGTCATCCTGGCCTCCATGTGCCTCATCGCCCACAACCTTATCGTAGAGAGCACGGTGATGCACAAGACCGGCTCTTCGGCGGGGAAGATGGTGCTGCTGCGCATCGGGACCGCCCTGGCCGCCGGCTGGCTGCTCAACCTGCTGCTTCCCGCGACCTTCGCCTCCGCCGCGGCCGCTCTCGGCGGGGGGACGCAGGCGGCGGCCTTCAGCTGGGACCGCTTCCTCGCCGGACTCGGCGTCTGGGCCCTCAACTCCGGGCGGCTCCTGCTCAAGGTCGCGGTCATCGTGACGGTCCTCATGACGGCGCAGAAAATTATGGAAGAATTCGGCGTCATGGAATGGCTAGGCAAGGCGACGGCGCCGCTTATGGCCGTGCTTGGATTGCCTGCCGGCGCCGGCTTCCTGTGGATAGTCGCGAACCTCGTGGGCCTCGCCTACGGCTCCGCCATCATGATAGAGCGGGCGGAATCCGGAAAGCTGTCCCTCTCCGACGGGGACCTCTTCAACCACCACGTGGGGATCAGCCACTCCCTTCTGGAGGATACGCTCCTCTTCGCGGCCATAGGCGTGCCCTTCTTCTGGGCCATGGTCCCGCGCCTCGTGCTGGCCGTCCTGGTGGTCTGGCTGGAGCGGGGCCGCAGGATCCTATTCCGCAGATCCTTCCGCATCGGAACCGTCTAGCCATGGAAACGGCGCGCCCCGGCCGTTTCTTCTACCGACTCCTGGGGGCCTTCCTCCTTACCGGAAGCATCCCCACCCTGTTTCTTTCCGCAGGCTTCGGCCTGCTGTCCCGCGGCGTTCTTGAGCGGAGCCTCGTGGAGCGCTCCGACGTGGCCGCAACCCTGACGGCAGACTCCCTGCGCTCCTTCCTGGACACCTGGGCCGCCACCCTCGCGGAGCTGGCTTCCGATCCCGCGATCATCGAGTACCTCGCCGCCGACCCGGCGGATAGGTCCGCGGAGCTCACGGCGGATGTGAACCGCCGCATCTTCTCGGCCGGCCGGGCCGACCGCCAGGCCGTCTACATAGTCCCCCGCCACGGCGTCGCCCTGGGGACCGCCGCGGTCCCCGAGACCTACGCCTCCTCGGCCTACGCCGCCTGGGGCATCTTGGGGGCCCTGGAGCGGGGCACCAACCGCTATCTTCCCCGCACCCTGGGTGAAGCTCCGGCCCTCCTCGCCCAGGCGGCCATCTTCGGCAGACCCCACCCCCAGGAGGACAATCCCACCGCCCTGGCCCTTGGCAGGGCGGTCCCGGCTACGCCCCGTCCCGAGGGGCCGGCGGGGACGGTGATCATCGACATCAAGCGGATAGCCCTGGCGGAGCTGCTTCCCACGGCCAAGGACGCCTTCACCGAGCTGCTGGTGGTCGACTCCTCGGACTGCGTGCTCTTCGACATGGGCCGCCCCTACCGGGAAGGGGACTTCGAGGATACCGGCGGCCTGCCCCGGGGCACCACGCTCGACCACGGCGCAGGGCGCATAACCGCCCATGTGGCCATATCCGACACCCTGCGCCTCATAGCCTACCAGCCTCTGGCGCCGGTGGATGCCCAGTCGGCGGCCCTGCGGACGGTCACCTACCTGTCGGGCCTTTTGAGTTTGGCCACGGCCCTGGGACTATCCCTGCTGCTCTCCCGGGCCATCTCGGACCCCATACACCAGCTGGTCCGCACCATGGCCAAGGTCGAGGGGGGAGACCTGAGCGCCCGGCTCCTGCTGCGCAGGAACGACGAGCTGGGCTCTCTGGTCCGCAGCTTCAACCGCATGGTCTCCCGGGTGCAGAGGCTGGTGGACGAGACCATCGAACAGCACCGCCTGATACGGAAGGCCGAGGCGGCCGCCCTCCAGTCGAAGATCAATCCCCACTTCCTCTACAACACCCTGAACACCATCAAATCCCTGGCGCGCCTGCATGGGGTGGAGGATATAGCAAAAATTTCCCTGCGCTTGGGAAAGCTCCTCAGGTCGGGCTTCGCTCCGGAGGGGGAGTTCGTCCTGCTGGAAGAAGACCTGGATCTGGCACGGTGCTACCTGGATATACAGGAGATCCGACATCCGGGCCGCTTCGCCTTCCGCCTCCATGTGGAGGACGACGTATTGGCGGTGCCCGTCCCCCGCCTTGTCCTGGAACCACTGGTGGAGAACGCAGTGGTCCACGGCCTGGAGAAAAGGGTAGGTCCCGGATGCCTGGATATCTACGCCCGCAGGCGGGGCGAGGATCTGGAACTTATCGTGGAGGACGACGGCGTCGGCATCGACGGCCCGCGCCTTGACCACATCGAGGATGCCCTTGCCCAGGGAGAATCCATCGGCGGCGGAGAGGGTTCCGGAATGGCCCTTGCCAACATACACAGAAGGCTCGTGCTGCTCTACGGACCGCGGTACGGGCTTGAGATAGGCAACCGGAGCGACGCCCGGGGGGTGCGGGTGCGGCTCCTGATGCCCCTGCGGTCCGCCGGAGGCGCCCAATGATGAAGGTTGCCGTAATAGAGGACGAGCGGGCCTTCCTGCAGGAGCTGGTCTTTACGGTGGATTGGGAGGCCTGGGATTGTCTCGTCGTCGGCAGCGCCCAGGACGGGGCCTCGGGTCTCGCTCTCATAGCGGAGAAGAAGCCGGACATCGTGGTGACGGACATACGCATGCCCGGCATGGACGGACTGCGCCTCGTGGAGGCCGCCCGGGAAGCCCTGGGGGGCGAGGGCCCCGAGTTCATCATCATCTCCGGGTACGACGACTTCGAGTACGCCCGGACGGCCCTTCGCCTGGGGGTCCGCAATTATCTGCTCAAGCCTTTGGACGACGAAGAGCTGGAAGCATCGATACGGCGCCTGAAGGCGGAGATCGAGGACCGGCGCTCCCGGACGCGCCTTGAACGGACCATGGACGAAGGGCAGGCCGGCACGCTCATGCTGTTCCGTGAATACGAGCTGGGCCGGAGGCAGGACCCCCAGTCCAAGTACGTGGCCGCCGCGATAAGCCACATACAGGAAAGCTATCAGAGGGACCTTTCGGTGGACGCCGCAGCGGAGCGGCTGGGCATATCTTCGGGCTACCTTTCCCGGATCTTCAAGAAGGAGACGGGCTACACCTTCGGCGACTACCTCATGTACTACCGGGTCAAGCGGGCCGTGGAGCTGCTCACCGCGGGGGAGCACCGCATCTACGAGGTTGCCGACCTGGTGGGCTACTCCGATCAGCGCTACTTCAGCCAGGTGTTCAAGCGCATCGTGGGGCTCACCCCCAGCCAGTTCAAGGACGGTCTCTGATCCGGGACCATTCGGCAAGGACCGCGGGCTTGGCGCGGGCGGCTGCGGCGCGGTCGTAGGGCAATAGGTTCAGGTCCCCCAGGGCGGGCGCCGAAGCGGGGGGCGGCACGTCCTGGCGCACGCTCCGGCGGGACCAGCGCTCGGACACCACACGCTGCACGTCCCGACTCAGCACGAAATCGATGAAGCGGCGGCCGTCCTCCCCGTTCGGGGCGTCCGCGACCAGGGCCACGCCGTCGGGCAGGGCGGCGGTGCCCTCGGCGGGGTAGACCAGGGCAAGGTCGCTGCCCGTGCGCATCAGGGCCAACGCCGCGGTCTCGAAGCTGATGCCGGCGAACCACTCCCCGGCGGCCACCCCGGCGTAGACGGACTCCGACTGGGGAAGGATGCCCTCCTCCAGGGAGGGCATCAGGGCCCTCAGGAAGTCCCAGGCCGCGGCGTCCCCCAGGAGGGAACCGGCGCCGCCCGCAGGAATGTCCGTCCCGGGAGGACTTGCGGACATGGCGGTCAGCATGGCGATCAGGGCGGTGTAGGCGGAGCCGGATTTTTCCGGATCGGCGAAGGCTATGCGGCCCCTGAAGAGGGGGCGGGTCAGATCCGACCAGCCGCGGGGGGCCTCCGACCGGGGCACCAGGCGGCCGTTGTAGAGGATGACCATGGGGATGACCGAAAAGCCCGTCCAGTAACCTGCGGGGTCCTTGAATCCCGCAGGTATGGCGTCGCCGGATTCGGATACGTAGGGCTGAAAGAGGGAACGGTCGGCGTCCAGGGATTCCACCCCTCCCCCCCAGAGCACGTCCGCCCGCGGGGCGGACGCCTCGGCCCGGAGACGGGAAAGGAGCTCCCCGGTCCCTCCGGACACCACCGTCACCGGGATCCCGGTGCGCTGCCTGAATTCCTTGACCACCAGGGAGGTCATGGGCTCGGGGTGGGGCGAGTAGACCGTCAAAGTGCGGCCTTCCCCGCCGCCGCCTGCCTGAACCGGGGCGGCGCCGCGTCCGTAGGAGGCGCTTCGCCCGCAGGAGGCCAGGAGGGCGCAGGCAGCCGCAATCGCCCACCAGCGATCGAGAAGCGCGCGTTTCACCGGGGCAGCGCGCCCAGCTCGACCAGGGCTCGCCTGAGGCCGGCGGCGTCCACGAAGCGGTGAACCGCGAGGCCCAGGGCCGCGGCGGCGGCGGCATTTTCCTCTCCGTCGTCGGTAAAGAAGGCGTCGGCGGGCTCGATGCCTTCCGACTCCAGGATGAGCCGCCAGAAGTCCGGGTCGGGCTTGACCCTTCCCATGAGGTGGGAGGCGTACACCCTGGCGAAGGGGCGGTAGTCGCCGCGGGCATCGTGGATATCGTAGTGGGACGACAGGGTATTGGTCCCGCAGACCACCCGGCCGCCCGCGGCGCTCAGCTCCTCGATGACCCGCAGGGTTCCCTCGTCCCGGACGGGTTTGAAGAAGGTGGCCCAGAGGTCCTCCGGGCGGCCGTCGCCGCGGCGGGGCACGCGCACGGCCCTATCGGGAAAGAGGCGGGCGGCCCGCCCCTCCAGGCGCAGCCAAAAGGTGTCCTGGTCCAGCGTTCCTTTCTGGACGGCCAGGATGTCCCCGCGGTTGTACGGCGAAGGGGCTTCCGAAGGGTCCGCCGCGGCGGCGGCGGCGATGAACTCCCGGGGGCTCAGCCCCAGGGCTGCGGACATGGCGGGAAGGCAGTGCACGTTGCCCGCCGCCACTCCGCCCATATCGAAGATGAAAAGCTTCATTCCTTGCCCGCCGAGTAGACGGCGGATCCTCCGACGAAATAATTGGATAGGGTGAAGAAGAGCACGAAGACCGGCAGGCTCGCGATGACCGCCACGGCCATCATCGCCCCCTCGTCGGCGTGCTTCTCCGCCGCGAATTTAACGATGTACGCCGGTATGGTCTTCATGGTCTCCCGCTGGGCCACCAGCAGCGGCCAGAGCAGATTGTCCCACTGCTGCCGGAAGGTCAAGATGGCTAGGCTCGCCATGGCCGGACCGCAGTTGGGCAGCACCACCCGGCGGTAGATTCGAATTTCCCCCGCCCCGTCGATGCGGGCGGCGTCCAGCATCTCCTCCGGAAAGGTCACCAGGTACTGGCGCATCAGGAAGACGCCGAAGGCGTTCATCATGAAGGGTATGATGAGCCCGCGGTAGGAGTCCTGGAGCCCAAGCCGCAGGACCACCAGGTACAGGGGCACCATGATCGTCTCGAAGGGTATCATCATGGTGGCCATGATGAGCATGAACACCACCGTTCGTCCCTTGAACCTGAATTTGGACAGGCCGTAGCCCGCCAGGGAGGACAGGAGCACCGTGGTGGCCATGATGGAGCCGGAGACGATCACGGAGTTCAGGATGTTCCGCAGGAACATGTAGGTGCCGTCGTTGCCGGCCACCGCACGGACGTAGTTCTGCGGGAAGGGCGGCAGGGGAAGCCACTTGTAGGGCATCCGCATGATCTCCAGGGCCGGCATCAGGGAGGCCCCGGCCATGAAGACCAGGGGTACGGCGACCAGGGCCACGGTGAGGGCCAGGAAGAGCCAGGCCCCCAGGTTGAGGAGCTTGGGGCCCATGCCGGCGGCATGCTTGGTATTCGTCATCATCCGGCGCCTCCTAGTAGCTCACGTCGTCGGCTTTGGAGAGCCGCATCTGCAGGCCGGTCAAGGCCAGCATGGTCAGGAAGAGGATGACGCTCATAACGCTGGCCCGCCCTATGTTGAGGTCCCGCATGGCGGTGTTGTAGATGTTGAGGGTTATCACGTTGATGGGTCCCGTAGGGGCGCCGCTCTGGGTAAAGAGGTACTGGGTGCTGAAGGTCTTGAGGCACTGGATCATGGCCATGATGGACACCAGCACCGTGGTGGGCTTGAGCAGGGGCAGCACGATGTAGCGGAAGCTCTTGAAGCCGTCCGCCCCGTCTATGACCGCCGCCTCCATCACGGACTTGGGGATCTTGCCGATGCCGGTGATGTAGAGGATGGTGAAGTAGCCGATGTACTTCCACACGTAGACGATCATGGTGGAGACGCGGACCATGGTTCCGTCGGAAAGCCAGCGGCGGTCTATGCCCGGCGTCCCCAGGAGCAGGTTGGCCGCCTGGTTGGCCAGGCCCCGGGGATCGAACATGAGCATCCAGATCAGGGCGGCCACCACGGAGGAGAGCACCGCGGGGCTGTAGTACAGCAGCTGGAGTTCCCGGCGGAACCGCCTTCGACTGGAGATGAGCACCGCCAGGAGCAGGCTCAGGGCCACCAGGGGAATGAAGGAGCCCAGCGTAAAGATGCCCGTGGCCGCCGCGGAGTTCCAGAACTCCGCGCCGGTCAGGACCCTGACGTAGTTGTCCAGGCCTATGAACTGGGGAGGCTTGAGGGACAAAAGCCTCTTGTTGAAGAAGCTCGTCCACAGGGCGTTGGCGATGGGGAAGAACGAGAAGAGCGAGAAAAACGCGATCGCCGGAGCGACGAACAGCCACCCCCACCTCGCTTTCTTCGCCTCGTATCCGACAATCCGTTTTCCTCGCATGGTTCGTTCCCCTACCGCTTACTGTTCGTTCAGCACTTCCTGGACGGCCTTGCGCAGCTCCGCCAGGGCCTTCTCCGGCTCCGCGGTGCCCATCATCACCGATTCCACCGCGGTCTTGAGCAGGGAGTCGATCTTGGGCGAATTGGCGCCGTAGTACACGATGCTCCCCTTCTCCAGGTCCGCGCGGAACACGTCGGAATAGGGCATGGCCTTGAAGGCCGCGGATTCCATCAGGGCTTTGGTGGGCTGCACCAGGCCGACCTGCTTAAGATAGTCCTCTCCGTGGCTCAGCATGAAGGCGATGAGCTTCCAGGCGGCCTTCTGGGCGGCGACGGGCTTCTGGACGTTCACCATGTAGTAGTGGCCGTAGTAGTGGTTGGGTTCGACCTTGACCGCGTCCTTCCACTGGGGATAGGGGATGACGGTCCACTCTCCGGAATCGTAGAAGGCCTTGTTGGCCGCCTCCATCCGCTGCTCCTGGTAGAGCCCGGACAGGGACATGGCGATCTCGTTGTTGTCGTTGTCGAAGAGCTTGCGGGCCGCGGCGTAGGTGGGGGAGCCCAAGTTCTTGCCTGCGGGACCGAACTCCTTCATGTAGCGCAGGGCCTTGAGCCAGGCCGCGTCGTTCACGATGGCCGTCTTGCCGTCGTCGGAGATGAGCTTGCCCCCCAGCTGCTCCACCATGGGCATCCAGCTGATTAGATAGTAGGGGTAGCGGAAGTCGAAGCCCCTGCGGGTGATGATCTGGCCGTTGCGGCGAACGATCTTCTCGGAAACCGCCATGACCTCTTCCCAGGTCTTGGGCCAGTCCTTCTCGGCGTCCAGCCCCGCGTCCCGGAAAATCTTCTTGTTGAGGAAGACGGCCCAGTTGGTGAGCTCCAGGGGCAGGCCGTATACCTTGTCGCCCTCGACCACGGGGGTCAGCATGCCCGGCAGATAGGCCTCCACGATGGCCTTGCTGTTCCGGTAGCCGGCGGACGCGGGGTCCACCGGGGCCACCCGTCCGTTGGCGATGAACGGATAGGCATCGTTGATCTCCAGATTGAAGATGTCCGGACCCTGGCTCGCGGCGAAGCCTGCCACCACGATGTCCTTGATCTTTCCGGAGGGATAGGTCACGTAGTTGACCTTTACGTTGGGGTTGGCGGCCATGAACTGATCGATGAGCCCCTTCTCCAGCTTGGTCCGGTTGGGGTCCTCGTGGGTCCAGATGGTCAGCTCGACGGGTCCTGAAGCCTGTTCCTTCTGCCCCTCGGCGAAGAGCGGCAGGACCAGCGCCGCAGCAGCGGCCAGGGTCGCCAATAACGCGGTAATTCGTTTCATATCCGTTTTCCTCCTCGGAATTTGGTACGTTAAGGCTACGCCCCATCCGGCGAAGGCACAACGAGGGGATTCGGCACTTTTGTTGAGGAATCTGAACTTGCCGAAGGGCCTATGCAGACCTTAGGTAGTCTTGGGCTGCTGCTCCGAGAGCAGCAGCATGCGGCGGAAGGGAGAATCGGGCTTCTTGAGCTCCCGGGAACCCCGGGTTATCTTGCAGAGGGAAAGCCCCAACTCCTTGGCGATTTCCCGCTGGGGTATCTTTTTATCCAAGGACTTGACCAGGGCCCACCGGGCGGCCACATCCGCGGTCTCGGCGGGAGTCAATAGGCTCCTCAAGAAGGACTCTATCAGCGCGCTGTCTTGGGTAGAAGCGAATGCCCGGGCCAACTCCCCGAGATTCTCGCCCACCGCAGGATCGTCCATGTGCATGGAGATACTATACAACGAAACGCACTAGGATGCCATACCTTCATATCATAGCAATAGAAAGATGCATTTTTATCGTCAAAATAGACGAATTATTTTAT
>CAYUPG010000106.1:0-9414 GCA_964446515.1 uncultured Treponema sp.
GGTTAACCGTGCGGAGCCGCCCCCCCTGCACGTCGTAGAGCACCAGGAGGTTCTTCGGATATTCCGAGCTTACCCGGTACCTTTCCCCCTCTATGCTCAGGGACGGAAAGGGATAGCGCGGCAGCACGGGGGCGTCGAAGCCCAAGGTCCGCTCGGTTCGGGCGCCCGACTTGTCCACGAGCACCGCCCGGTAGCCGCCCCGGGGCAAGGCCGCCCCGTCCGGCATGGCTATGCCGTGGCTTCCTATCCAGGTGCGCCCCCCCTGCTCCGCACGTATCCAATCCCCTTCCTCAAGGGTCCAGTACAGCTGCTCCCTATCGTGCACCAGGTGGAGCTCCGCGAGGTCTTCGATTCCGTCGTCGTCCTCCGGCGCAACCATGAAGGTGAAGCGTTCCTCCGGCCCCTCCCCCGCGCCGCCGTAGACCAGGCGCAGCGTGGCCGCCTGGATGCGGGGCTCGGACTGGGAGCATCCGCCAAAAAGGATGGGAAGGCAAAGGAGGAAGAGCAGGTGCAGCGCCGCCATGGGCCAATAATAGCGCCCTTGCCCCGGGAGGACAAGTGCATATACTTATCCGTCATGCGGGAAGAAAGATGCGCCGAACTCAACGGACTGCCGGAGCGGCCGGGGGACTACGTCCTGTACTGGATGCACGCCTCCCTGCGGGGCGAAGAGAACCACGCCCTGGATTGGGCGGCCGCCGCGGCGGACCGCCTGGGCTTGCCCGTGCTGGTCCTGTTCTGCGTCATGGAAAGCTACCCCGGCGCCTCGGTCCTCCACTATCGAAGGCTCCTGGACGCCCTGGAGGAGACCCGCGCAGTCCTGGCGGGAAAGGGCATACGCCTGGCCCTGGGCAGGGGCGATCCCGTCGAGCTCGTGGTGCGGGCGGCGGGGCGGGCGGCGGCGCTGGCGGCGGACGCGGGGTATCTTAGGCATCAGCGGGCCGCCCTAGGGCGCATCGCCGCCGCAGTCCCCTGCCGCATGGTGCGGATAGAGGGGAACGTGACGGTGCCCCTGGCCGTCGCGTCCGCAAAGGAAGAATGGTCCGCCTATACCCTGCGCCGCCGCCTGCACCCCCACCTGGATTTTTTTCTGGAAGGCGCGGAGAACCGCATACCCCGAAAGAGCTCCCTGGGCCTTGAACTCGGCGGGGTGTTCTGCGCCGATATCGCGGACATCCTGGCGGCCCCTCCGGGCGCTAGGCCCTCTAGGATGGGGGAGCAGCGGCCCAGGGAAGCTCCCCTGCGCAGTCAGGACCTGGTCCGGTTCGACGCCTTCCTGGACCGCCGCCTGGACCGCTACGGGGAAGACCGCAGCGACCCGACGCTGGAGGGCACCTCGGGGATGAGCGAAGCCCTCCACTACGGCCGCGTCGGCCCGGCGGAGCTCGTCCGGCGCGTCCTGCAGGCGGCGGGGGAGAGAAGCGCTTCCGCCTGCGTGCACGGCGGGGCCGCGGCCTTCATCGAGGAGCTCGTAGTGCGCAGGGAGTTGGCCATGAACATGGCCGCCCATCGGGAAGACTACGACGCGCCGTCCTGCCTTCCGGCATGGGCGGCCCGGACGCTCGCGGAGGGAGCCCTGCACCCGCGGGCGGAACGGTATTCCTTTGCCCGGCTGGAGAACGCCGACACCTCCGACCCCTACTGGAACGCCGCCCAGGACCAGATGGTGCGGACCGGGCGCATGCACGGCCACATGCGCATGTACTGGGGCAAGCGGCTTCTTGCCTGGACCGCCTCGCCGGAGGAAGCTTGGGCCGCGGCGGTACGGCTCAACGACTCCTACTCCCTGGACGGACGGGATCCCTCAGGCTACGCCGGCATAGCCTGGTGCTTCGGCAAGCACGACAGGCCGTGGACGGGCCGGCCCATTTACGGTACAGTACGGTATATGAACGCCGCGGGCTTGAAGCGGAAATTCGACGCGGACGCCTACGTCCGCCTCGTCGCGGGACTGAAGGAGGAGTGATGTTCAGCTACCTTGAATACACCACGGTGGAGGGATCCGACGGGAGGCACGACGTGGAGGTATACGCCCTCTCCACCTGCGGGTTCTGCAAGCGGGCCCTGGCCTTCCTCAAGGACCATTCCATAGCCCACCGCTTCGTCCACGTCGACACGGTCCCCATCGAAGTGAAGAACCGCGCCAAGGAAGAGCTCAAGGCGAAGTTCAACGAGCACATATCCTTCCCCTACGCGGTAATCGACGGAGAGAAGACCCTGGTCGGGTTCCTCGAGCCCGACTGGCGCAAGACCCTCCTGGAATCCTAGGACGCCGCCATGACGCAGAAGACCCTGGAAGAGACGCTGCGCTTCACCCGCATGGTGGCGGAAAAGCAGGGCTGGGTGCTCACGCCGGATGCGGCCTTCTACAACGATCTGGTCTCGGGACTCAACACCAACTGGAACCGGTACGGCTACTACCTCTGTCCCTGCAGGGACACCGAGGGGAGCCGGGAAGCGGACGCGGACGTGCTCTGCCCCTGCGTCTACGCGCGGCAGGACATCGAGGAGCACGGCCACTGTTTCTGCTCCCTCTACCAGTCCGCCGCCTTCGCGGCTTCCGGACGTCCTCCCCAGGGCATACCGGAGCGCCGCGCTAGAGGTTGAAGTTGAGGGTCACCACGGTGGTTTCCGATTCCTTGATCTGGCCGACCACCGACTCGAACTTCACCCCCACCTTCTCGCAGGCCTCGTTGAGGTAGGACAGGTAATAGAGGCCCAGCTCCGTATCGGCCCCTCCCTCGGGCAGCTCCCGGTAGAAGTCGAAGAGGCTCTTCTTTTTGAGGTCCGCCGATTTCTTGGCGTCGATGCTGTCCTTCATCAGCTGGTATTCCGATTCCTTGTTGTAGAGGGTGACCTGCAGCTTGCCCTGGGTGCCTATGGACGAGCGGGTGCCCCCTATCTTCCAGGAAACGTAGACCAGATCGTTCTTCTTCTTCAGCTCCTCGATCACCCGCATCCGGATGTTCGGGTCGAAGAGCACCGCGTTGGAATCCACGGTCCCCCGGTACAGGAAGGCCGCCTCCTTGCGGAGGTTTGCGTTCTCCGCGTTCACCGCCAGCTCGATGACCATGAGGGCGACGTATTCGGCTATCCGCGCCTTATCCATGTAGTCCGAGAGGCCGGTCCTGATTTCCTTGATGAGGGCCTCGTAGCCGTCCACCCCGCGGAACTTGCCCAGGATGAACCAGATCATGGGTCTGAGGTTGTTGAGGAACTTTTCGCTCAGAAACAGCTGGATATTCTTCTCGTCGGGCAGGAGGTTGGAATTTTTCGTGATGACGGACCGGAGGGGGGCCAGGATCTCTTCCCGAATATCTCCGATGACCTTTTCGCGGTCCTTCAGGAAATTCTGGAGCATTCCCTCGTTGAACTTCGTCTTCTCGTCGATTATCGAGGACGGATTGGCCCGATTCCAGCGCTTGATGAGGTCCGAGCCGAGGATGCGGGAAAACAGGTGGCTGTTGTACTGGCGGTAGAGGAGTCCGTAGAGGATGAGCTTCGAGAGGTCCATCACCTCCTGCCTGCAGGACACGTACTCCGCTCCGGATATCTCGATCTTGGAGATGTAGTCGATGAGCAGCATGCGCTGCACCGAGGCGGGGACGAACTTCTCCAGGAGCAGCCCGTACTCCTCCGCGTTGTCGGCGAGCTTGAATTTTGACAATTTTTTATTCTGACGGATGAACACCGTCGACCCCTCTTCGGTCAGCACCACCTTGAGGGGAAGATCCAATACGGTTTTTCTTTCCTGTCCGGGCATAGAACAAAAGTATACCGAAGCTATTCCGTTCTGTCATCCCAATCTTGACGCTTATCGAAGGGGGGACTATGTTTAGGCGGTGATCCGACCTTCCGTCCCGGCCGTCCTCGCGTTATTACTTTTCTTCCTTGGCTTCAGCCTCAGCGCGGAAGGAGGCGCGGCGGGCCTGCGGGAGCGGGGCTATGCGCCGGAAGAGCGGCCGCTCTTTGCGGAGTACGGGGGCTTCGGAACCTCGGTGCACCTGGCGATTCCGGGACCAGAGGCGGACTCAGGGGAAAAGACCCTGATTCTGGCCCTTCCGGTAGAAGCACCCGGAGCCGTCGTGTCCGCATTCCTGGATCTGGTCGAACGGCGCGGAGCTCCGATCCCCCTCAAGATAGCCTATCTGGCGGACGAGCACCCCGACCACCTGGGCCTGCAGGATCTTCTGGACCACGGAGGGGACGAGGAGCGCACCGTCATTCTCTATCTCTCACTGGAAGAAGGCTTCGACAGTCTCGAGCTCCATCAGGGCGCGGCCGGAAGCGTCGCGCCCCTGGGTGCCCTGGAGCCCCTAACCCGCGCCCTGTCCCGCTCGGGCATATCCTTCAAAATTCCCCTGCCCTACAACGAGCTCTACCGCATCGGCCTGGTGGCCGGGACCGAGCTTCTCAGGCGGGCCCAGGCAGGCGGGCGGGCGGCACTGCTCATACGGGGAGTACGCTCGGAAGGCGCCGCCGGACCCCTTGCTTCCGAGGCGGCGGCCGAGGCCCTGTACCGCTACGCCGAAACCCTCGCCGACGAGCCCTACGAAAACGACTACCGCTACACCATCCTCCACTACGGTCCCTACACGGCCTATCTGGGAGAAGGGTCCACGGTAGCCCTCTTCGTCGGCCTATTCGCAGCCATCCTCGCCTTTTTTCTTGTCTTTTCGCTGACCCACCGGCGCTATCTCATCGCCCAGTGGACGGTGTTCCTCAGGCGCTCCTGGATAGTGCTCCTCTACCTTGGCCTTCTGACTCTCTGCCTCATGGCTTCGGGGCCCCTCTTCGTTTTCCTTTCCGGAGCGGCAGGGGGAGGATACGGCGCCGCGGCCCTGAGGGTGCTCCTGGCCATAGCCCTGTACGCCCTGGCGGGCCCCCTGCCGGCCCTGCTGCGCCTGCCGAGGAGGGCGCACTTCTTCGGCCACGCGGGCATGCTTCTTATCATCTTAGGAGCGGCGGTCGCCGCGGCGCTTGACGTCACCTTTCTTCCTGTATTCCTCTGGGCCGCCGTATTCGCCTTTCCCGCCGCCCTCGCCTCCTCGGCCCAGGCGGTATTCATCTTTTCGGCCCTGGCGCCGCTTCAGCTGCTCGGAGCCCTGGGCTCCGCCGTAGGGTCCGGCGACCCCACCCTCCCGGCCCTGCTGAGCTCCCCGCGCTGGGAGCTCATGCTCCTCGCCGCCTTCCTGGTCCTGCCCTTCCTGTTCCTCTTCAAGCGGGTGCCTCTGCTCTCCTCCCGCCGGGGCGAAAAGCTCAAGCCCCTGCGGGTATGGCTTCCCCGAGCCCTCTTTTTCCTCGGCGTCCTGGGGGCGGTCGTCTCCTACGGTCGAGGCGGGGGTGACGGCGTCGAGCTCCCAGCGCCTGAGAGCGCGGAGCCCTTGGAACCTACGCTCGGGGTGGAAGAAAAGACCTTCCTGGACCGGCGCATCCTGAATATCCGGCTTTCCGCAGCGGGCAGGGTGGACCGTTTCGAGCTGGCCTTGGAGACCGAGGCTGAAGGCCGGAGCATCCTGATCTACGACGCTCCCATGCCGTACCGCATCGAGGAAGGCGGCCGCAGGGTGGAGTTCCGTCTGGGATACGGACCCCGCAATCCCCTGGAGCTGGAGCTGGTGCTGCCGGCCGACCTTCAGGGAAGCCTGCACGCAACGGCCCTCCGCCGGGAGGGTCCGACCGAACTGCGGGAGGAGGTCTCGGCCCCCATACGGTGAGCTCTTATTCTCTCCAGGCCAACCTGAGCGTGACGGCCCCCGGGGCGGCCAGCAGGTCGTAGACGGGAACGGCGTAGCGGGCGGTGCGCTGGGAAACGGAGGCGGAGCCCGGGGCACCGGGGCCCTCGGCCGTAAGGGTCGGAACGCCGGGAAGGGTGAAGCGCAGGTCCAGGGCGTACCCCGCAAAGACGGTCCGCAGGAGGGTATCCAGATCCGCGTCCATGTTCCCGCCGCCCTCGGAAAGCCGCAGCGTTATGGAGCGCTCGGATCCTGCGGCGGTCCCTGCGGCGACTTGGGCGGAGCGTCCCCCGGAGTCCAGGAAGGCGGCCAGGGCGGTGAGGTCGGAAAATGAGAGTTCCGCCTTGACCACCACGTCCGTTTCGGTACGGCTCATGGAATGGGAGCTGAGGCTCAGCCCGGGAATACGGGAGACCGTCCGCTCGAAGTCGGTCCTGCCCACCGGCAGGGGCAGCCATTTTTCGTTTCCGTCCAGCTTGCCCATGGACTCGAGCATCTTGGAAATGCGGTACTCCAGGGCGATGGTCCCGCCACCGCCTGCGCGGATGTTCACGTCCGAGGAGATGCCGATGCAGGATTGCAGGGTACCGAGAAACACGAGCGCGCAGGCTGCAAGGGCCGTTCTTGAAATAGGCATGGCTAAAACTCCTCCGAATGGATCTGCACGTCCTGTATGCGGACCGGGGTATCCTTCTCTATGGCGGAAAAGGCCTTTTGTATGACCGTCTCCCCGAAGGTCTTCGAGTTTGACACCAGGGCGGCGCCGATCTGGGCGAAGCTGATGGAGTCCTGCAGGTCCACCTCCGCGGCGCTCATGTGGAACTGACGCTGAAGCCGATCTTTGACGGAGCGGACTATGCGGCGCTTATCCTTTAGATCCCCCGCATCGGGAATCTCGAAAATCATCTGGATCATCGACACGATCATATTCCCAAACCCTCTCTGGACGCAACGGTGCGGTACCGGGCTATACTATACACTACCCATGCGCGATTTGCGAAGTGCCGCCGCCAGTCTCGTCGCCCTCCTCTTCGCCTTCGCCGCGCCTCTTTCTTCGGAATCCCAGACGCCGGCATCCCCTTCGGAGGAGGCGGCGGCGGAACTGTTCGCCACGGAACTCGGAGACTCCGACGTTTCCCTCACCATCTCCGGCTCCTGGAAGGGGACCGTCTCGTCCACCTGGGGCCTCGCCCTGACGCCCCTCGGGACGCGGGCTTCGGGAGGCGACGGGGGGCCGCTGCTCTTCCTTCAGGAGACGGACCTCACCCTGGCCCTGTGGATACGGGAGCGCTGGTTCGTGGAGGCCTCGTTCCTCGACGACTACGACCTCAACACCTACCGCGCGGGCTACCGGGGCCTGGAGGGCGAGACGGTGCGTTATGTGGGCATAGGCAACACGGGCCTGGATTTTCCATCCTTTCCCTACCTGGACCTGGGGGGGGACACTCCCAACTCCCTCGGCGCCTACGGCAGGTTCGGCTCGGGGGATCTGGGCATACACGCCCTGGCGCGCTACGACGGGGCGGTGCTTTCCGAGAAGGTCTTTCAGGGCGGACGGGAACGGAGCAGCGCGGAGCTTTCCGCAGCAGCCTCCCGCAGGGGCCGCTCCTTCGTACTGCCCGATGCAGGCCTGGACGGCCAGGCAGAGGTGTACTTGGAAGATGCCGCAGGCTCCCTCTCCGGCTCCGACGGACGGAAGTGGCGGCGGGCTCAGGCGGGGGAATTCGCCGCTTCCGCCGCCCTGGGCCTCTTGGAGCTCACGGCCGCGCCGGCGGGCCGCCTGGCCGTCGCCTACCGCAAGGGGGGCGTTCCGGAGCCCTGGACGAGCTCCCTGGGCTACTACGGCACAGCCGCAGTTCCCGGCGGCGGCTTCCTCGGGGACGCGCAGGCCGCCTTCGCCACCGCCGGCCGCTTGAACGAGGACTTAGGAGCCTACCCGCAGCCGGGGGACGCCGACGGGCCGAAGCCCGCGACCGTCACCATAGCCGGCAGCCCCGCCCTGGTCCTCTACGAGGCCGGCACCTTCTCGCCCTTCGAGGTCCGCAGCCGCTACGAGGCCCCCTTCCCCTCGGTTCAAAGCGCCTCCCTGGTGCGCTCGTCCACGGGGGATAGGATCTCAGGCTACCTTATAGAGGCGGAAAGCGCCTTCGGCGCCGCCGCGGAGAGCGGGAGCCGGGGCTTCTACGAAGTGATGGTCCTTGGCCGGGGGACGGATCGGCGCTCCGCCGAAGCCCGCTGGCCGCTCCTGGCCCTGGCGCCCGAGCTCTACCTACCGGGCAAAGCGCCCTCCTCCCAGGACCTCTCTCTCCGCTTCTCCTCCTACGGCGCCCCGGGGGCCTACGACATCGGAACCGATGCGGTGCCCGGCTCCGTTCAGGCCTACCGCGACGGGTTCCCGGATCCTTCTGCGAGCTACGACCCCGCCTCGGGACTGGTGACCTTTTCCGGTCCCGTCGCCGCGGAGGAAAAGATACGCATCGTATTCCTCAGGAGATCGGAGGACGGCCGTTTCGGAAGCCTCTCCGCGGGCATAGGGGCCGTTTACGAGAACTCGTCCCCCCTGAGCGGAGCGCTGGCCCTGGGACTCCGCTGGAACCTTTCCTCTGAATCCTTTGCCTCAGACGGAGCCTCCCACCCCGGCATGGTCGCCCTGGGAGGAAAGATAGGCTGGAACGAGGAGAAGCTCGCCCTCCAGGCCGGCTTCGGCCTGGCCTACGAGCAGACGGACACCACGAACCTCTACCGCGCCGCGGGGATGGAGGGGGCCGAGCTGGACCTGGACTGGGACCTGGCCCGGGCCTTCCCCTCGGAGGAGCCCCGCAGCCTCTGGGCTGAATTAACGCCTCCGAGTGAGCCCACTCCCACCGCGGCCTCCCGCGCCCCACTGGTCTACCGGGACTACCGTTCCACGGACCTCCTGGGCACCACCACGGTCAAGCCCATAGAGTGGGACGGGGCGGACAGGGTTTCCGGAAGGGAGGGACCCTACCCCGTCTCGGACTCCGGCATCAAGACCCAGGCCGCGGTGGCCGAGTTCGTCCTTGATGCGGATCGTCCCTGGTCGGGCTACCAGGTGCGTCTGGGGGAGAACGCTGCGGCCCTCGAGACCGCCAAGGAAATACTCCTGCCCCTGCGCTTCTACGACGCCTCCGTAGCCGCCGGCACGAGTCTGCAGGTGTGGGTGCAGTTCGGAAGGCTCTCCGACGAGGGCGCAGGGGGCGCCGAGACGGGCTCCCCCGCCGTTTCCCGGAAGATTTTCGATAGCGCTCTCCACGGTCCTCCCCCTTCATCCTGGAGCATTCGGAAGATCAGCCTCGACGAGGCCGACCGGCGCCTGCTCGCCCAGGCGCGCTACCTGCGCGTGGTCGTCCTCCGGGCCGCCGGCGTCGGAGAGACCGGTAGGATCGAGGCCCGCCTCCTGGCCGTCCCCCCCATCGCCGTGGGCTCGACCTTCCGGGCCGTGAGCGTCGGGGCCGGCGGCATTCCCGCCGCAGCCGCCGATGCTTCAGGCTCGGGGGTGGCGGCGGCCGAGCGCCCCGATCCCGCCCTCCGGGCCGCCTACCCCGCGCTCATCGACCGGCTCCACTCGGGCGGGGCCCTGCAGCGGGTCCTGGAGCTGACGTGGAAAGGCCTGGCCTCAGGCGTCGGCCCGGGCGTGGACGGCCGCACGGCCCGCCTG
>CAYUPG010000107.1:0-9324 GCA_964446515.1 uncultured Treponema sp.
CGACGGCGTGGACGACGGCGCGGAATACGACGAGTATCGTTCCGGGGCGGGGTGGACCGACGCCCGCTACCGGGCCCGGCTGGACGCCCTGGCGGGAGCCCTGCGCATGCTCTCCGAGGAGGGCCCGGACATCCTGGCGCTCCAGGAGGCGGAGAGCGCCGCCGTCCTGGATGCATTCGCCCGGGGCCCCCTCGGCCCTTGGGGCTACCGCTGGTCCTCCTTCGCCGCCTTGCCGGGGGCATCCTTGGGGGTAGGCCTCCTGAGCAGGCTTCCGATCCTCTCGGCCCGGGCCCACGGCATCACGCGGCTGGGGGAGACCGCCCCCCGGCCGATACTTGAAGTCCGCGTAGACGCGGAGGGGGAGGACTTGGTCTTCTTCGTCTGCCACTGGAAATCCAAGCTCGGCGGCGCGGACGCCACGGAGGGCCTGCGGAGGACCGCCGCCCAGGTGGTGGCCCGGCGCACCGCCGAACTCGCCGCAACGGAGCCCGACACTCCCGTGCTGGTCCTGGGGGATCTCAATGAGAACTACGACGAGTACGAACGCCGGGGGCGTACGATTGCCACCGCCCTGATGCCCGCGCCTCCGGGCGCAGAATCCGGCACCGCATCGGGAGCGGGTTCGGTCTCGACAGGCGGCGACTGCTTGTTCCTCAGCTCGGAACAGAGCTGCTTCCCCCTATGGCCCCGTGGACTGCCGATCTTCTATTCTCCCTGGACCTCGGGCACCTGGGGCGGTTCCTACGCCTACCGGGGCGAATGGGAGACCATCGACCACCTGCTCTTCGGCGCCGCCTGCTTCGACGGCGCGGGATGGGAGTTCTCATCATTCTCCGTTGCCGACGGGGAACCCTTCGTGGACGACTCGGGCTATCCGATCGCCTATAATCCCCGCATCGGGCGCGGCATAAGCGACCATCTTCCCTTGACCGCCGTGCTCGAACGGCGGCAGTGACTGCGGACTATCGTTGCTCCTCTTGACTTCCTGGAGATAAAGTTATACTGTTCTAACTAACAAGAGTAGTAGTGGCATATTGTTAGTTTGATATAACTATATGTCTTGGAGGTTCCCATGTTTCTGTGCGACGCGCCCAACGGCGCATCATTCAAGGTTGTGCGGGTGATACTCAACAAGGAAGTGGGTAAACGCCTTGCCGATATGGGCTTCACCGAGGGCGCCGAGGGTGCCGTCGTCCGGGGCGGATTCCTCCGGGGCCCCCTGCAGGTGCGCATCAGGGGCTACGACATACTCATACGCCGCTGCGAGGCCGCAGGCATAGAAGTGGAGCCCGTGGGGGATTGGACCGCCGCGGAGGACGCATCCCGTCTCTTCGGACGTTTCGGAGGCTTCGGCCGGCATCGGATGGGGCACGGAGGCCGGCACGGCGGCAGAAAAGGAGCTTGCGAATGAGCGCTGAGGATACGAAAGTTCTGCGGGTTGCCCTGGCGGGCAATCCCAATTCGGGAAAGACCACCCTCTTCAATGCCCTCACCGGAGCCCACCATAAGGTCGGCAACTATCCCGGCGTCACGGTGGAGCGAAGGGAAGGCATCCGTACGAGGAACGGCCGGCAATACCGGTTCACCGACCTGCCGGGCATCTATAGTCTGACCGCCTATTCCATCGACGAAGTGGTGGCCCGGGATTTCCTTCTGGATGAGAAGCCGGACGTCATAGTGGACGTGCTGGATTCCACCAATCTGGAGCGGCACCTGTACCTCTGCCTGCAGTTCAAGGAACTCGGCATCCCCGTGGTGGGAGCCCTCAACATGAGCGACGAGGCGGAAGATAAGGGCATAAAGGTCGACGATGCAACCCTCTCCGCCATGCTGGGTATTCCCATGGTCAAGACCGTTGGGCCCAAGGGCGCAGGCATAGACGCCCTGCTGGACCGCATCGATCAGGTGGTGGACGGCAAGGTGGATACGGAGCATTTCGTCCGCTACGGCGAGGAGCTTGAAGCCAAGCTGGAGTCCTTGGAAGCCCTAATCGGCGGGGACGGCGATTTTTCGTCCCGTTTCCCCGTCCGCTGGCTGGCGGTCAAGCTTCTGGAGAAGGACGCCAACGCCTATGACCGGCTCAAGGCCCACGCCGGCGCTTCCGCCGTCGAGGCGGCGGCGAAGGACGCGGTGGTCTGGGTGGAGCGGCACTACGGCAAGGATGCGGAGATCATCGTCTCGGAGCAGCGCTACGGCTACATCAGGGGCGCAGTCCGGGAATCCGTGCAGATCGTCCGGAAGGGAGATTTCTCCCTCACCGAATCCCTGGACAAGGTTATCATGCATCCGCTCCTATCGCTCCCCATATTCGTGGGCGTGCTGTGGTCGGTTTTCCAGATCACCTTCGCCCTGGGCGAGTACCCCATGGCCTGGCTCGAATCCTTTTTTGCCGTCCTTTCCGACGCGGCGACCGCGGCCCTTCCGGAGGGCTTGCTGCAGTCCTTGATCGTGGACGGCATCATCGGGGGCGTGGGGGGCGTTTTCTCCTTCGTTCCCCTCATCATCATCCTCTTCTTCCTCCTCTCCCTACTGGAGGATATCGGCTACATGTCCCGGGCCGCCTTCGCCACGGACAAGCTGCTCCACAGCTTCGGCCTCCACGGCCAGTCGGTGTTCCCCATGATGCTCGGTTTCGGCTGCTCCGTACCCGCAATTATGGCGGCCCGGACTCTGAAGAGCCCGCGGGATAGGATAGTGACCATCCTAGTCATACCTCTGATGAGCTGCGGAGCGAAGCTGCCGGTCCATGTGCTGCTGGCCGCGGCCTTTTTCCCGGAGAACGCAGCGAATATGGTCATGCTCGTGTACGCCATCGGCGTGGCGTTGGCCCTGCTCTCGTCCCTGCTGCTCAAGAATACGGTGCTCAAGGGCGATCCGACCCCCTTCGTCATGGAATTGCCGCCCTACCGCGCTCCCACGGCGAGCGGGGTTCTTTGGCACGTCTGGGAGAAGACCTGGCATTACGTCCAGAAGGCGGGGACCGTCATCCTGGCGTCATCCGTCCTCATCTGGGCTATCACGACCTTTCCTTCCTACGTGGCTCCCGAAGCCGAGCTGGAGGCCTTGGCCGCATCCTATGAAGCCGAGCAGGGTTCCGTCTCTGAGGAGGAGCTGGAGGCGTACTTGGAAACCGCGGTCGCGGAGACCGCTCTTGAGCACAGCTACGCGGGCCGCCTGGGCAAGATCATCGAGCCGGTGTTCCGGCCCCTGGGCTTCGATTGGAAGATAGGTGTGGCCACGGTCACGGGCTTCGCCGCCAAGGAGGTGGTCGTCTCCACCCTGGGCGTCCTGTACCAGGTAGGACTTGAGGAGACCGAGGAGAGCGAGGGCCTGCGGGACGCGCTGCGCAACGATCCCACCTTCAATCCGCTGGTGGCCTTCGTGCTGATGCTTTTCACCCTCATCATACCTCCCTGCTTCGCGGCCCTGGCCACCATAAAGGCGGAGCTCGGGTGGAAGTGGGTTGGCTTCTCCTTCCTCTTCCTTCTGACCCTCGGCTGGGTGCTGGGCTTCCTGGTCTATCAGCTGGGATCCCTCGGAGGTTTGGCATGAACTCGGTTGTTGAAATTGCCATAGTAGGAGCGATCGTCGCCGCAGCCTGCATCTTCGTCGGCGTCAAGCTCGCCGCCGCCCTGCGGGGCAAGAAGCCGTCCTGCTGCTCCGACGGGGATGCCGTGCCGAAGGCCGGCGCCTGCGGCGGGTGCACGGGCTGCGGGCAGGAGACCCGTCGACCTTAGCAGGAACGGCGCCACGAGACAGGCCCGAAGCGCACGCCGTTTCGGGCCTTTTCGTTTAGGCGCGGCCGATGAGGGCTATCAGGAAGGGCCAAGCGGTGTACAGAGCGAAGAGGGTCATGAAGAGGTAGGCGGACAGTTCCAGTCCTTCGGACACCAACTCCGCCGCGGCTCCGCGCTTCTGCAGCCGGCTGAAGAGGCCTTGCCTGCCGAAGTACGCGAGGTAGCCTGCGGCGGAAACCACCACGGCCATGCCCAGCGCCATTGCCGCGACACCAAGCAGACCCAGAGCCGCAACATCGAGATAGACCGCCAGCATGAGGAGCATGATGGTCCCGGGGCACGGCACGAGGCTTGTGAGGGTGACCACGGCGTAGAGGTTCTTGTTGTCCCTAGGCGCGACATGCCCGCACCGGCCCCGGTGCAGGACGAGGTGCAGGAGCTGCCTGACCGAGAGCGCCGCGCCAATGGCGGCGAGCCCCAGGAAGCTGTAGCCCTCCATGTACCGGGAGGCGGAATCGACGTCCGAGAGCCCCGCGAAGGCTCCCGCCGCCAGGGTAAGAACGCCGAGCACCGCCAATCCCATGACGCCGTGCAGGGCCGCGGAAAGCAATCCGGCGGCCAGGGGTTCCCAGGGGGCCGTCTTTCTTGCCAGGAACAGGGAGAACACCACGGTCTTGCGGTGCCCGGGGCCCGCGGCATGGAAGAGCCCATACAGGAAGGATCCGAGAAGCAGGGCGCCGACGGCAGAGGGAGAAGGGTCGTCTTTCAGACCCTTAAGTACCGCGGCGATCCGGTCCCGAACGGAAAGCTGAGCGGAAACCAAGGCAGGGTTCGCCTGTCCCCGTACGACCGGGGCGGGAAGGTCTTCGGCGTCCCCAGACCCGAGGAAGGGGTTCGCGCCCGCCGCGGCGGCATTCAGCATCAAGAGGAAAACAATAAGCGACGTGAGCTGCGGGCCCCGGACCTGCGTCCTAGAAGTAGACACGTATCTCCTCCGGGTAGGCGGTCTCCAAGCCCGGTCTCCAGGCCCTGTGGACCGTATTGTCCGTCGCAGGAGCCATGGGGTCGTAGTAGACCGGAAATTTTCTATTGACGCTCTTTTCCCAGGAGGGAACCGGAGACGATGCGCCCAGCTGCCGGACGGCCGCGGCGACGGGGGCGTAGGTCACGGCGCAGAAGTAGGTGGAGTCGAAGATGGCGACGCTGAAGTCCCTGCCGTAGCCCTTCCCTGCAAGGTTTACGTAGAAGCGGTAGACCAGGCGGTCTCCCTTGACGGAAGGGGTGAACTGCTCCACTTTTTCGGGATTGACCCGCTCGCTGCCCGAACGCAGGTAGATGAAATATCCGTATTTTCGCAGGTTGATGAAGGCTCCGTCGTGGACGGCTTTAGCCTCCGCCGCGTCGAAGCGGCGGTCCCGGTTCCTGTCGTGCTCCTGGATTATCGCGGCGGAGAAGTAGGGATCGAAGGTCCACTCCAGCCAAAACCCCGCCGCACTCTCCCCGTCGAACACGAACTCGACCGAAGACTCTAGCGACATGTGGGGATGGGCTGCCAGGGGCGACCGGCCGCCCGCGGCGAACAGCGCCAGGAGGGAGGCAAGGAATACATAGGGACTTACCCTCATGCTTCGGGACCGCTCCGATGGGGCCGCTTCAGAAAGGCCTGGGCGAAGAAGGCGCTCGCCACGGGTCCTACCAGGGCGGCCGCGGTCCGCTGGAGCTTCCACCCGATACGGGGGACTATGATCCGCGCGCCCGAGCAGGCGCGGCGCAGGCAGTAGACCACCGTCTTGTCGGCGCTCCAGCCGTGGAGGACCACCTTCCGGGCCCCTTCGGAGGCCACCATGGCGAACTCGCTGTCCACGGGGCCGGGGCAGAGGGCCGCCACCCTGATGTCCCGCTTCTTCCACTCGGCGGCCAAGGCTACGGAAAGGGAGAGCACGTAGGCCTTGGTGGCCGCGTATACCGCGAAGCCCCCCAGGGGCGCGAAGGAGGCGAGGCTGGCCACGTTGACCACTAGGGAGCCCGAATCCAGGAGGGAATCGAAGCGTCCGCAGGCCTCGGTCAGGGCGCGGCAGTTTAGATCGATCTGGCCCAGCTGGCGGTCGAGGGCGACCTCCGAAAAGGGGCCGTAGGTGCCGTAGCCCGCATTGTTGATGAGGATGCGCACGCCCTTGCCCGTGCCGTCGGCCTTGGCCTTAAGGGTCGTAAGGGCCCCCGGGGCGGTCAGATCGAGGGTGACGGTGCGTATGATGAGGGTCTCTTCGCCCCCCTCGCGGTCGCCCAGCTTCTTCCGCAGCTCTTCCGCGAGGGATGAAAGACGGTCGCCCCGGCGGGCCACCAGCCAAAGCTCGTCGAAGCGGGGAAGGGCGGGGAAGCGCTCCGTGCCGGCGGCAGCCGCCGCCAGATGCCGCGCGAAGGCGGCTCCGATGCCCGAGGATGCGCCGGTGACTACGGCGATGCCGCGGCCGGGATCCCCCGCACCGACCTGGACTGCCGCCGTGGAGTTAGTATCGCTCATGGCCCTATAGTACCGATTCCGGCCTAAAGGGGCAATGCCGCCGAGCCCAGCTCGAGGGTGACGAAGGATCGGGGCGGGAGCTCCACCTGCAGGCGCGATCCCTTCAGCGTGAATGCGTCGAAGTCCCGCGGCGCCACGGCTTCAGGCGCCTCGAAGCTGTTATGGGCGTCGAGTCCGTCTCCCTTCAATATTCTGCCTCGAATATCACATACCGGGGCGCCTCTAAGGTCCAAGGTAAGCTCCCTCGACTTCTCGGCATCAAGGTTTGAAAGCGATACGAGCCAGGAGTCGGGAGCCCGTCTGGACACCGAATAGGAAAGGCGGGGATGGGACCCCTCTTCGGCACCGAGGGCGAAGACCGGCAGCGCTTCGGCTCCCTGATGGCCCTTGCTCATCTCCAAGACGTGGTAGGTCGGAGTGAGCAGCATCTTCTCGCCTTCGGTCAATATGACCGCCTGCAGGACGTTGACGGCCTGGGCCAGGTTCGCCATGCGCACCCTATCGGCGTGTTTATGGAAGATGTCCAGGTGCAGGGACGCAACCAGGGCGTCCCGTATGGTGTTCTGCTGGTAGAGGAAGCCGGGGTTGGTTCCTTCCTCCACCTTGTGCCAGGTTCCCCATTCGTCCACGATGAGGGCGACCTTCTTGTCCGGATCGTAGCTGTCCATGATGCTCTTGTGCCGGGCGATCAGGCTGTCCATGCGCCACGCCTTGCCGATGAGCTCCTCCCATTCGGCGACGCCCGCTTCCAGGGCCCTGCTGCTGGGCGGCCACACGCCGCGGATGGTGTAGTAGTGGAGGGATAGTCCCTGAATGTGCCGGGTCTCGCTCAGACCCTTGGAGCAGTGGACCAGGTTCTTCATGAGGATCTCGGTCCAGCGGTAGTCGTCGGTGTTCGCGCCGCAGGCGATGCGGAAGAGCTTGTTCCCGCCGTAGTCCCGGCAGTAGGTCGCGTAGCGTCGAACCTGATCGGAGTAGTAGTCCGGCGTCATGTTGCCGCCGCAGCCCCAGCTCTCGTTGCCGACCCCCCAGAATCGTACTTTCCAGGGCTCCTTGCGGCCGTTCGATTCCCGGAGCTTCGACATGGGGCTCTCCCCATCGAAGGTCAGGTACTCTACCCATTGGCCCATCTCCTGGACTGTGCCGGAGCCAAGGTTGCCGGAAATGTATGGCTCGCAGCCGAGGAGGGCGCAGAGCTCCATGAACTCGTGGGTTCCGAAGCTGTTGTCCTCTACCACGCCGCCCCAATGGGTGTTTATCATCCGGGGGCGATCCTGCTTGGGCCCTATGCCGTCCATCCAGTGGTACTCGTCGGCGAAGCAGCCTCCCGGCCAGCGGAGGTTCGGGATGGCGAGCCGGCGCAGGGCTTCGACCACGTCGAGCCGGATTCCGTTCCTGTTGGGAATCGGGCCGTTCGGATCGACGTAGATTCCCCCGTAGATGCAGCGCCCAAGGTGTTCGGCGAAGTGTCCGTAGATATGCCGGGATATCGTCGTCCCCGGCGCGTCGAGATTGAGTAATAGAGTTTCGATCATGGGTACCCTCGAATGGAGTCGTGTAGTTCCGCATCATACAAAATGATCTTGGATTAATCAGCCTGCATCGCCTACGATTGGGGTGCTCCTTACTCCATGAGCTTTTCCAGGGCGAGCTCGTAGAACTCCTCCACCGAAGGCATCATGCGGTAGTCCGGGAAATCGCCCATCAGGCGTTCGCAGGCCCGCTTGAGCTCCGGCCAATCGTTCCGGAAGCGGTGCACAATAAGCCCCTGGTAGAGGACCTCCGGCAGGAAGGGATCCATCGGCGCGCGGCGTTCCGCCTCGGCGGTCCAGCGCAGGATTCTGTCTCCGCAGCGCCGATCGAATTCGTCGTCGCCGAAGTAGTCGACGGCTTTCCGGCCCAGCTCGCCGAGGAGGTGCTGCAGGTAGAAAATGGCCTGAACCGGCGTCTCTCCGTTGAGGACCATGGGCCGGGACCGATAGAACTCCGTAACCTCGGCAGCATCTTTCCAGCCGAAGGCCGTCGGGTTCATAACGGCCTGACCGAAGGAATAGAATAGGGGTGCCCCGATGCGCTCCTCGAGGGCGGCGATATCGGCGGCCAGGGCATTCATCTCCCGACGCTGTCTTTGGCTGCGGAAATCCTTCAGGTAGCGGTACGCCGCTTCGAGACCCAGTCCCGGTTTGAGATACGCGGGGTCGGCCCTGGACGATTCCCCGAAGAGCTCCGCGGCATCCCCGAAACGCCCCTGGTCGAAGAGGTCGAGCCCGCGGTAGTAGGCCCCTGCCGCCGCCAAGGAATCCGTTCCTCCCGCCGCCGCGGCGGAGCGCCCTGCTCCGCCGAGAGCTGCGGCGAGCTTGGAGGCCAGCTCCCGCTCCAGTTCGAGCGCCGCTTCCTTGCGCCCGACCGACGACGCCGCGCCGACAAGCTCCCCGGTCTCGACGCGCACCGCCTTGGCATCCATACGGATGTCGGGCCCTAGGACGGCGAAGGAGCCGTACACGAGCAGCTCGGCGCTGAGGAGCTTTCCCAGCTTCGGCGCCTTCGACTCGTCAAGAAGGCCCGAAAGGGACAATTCCTGTTCCGCAAGCACCCGCTGCAGCTCCTCCCGCTCCACGAGCCGGTAGCCGGGCAGCTCGGCCAGATCGCCCGCGACCATATCGGCCAAGCCCTTGCGCATCCAGTCGAATTCCGCATCGGCGCCGGTATTGGCGAAGTAGAGGACCGAAAGCACCGTCTCGGCGGCCGGCTTTGCGGCGGGTAGGAGGAACAGCGCGGCGGCTGAGAGAAGGCATGCGGCTGTGCGCGGTAAAGGTCTCATGCCGATAGTGTGGTCCGCCGCGCCCGAAAAGGCAAGCATGCGCGCTCTTCTCGGAGCGCGCGCGCTCTTCTCGGAGCGCGCGCTCAGCTTCCCCGCAGCAGTTCCCGCGGCTTTGAGCCCTGCGCCGGGCCGACGATGCCGCGCTCTGGAAAGAGCGCGAGCGCTCTGGAAAGAGCGCGCCGCTCACGAACCCCGCAGCAGTTCCCGCGGCTTTGAGCCCTGCGCCGGGCCGACGATGCCGCGCT
>CAYUPG010000108.1:0-9314 GCA_964446515.1 uncultured Treponema sp.
CCATCGTCGCCATGGAGCTGCAGGAAACCCTGGAACCGGCGGGCTACGAGATCTGCGGCACGATAGACGGGGCCGACGACCTGCTCGCGGCGGTGCAGGAGAAGAGCCCCCATCTCATACTGATGGACATCAGGCTCCGGAGCTTCCTGGACGGGATCGACGCGGTGCAGCGGCTCAGGCTCTTCAACAAGATTCCCGTGGTCTACATGACCGCCTGGAACACCCAGGACGTGCGCAAGCGGGCGGATGCCACGGAACCCGCAGCCTTCTTGACCAAGCCGATAGACCCGGACGAGCTCCTTAAGGTTGTTGTGCAGGTCCTGGGGAAAAATACACCTTGACCCTGCCGCCCGGACCGGGGAGCAGCTCCAAGCGGCCCCGGGAACGGCGCAGTATGGCCTGCACCAGCTTGAAGCCCAGGGTAGAAGCGTAATCGAGTGAAAAATCGGCAGGAAACCCCGGCCCATCGTCCTCCACGGAGATCCACACGCCGCCCCCATCCTCGCCGAGCTCCACGCGGAGGGTTCCGCCGCCTGCGGGCACCAGGGCGTGCTTCAGGGCGTTGGAAACCAGTTCGGTCGTGATGAGCCCCGCGTCGATGCAGGCATCCACGGGGGTCTCGGCGGTCCGCAGCGCCAGATCCAGGCGGATATCCACCCCCTCGTGGCGCCCCTCTTCTACAATGAGCCGCACCAGATCCTCAAGGTAGGCGCCCAAGTCCAGGGTCTCCGAGGCGACTTTCCCGTAGAGTTTTTCGTGGACCAGGCTCATCGCCGCAACTCGGCTCCGCAGGGCGCGATAGGCAGCCACGCCTGCGGGATCGGAGGTTCGGTTCGCCTGCAGGGTCAGAAGGCTGGAAACGACCTGGAGGCTGTTCTTTACCCGGTGGTGTATCTCCTTGATCAGCAAATCTTTCCGTTCATTCAGGGATTCCGCCTCCGCGAAGGCGCGGGTCATGCGCCGCACCAGGATCACCGCCTGAAGACAGACGAAGATGATCGTAGCCCAGGGGGCTAGGTTGCCCGTATTCAGCACGAAGGAGGAATAGAGCATGTCGTTCACGACGGCGGCGGAAAGCACGGCCACCCCGGCGAACACGTAGAGGGCATCCTCATCGATTTTCGACCGAACCCTGCGCAGCAGAGCCGCCGCCCCCACGGCGAGGGTAAAGACCATGCCGCCGTAATAGGCGAAGAGGGCCCTGGTCATAAAGTCCAGCGGAGAGGCCAGGATGACAAGCAGGAAGAGCACCGAGGGAACCAGACAGGCGGCGCGGAGCCGGCTGCCCAAAAGATCGGGGTAGAGGGTCGTAAAGAAAACAACACCGAAAAAGAAGCCCGAGGTCATGGCGAAGTACTCGAGCTTGATCAGCAGGGCGAAGGGAATCCCGGGAAATGCGGCGGTGAGCAGGTATTCCCCGGTGACGGTCACCCGCAGGGCAAGCACCAGGGTAAGGAGCCCCCCGTAGAGGAAACTCCGGTCCACCCTGCGCAGGCTGTACAGCAGCAGGAGCAGGGCACCGACGAGGAGCAGCACGGTGAACTGTATCAGGGCCGCGGCCTGGTCGAAGCGCTGGTCCGACTCGACGCGCTCCGCCGAGCCCAGGTACAGGGGGTACCAGAGGCCCCCGGACCGGTACACGTAGTTGGAGACCCTGACCAGAAGTTCCAGGCGTTCGCCCTGGGGCGGAAGCCGCACCGTGCCGGGCCGGTACTCCGGCCTCGCCGTCCTCGGATCCTCCGAGGGCACGCCTACCTGGAGGATGCGTTCCCCCCCTGCGTCGACGGCGAAGGCCGTGGAGGCGTAGGCGTAATGGAGCGCCAGGGGAGGATGGTCCCCGGGCAGCAGCACCGTCAGGCGGTAGGTGCCGCAGCCGTGGCCCCGCGGACCTCCGGCGTCGTCCCCGCGCCAAAGGTCGGGCACCCGCCGCTGCGCAGGTCCGGCGGCCATGAAGTCTTCGTAGGAGATGTCCACGGTGCCGGGAAGGAAGAGCCAGGGGCCGGAGAGGGAGAGGGCGGGACTTTCATCGAAGTCCCACCCGCGCAGATCAAGGACGCCCGCCTCGATGGGAGGGGCTCCCGCGGCCCGGGATGCGCAGCCCCCGAGACAGGCGGCCGCAAGGATCGTCGAAAGCAGAGCGGCCATGCGCCGCGCCGCGGTGCGCCGCACCACGGTGCGCGCCGCGGCGGCGGAAAGGACTCGCCGGTATCGCATAGGCCACTATAGGCCCGCTGCGGTATAACCGCAAGGAGTAGAAGCGGCGGCTCCGCGGACCGACCGGCCGCGGGCCGCCGAAAGTACTACTTCAGCACCAGGGTAAAGGACTCGTCCCCCAGGACCTTGTTCTTTCCCTTATAGGCGGAGATGCCGCCCACGTTGCGGACATTGGTGTAGCCGATGCTCTCCAGGGCCGCCTTGACGTAGCCCGCCCGGGTGCCGGAGGCGCACATCAGGAAGATCTCCCGCTTCTTGTTGCCGAAGATGTTCTGCAGTATGGTCCGGGACACGATGTCGGCGGCGGAGAACTCCCAGCCTTTGTTGCGCTTGAGGGCGTTGCCGTCCAGGTACTCGAAGAAGGACACGAACTCGAAGCCGTCGATGTAGCCGGCCTTGTACTTGTCCGCCACGTTGCGCAGGTCCACGTACTTGGCGCCGGTCCGGCCCAGGTAGGTGTCTATGTTGTTCATGTCCACGACTGCGGGCAGCTCCATGAGGCCCGCGTAGGACCCGTCGCCCAGTATCTTGCGCCCGCCCTTGTAGTCCTTGAAGCCCCCCGCGTTGTAGACCTTGGTGTAGCCCAGGCTCTCCAGGGCGGACTTGACGTAGCCGGCCCGGGTGCCGGAGGCGCAGATCAGCACGATGGGCTGGTCGAGCGGACCGAAGAGGTTTTTGAGCAGGGCGGCATCTTTGACGTCCGCGGCGGAGAATTCCCAGCCCTTGTTACGGACCAGGGCACGCCCTTCGATGTACTGGAAGAAGGGGATGACCTCGAAGCCGGCGACGGCGCCGCCGTTCAGAAGGTCGGCGTAGTTGCGCAGGTCGATGAAGCGGGCCTGGGCATCCATGTAGCTGTCCAGGTTCTCCATGGTGATGCTTTCCTTGCCCGTCAGAGCGCCGCCGGGGGCGGCGTAGAGGCCGGAGACCAGGAGGACGGCGGAAAGGACCGCGAAAAGTTTGGTACGAAGCATAGCGAAGAGCTCCTTGTGCTGGAAAAAGACGGCGACGGTCGGACGCGCAGGACATCCTCCGGCACCGCCTGAGGAAATCACATGTACTTGCGGTTGTGGTACTTGAAGAGGCCCTGGAGCATGCGCACCGCGTTGTTCGGCGTCACCGTGGCTCCGGTGTAGGCGTCCACGTCCCCGTGCATGGGCTTAATGGCGTTGATGTAGGACTGGGACTTGCCCCGCAGGTGGTCGTCCATGAAGCGGTCGAAGAGCTCCTTGACGGGCGTGCCGTCCCAGGATTCTTCGCTGTCCCCGTACATGCCGGCGATGTAGTGCTCGTCCGTGTCCAGATCGTAGGACAGAACCTTCACCGATCCGTCCTCCTTGCTCAGCTCCACGAAGGCGACGGAGTAGTAGTTGACCTCCGGCCCCCGGCAGGTGCAGGCGATGTAGGCGACCTGGTACTTCACCGTCTTGAGCTGCTCGTACTCGAAGATGACGAAGGCGACCATCTCCTCCTCGTGCTTGTGCCCGTTCACGTGGGTGAAGGTGAAGGCGTTCTCCACCGTAATGCCCTCGGATTGTCCGAAGGCGAAGCAGCTCAGGGCCAGCAGCGCCGCCGCCAGTCCCGCGATCTTCTTGTTCAATATAGACCTCCTACAATATCTAATAAATTGGATACATGATAAGGCATATATGGAATATTGTCTAGATAATAATATATCTATACTTATTTAGTAATAATTAACCGAGACACGCCGGACATCCAACATCGGAAAAAAAGAGCCCGGCGCACGCCGGGCTCGGTTGAACTGCCGGGGCGTCTGCCCCGATCCGGGAAAAGCTAGCGGGCGGCCTTGAGGGCCTCCGCGGCGAGGGTGTAGAACTCGGAGACGGTGATGGAAACGCCGGTGACGGCGTCGGTCTTGCCGTCCGCCTTGACCGCTATGGACGCGGGGTTCTGCGCCCGCACCAGGGCTGCGGCGGCGCGCTCCGCCTGGAGGTGCCATTCCCCCTGGGCTGCGGCCTTGGCCATGCCGTAGCGGCCGGCCGCGGCTTCCACCAGCTTGGACTTCTTCTTCCGGTCGTTGGAGATGCCGTTCCAGACGGCGTCCACTACCCGGCCGTTGACCACGGTGACGAGGGCGTTGGCCTTCCAGCCGCTCCGGTCGAAGTTCTGGGCGGAGGCGTAGTACCAGCCGTCCTTGGCGTAGGAGCCCTTGGCGACGGGCCCCGCCGCCAGCGCCTCGTTGGCCAGGACGAAGAACTCCTTGACCATGATGGAGGCGCCCGAGATGGCGTCGGTGTTGCCTGCGGCGTTGGTGTACTTGCTGAAGCCCAGGTCCTGGGTGCGGACGAGGTAGTCTTCCACCACGGCGGCCTGCTCGTGCCATTCCTTCTTGAGGGCCGAAACCTTGACCATGCCGTAGGCGCCGGAAGCGGCCACGGTCTTCTTATCCGGCTGGCCGAGGTTGTTGACCCCGTTCCAGGAAGCCTTGACCACCTTGCCGCCCTTTACCTCGAGCACCACCTGGTACTTCCAGCCGGTCTTGCCGAAGGCGTGTTCCTGGGCGAAGTATACCCCGTCGGCGTAGGACTGGGCGAAGGCGGCGGCCGCGATGACGGCCATGGCCGCGATGGCTATGATTCTCTTCATGCTGATAGCTCCTTAGCAATATATGGTGATTGGAATAGTGTTGTTACACTATCCACCGATATGAAAACTCTGTCAAGCTTGCGCAACGCCTATGCCCGGCTGCGCAGGCTCGCCTTCCGCTCTATGGCCGGAAGCATGGTCTTGCGCAGGCGGATGGATTTGGGGGTCACCTCCACCATCTCGTCCTCCTGAAGCAGGAGTATGGCCCGCTCCAAGGTCATGGGCTGTATGGGAGTCAGGGTCAGCGCCTCGTCCTTGAGCACGGACCGCATGTTGGACAGTTTCTTTTCCTTTGCGGGATTCACGTTCAAGTCCGAATCCAGGTTGTGGACCCCGATGATCATCCCCTCGTAGACCGGATCTCCGGGAGCGATGAAGAGGCGGCCCCGGGGCTCCAGGTGGTACAGGCCGTACGCCACGCCCACCCCCGAACGGTCCGATACCAGAAAGCCCGTGAAGCGGTTGTTGAATTCTCCCCGGAACTCCTCGTAGCCGGAAAAATAGGAGTTGATCATCCCCGTGCCCTTGGTGTCCGTCAGAAAGGTGTCCCGGTAGCCGATGAGGGCACGGGAGGGGACGGAGAACTCCAGGCGCACCCTGGCCCCGTCGTGGCAGACATAGCTGAGCATGCGTCCCTTGCGGGAAGTGAGCTTTTCCGTAACGACCCCTGCGTACTCTTCCCCGCATTCGATGGAAAGGTGCTCGATGGGCTCGAGCTTGATCCCATCACGCATCTTGAAGATGACCTCCGGGCGGCTCACGCAGATCTCGAAGTCCTCGCGGCGGAGCATCTCTATCAGGATGACCAGCTGGAATTCACCCCGGCCGCGAACGACGAAGCCGCCGCCCGCGGCGGCTTCCTCCACCTGGATGGAAACGTTCTTGAGCGTTTCCTTCCGCAGGCGCTCCAAGAGCTTCATGGCCTGTACGTTCTTTCCTTCCCGGCCGGAGAGGGGAGAAGAATTGACGAAGAAGCGCATGGAAACCGTCGGTTCGTCTATCAGAAGCCGCGGCAGGGCTTTGGGAGCTTCCCGAGTGCAGATGGTGTCCCCGATATGGACTTTCTCGATGCCCGAGAGGACCACGATGTCACCCGGTTCGGCAAGCTCGGCCTCCACCAGCTTGACCCCCGAATAGGTATGCAGCTTGGTGATGTTCAAGGCTTCCCTGGCATCTCCCTCGCCGATGCAGACCATGGGATCCTTGGAATAGGCCCTGCCGTTCATCACCTTGCCTATGGCCTGACGGCCGAAATAGTCGGAATAGGAAAGGTCGGAAACCAGCATCTGGAAGGGCTCTTCCTTCCGGTACGCCGGAGCGGGGATAATGTCCACCACGGCTTGGAACAGGGGTTCCAGAGTTTCGCCCGTCCCGTCCAAGGATAGATTGGCGACTCCCCGCTTACCGACTGCGTAGAGCACCGGAAAATCCAATTGGGCGTCGTTCGCTCCCAGGTCGATGAAGAGGTCGTAGATTTCGCTCAGGACTTCCTGCGTGCGGGCGTCGGGACGGTCGATCTTGTTGATGACCACGACGATGGCGAGGCCTCGGCCGAGAGCCTTATTGAGCACGAAGCGGGTCTGCGGCAGGGGGCCTTCCGAAGCGTCCACCAGGAGGATGGCGCCGTCGACCATGGAGAGGGCCCGCTCCACCTCGCCGCCGAAGTCCGCATGCCCCGGGGTGTCAAGGATATTGATCTTGACTCCCTTCCAGACAACGGAGCAATTCTTGGCCGCTATGGTTATGCCCCGCTCGCGCTCCAGGTCCATGCTGTCCATGAGGCGCTCGGGGGCCGTCTGGCCGTCCCGGAAAAGACCGGACTGCCTGAACATGGCGTCCACCAGGGTTGTTTTTCCATGATCGACATGGGCGATGATCGCGATATTGCGGATACGGGGGTTTATGGCGTTTGTGTGGGGCAAGATGGCATATACTACCTTTTTTCCGCTCCTCCGTATAGGGAGGGGATTCAATCGACGGCCGGCCGGCGGCCTTCGGGCAGAATCTTGTCCAGGAGTATTCCCGCGATGAGCAGAACCGTGCCGAGCAGGAAGCGCAGGCTCACCGGGTCGCCGAAGACCAGAAAGCTCCCCAGTATGGTCAGGGGTATCTTGGCGAAGGTGTGCACGCTCCCGGCGGTGGTTTCGATGTCCCGCAGGCCGCTGGTGATGGCCACCTGGGCGAAGTAGGCCCCCGAGCCCGCAAGGAGCACGAAGACCAGGAGTCCGGGGCTGAGCTTGGCGGCCTGGGGCAGGGAGAAGGCATTGAAGGCCAGACCGACCAGGCAGACGGAGAGGTATATGACGATGGAATCCTCGGTGCGGGAAGCCCGCTTGTTGAAGTGGTAGGACACGCCCCCGATGACCCCGCTGGCCACACCCAGGACGTCGCCGAGGAGGGATGCGGCGCGCCCGTCCCAGAGGACCAGGGCCACACCCAGGAAAGCGATGAAGATGCCGGCCACGGTGACCGGCCGCACCCGCTCCCTGAGCACGAAGATGGATATCAGGGCGACAAAAATTGGAAAGGAGTTGTTGAACAGGCTCGCCCGGCCGGCGGAACCCAGCTCTATGGATACGTAGTACAGGGTCATGGAGAGGGAGCCGAAGACCCCCCGCCCGAGCCAGGGCTTGAAGCGGTGGATCTTGAAGGGCTTCCCCGTAAGGGCAAGCTGGGTAAAGCCCAGGACCGTGCCCACGGCGAAGCGGCTGAAGGAGGTGAAGTACCCGTCGAAGGTCGGCGAAAGGCGGCCCACCGCCAGGGCCGTGAGGGCAAATAGGACATTGGACAGGTGTATGAGCAGCAGGGCGCGGCTGCGCCGAGCCTGGTCGTAGGGCATGGACGGGACCTCTTGGAACCATCCTACCCGGACGGGCCCGCCGCGTCCATGGCCCGGGCCTTTGCCCCGACGGGCCTTCCGGGCTATACTGGTCCCGATGGCGATCACGCAGTCCCCGGAACAGGGCAAATTCGAACTCTTTTACCGCAGGGGCTGGGCATACCTGACGGTGTTCCCGCCCAGGGGCTCCGGGAGACCGGTCTATCCCGAGGACGTGGAGAACCGCATGAAGGTCCTGGACGTGCCCCGGGTACGGGGAAAGCTCATCCGGGACATCGTGGAGACCGCCTCGGGCGAGGCGGTGCCCCTGGTGGAGTGGCCCGGCGGCCGGACCCTGGCGGCGGAGCTCCGGGTGGACATCGCGGAGGACCGCATGTCCGCGGCCCTGACGGTCCAGGCCCCCAAGAAGGGGGCCGCACCGCCCTTGGAGGAAGAGCTGCTGGAAGCCCTGGAGGCCGCGGGGGTCCGCGCAGGGATAGACCGGGATGCTCTCCGGAGCATGCTTGAACGTCGGACCTACGGGGTCGCGGTGCCCGTTGCCGCAGGAAAGGAGCCGGTCTTCGGCAGGGGCCACCGCATCGAATACCGCTTCAACACCAACCGGGGCAAGCCCTACCTGGAGATGGACTTCGGGCGCATCAACCTGAGGGAGCTCAACTTCGTGGACAATCGCCGGGCGGGGGACCTCCTGGCGGAGCTCGTGCCGCCGGTGGCCGCGGTGGACGGCCGCAGGGTCACGGGGGAGCTCATCCCCGCTGAAACGGACGCCGAGACGGTCGCCCTCCGAGCCGGGTCCAACACCCGCCTGTCCGAGGACGGGACCAAGCTCTACGCCGCCTGCGACGGCAATGTGCGCCTTTCCGGGTCTACCGTCCTGGTGGAGCCGGTATTGTCGGTCAAGAACGTCAACTACGAGACGGGAAACATACGCTTCGACGGCACGGTGGTGATCGAGGGAAGCATAGCCGACGGCTTCGTGGTGGAGGCCGGGGGCGACATACAGGTGGGCAGCAGCGTCGGCAAAGCGACCCTCTCCGCCTCAGGCAGCATACTCCTCAAGACGGGGATCAACGGCAACGGCGAAGGATCCATCGAATGCGGAGGTGACCTCTTCGCCAAGTACCTCGAGCGCTGCTCCGTGCGCTGCGGGGGCAACGTGCTGGTGGAGGAGGCGGTCATGCACTGCGACCTGAGCGCGGGCCGCCACTGCGTCCTGAACGGACGCCGCTCCGAAGTCATCGGGGGCGACCTGGTGGTGGGGCGCAGCTTCTGGTGCAAGAAGCTGGGCAACTTCAACGAGGCGCCCACCCGCCTGTCCGTGGGGACGGATCCTGAACTGGTCAGGACCTACCGCTCAACCGCCTTCGGGCTCCTCAAAACCCAGGAGGACTTGGACAAGGCGGAGCACCAGCTGGAGCTCGTGGAAAAGCTCATCCAGGACGGGAGGGAGGAAGAAAAGGTCCTGCAGGCCCGCATTCAACTGCGCTCCGCCCTGGAGAAGCTCGGCGGAGAGCTGGCGGCCCTCAAGGGACGAGCTCCCCAGCTGCGGGAACAGCTGCGCCCCGCCAAGGGCTGCCTCGCCGTGGTGGAGGAGGAGATGTTCAAGGGCGCGACGGTCTATTTCGGCACCCTGGAGCTCCGCGTCCCCGAC
>CAYUPG010000109.1:0-9219 GCA_964446515.1 uncultured Treponema sp.
AGCTCACCACCCCGCCGAAGGGGCAGATCGAGTGCAGGGACGCCGATTTCAAGAAGGGAATCTCAATCCCAAACTCGGCAAGGGCCTTGGCGCCGACTATCAGGGCCACCAGGGCAAAGAAGAATACCTGTACCGCAGGGCGCAGCCACTTGGGGCCCTTCTTCGATTTCATCGTACGTTCCATACCGTACCTCCGCGGACAGTATGCCCCCCCCGGGTGCAGGTACGGTGCAGAATGGGTAAAGATTAGGTAAAGGTGAGGGTGAAGCGGGTGCTGTCCCCTTCCCGGTCGCAGGAGGCGGCGAGCTCGGCCCCGTGGGCCTCCGCGACGGCCCGGGCTATGGACAGCCCCAGGCCCGAGCCGGGAGTTCCGCGGCCGCCGTCGCCCCGGTACAGGCGGTCGAAGATCCTCGGAAGCACCTCCTCCCCTATGGTCCCCCCGTTCTCCACGGAAAAGCGCGGCCGGCCCGCCCCGTCCCGGTCGGTGCGCAGCATCACCGGCCGGTCCGGCCTGCCGTAGCGCAGGGCGTTGTCCAGGAGGTTCGAGAGGGCCCGGTCGAGCAGGGCGGGATCTGCGGAGAGGCGCAGTTCCTGGAGCTCCAGGCGCAGCTCCCGGCCGTCCGGGCGGTCCCGGAAGCGCTCCGCCGCGGACTCCGCCGCCGCGGCTCCGTCCAGCTCCTCCCGCTTCGGCGCGAAGGAGGGGCTCTCCAGCACCGTGAGGAGGGAGAGATCCGCCGTCAGGCGCTCGAGGGTCCGCAGCTGCCGCAGGCTCCCCTCGATGCGGGCGGGTGTCGCCTCCAGCACGCCGTCCGCCATGGCTTCCAGGGAGGCCCTGAGGGCGGCCAAGGGCGTCCGCAGGTCGTGGGCGACGTCCGCCGCCCACTGGCGCCGCAGGGCTTCTTCCCGCCCCAGGCGCTCCTGCAGCTCCGCCGCCGACCGGGCTATGCTGTTCAGCTCCGCCACGGCCCCCTCGGGGGGGACCACGTCGCGCCTGCCGGATCCGATCAGCTCCAGGGAACGGGAGAGGGCGGCGGCGTGGGAGGCCATGGGGAGGGCGAAGACAAAGGCGAAGCCCACGGCCGCGGCCAGGGCCGCGGCGGCCGCCCAGAGGAGGATCAGCGACGCCGCGCCCAACAGGAGACTGTTTGATTCCCGCTCGTCGAAGGCCACCGGCCGGGCGTGGTAGCGGGCGTAGAGGGTGCCGTCGGACCCGCGGACGTCGTACCATTCATCGATTTCCCCTATGCGGCGTTCCAGGTTCTGCCCGCCTCCGCTCCCCGGTCCCTCGCTCCGGCGGAAATGGAAGAGGGGCACGTTGTCCGCGGACAGGACGAAGAGCAGGGCGGGGGGGTAGGGGAGCTTGTCGAGGGCCACTCGGATATCCGCCTCGGTCAGGGTGCGGCTTTCCCGGCGTGCGGCCTCCCCCGCCTCCGCGACCTTCGCTTCGACGTAGGAACGTAGGGCATCCTCCTCCCGCTCCTCCCAGGCGCGGAACACCGCCGTGGAGCCGAAGGCTAAAATGGAGGCGAGAACGACGATGAAGGCCGCGAGGGTCCCCAGGACCAGGGCGAGGGTGCGGAACAAGAGGCTCTTCATGGGTTTTTCCTATTGCCTTGGAATTTATACCCGAAGCCCCGCAGAGTCTCGATCCAGGGCGCCTCCCCCAGCTTGGCCCGCAGGTTCTTGATGTGGGTTATGACGGTGCGCTCCGAGCCGTCGTGGCGGTAGTCCAGGCACTCCCCCAGGATGCGCTCCTTGGTGATGAGGATGCCGGGATTCCGGACCAGAAAGGAAAGGATGTTCCACTCCACCGGCGTGGTCCGCAGGTCCCGGCCGTCCAGGAGCGCCTCGTGGGATTTTTCCCGGAGCTGGAGGGTATGGCCGTCCAGTTCCCAGACCGGCTCTCCGTCCCCTTCGTCGTCCTGGATCCCAAGCCTCCTGAGCACCGCGGCCACCCGCAGCACCAGCTCCCGGGGGGAGAAGGGCTTGAGGACATAGTCCTCCGCCCCCAGCTCGAAGCCCGTGATGCGGTCGCTCTCCGATTCCCGGGCGGTCAGGAAGATGAATGCGGCCTTCGGGTCCTCCCCCAAGAGCTTTTTTGCCAGGGCGAAGCCGTTCCCGTCCCCCAGCATGACGTCCAGGATGCAGAGATCCGGCCGCCTTAGCTTCGCCGCCTGGGGAACCTCGGCAGTTCCGGAGAACTGCAGCACCCGGTGGCCCGCCACCTCAAGGTAGGCGGCGGTCGCCTCGCGGATCTCGTCGTTGTCCTCCACCAGGAAAATGATAGCTCCCACGGCGCCCCCCTTTCTCCATCATAGTATTGAATCCGCTCCGCCGAAAGGGGTATCGTTCCGCCATGAAGGCGCACATCATCCAGCCGGCCGTCCGGCGCTCTGGCCCCGGCTTCCATGCGCTCCCTCTGCGCCGAGCACGGCCCCGTCTCGGCGGCCCTGCTGGAGCGGATGCTGGATGAGCTGCTGACTAAAGGCGGGTCCTGAGGGCGCCTACTGCTTGTCCTGAGCCGGCGCCTCTGCGGGCACGATGTCCACGAACTGGACGCGCCTGATGGATTCGCTCACCGCCCAGGCTCCCGAAGCTCCCTTGGAGAAGGGTATGGCCGTCCTGCGCCCATCGGAAAGCTGGACCACGGCGCTGCGCTCGTCCAGGAGGCGGACCCGGTACGCGGGCTTTCCGGCGATCGCCCCTTTGAGGATTTTCAACGCTTCCGCCGCCTCGGGCTTCGCCAGGAAGGGGGCGAGCTCTCCGAGAGCTGCGGCGTCTTCGGTCCGCAGCGCCTGGGCGAAGCGCTCGTAGGCGGACGACACCTCCCGGACTCCCGCCTGGGGGGCGGAGCAGGAAAAGAGGATGGCTGCGCTGAGGGCTAGGATTGACTGCAGTTTGTTCATGGCGGGAATCCCGGAATCCGGGCCGTCGGCGCCGGATTCCGGGATATAGATCCTTGCTACTTATTGTATTTGACGATGCTGCCCTTGACGCGGGCGGTGGCGGGGGCGTAGACGCCCCAGGTGAAGCCGTTGAGGAGCAGGTCGATGAGGCCTGCCTGGTATTCAATGCTGACGTTGACCGCGGCGTCGCCGGTGAACTTCTGGATCTCCCGCTGGATGGCGTCGTAGATCTTGGTGTTCATGGCGTCGGACGTGACGTTCAGGATGTTGGCTCCGCCGGAGGAACCCAGGAACTCGTGGACCTTGACGGTGATGTCGAAGGTGCCCACGGTGTTGTAGCTGGGAATCTCCCGGGTTACCTGGGCCCCTTCGAACTTGAAGGTGGTGCAGGACGCCGCGAAGAGCGCGACGAGCACGGCCGCCGCCGCAATATAGACCTTTCTCATTATTCCTCCTCAGCCGTTTCCGGCTTCTCTATACTATATCCTATAAATCACATTTTCCAAGCATCCGCAAGCGGAGCCTCAAAAAAAAAAGCGCCGCCGCTCCGCGGCCTATTCCCAGGGAGGGCCGATCCGGCGTATGAAGTGACCATGCGCACCTACCTCGATTGCATCCCCTGCATGTTCGGCCAAGCCCTCTTCGTCGCGCGGGAAGCGGGCCTCGGAGAGCGGGAGCAGAAAGCCCTGCTCGACGAGGTCGCCAGCCTCGTTCCCGCCATGTCCATGGAATCAAGTCCTCCCGAGCTTGCGGTGGACCTGTACCGGGCCATACACCGGGCCGTGGGGTCCGACGACCCCTATGCGGCCATCAAAGCGGCGGGAAACGAGGCGGCCCTCTCGGTCTACCCCGACCTCGTTACCCGGCTGCGCCGCGCGGAGGATCCCCTGGAGACGGCGGTGCGCATCGCCATCCTGGGCAATATCATCGACTACGGCGCCAACGCGGGACTGGACCTCAAGCGCGAGATTTCCAAGATCCTTCGAGAGGAGGACCGCACCATTGCCCGGGAGGAGGCGCGGCTCTTCGACCTGGAAGGCTTCCGCTCGGCCCTGGGGGAAGCCCGGGAACTGCTCTACCTGGGAGACAACGCCGGGGAGATCGTCTTCGACCGTATCCTGATCGAGTGCCTGTCGCGGCTGTACCCGGAGCTGAAGATCCGCTTCGCCGTCCGGGGAAGGCCCATCATCAACGACGCGACCCTCGCGGACGCCGCGGCGGTGGGCATGGACGCCCTCTGCGAGGTGGTGGACTCGGGCTCCCCCGCTCCCGGCGCGGTGCTCGGCCTCTGCACCCCCGAGTTCCGATCCCTCCTGGAGCGCGCGGACCTGGTCATCTCCAAGGGCCAGGGCAACTACGAAGCCCTGTCGGGCTCGCCTTATCCCGTCTATTTTCTCCTCAGGGTGAAGTGCGCCGTCCTCGCCGCCCACATCCCCGCCGAGCGGGGCTCGGTCTGCCTGTTCCGGGAGCGGGGCTAGGGGGGCTTCCGGTATCCTCCCCAGGTCCAGCCAAGGAAAGGATTGACGAAAACTAGTTTATTATATAAACTAGTTTTCGAGAGGAGAAGATATGGACCCACAGGACATCAAGACCCTCATGGAGGACCTGCGCTCCATCAAGGGCGCCATCCGCAAGCACGACCGGCTTTTCCGGGAGCTGCTCATGCCCCGCTACTTCGCGCCCTTGAGCGTGTATATGGGGCTGTCCCTCATAGCCCTCATGACGACCTTCCAGCTGCTCGCCCTGCGCGCGGGGAGCTACGCCGGCATTCCTCCCCTGGTCAGGACTCTGCTCTGGTGCTTCCTCGGCTTCATCGGCCTGAGCAGCAGCGCCATGAAATGGTCGAGCCTTGCGGCGGCCTCCCGGCGCATCACGAAGGACGGGACTGTGGGCCGGATCTTCCGGGAGTTCTTCGTCGATCCCATACGGCACGTCTATTTGGGGATAGTTCTAGCCTCGACGCTCCTGTCCCTCTTCCTGGGGCTGCGGGGGGATGTCCACTTGGTGCTTCCTCTGCTGTCGGTGATGGTCGGCATCGTGTGGAACCTGATGGGGGGCATGGCGGGCTGCCGGGAGTACCTGCTGGTGGGGTATTGGCTCGTCCTCTCCGGCTCCGGCTCCTTCTTCGTGGCCCACCGGCTTCCTTTCCTGGTGCCCGCCTGGACCTTCGGCCTGGGCTTCGTCGTCTTCGGCGTCCTCGGACTCCGGGACCGCGCCGGGGGAGACGGAGATCGGCCGTGAGCGCCGACGAGCTGCGCCGGGAGCGTCCCCGGCTGGACAAGGTGGTCCACGAGCGGGCCCGGCTCATGATCCTGACCTATCTGGCCTCCGGCGCCGAGGGGCGCGCCTCCTTTCCGGAGCTCAAGGACGAGCTGGACTTCACGTCGGGAAACTTGTCCATACAGTTGAAGAATTTAGAGGAAGCGGGCCTCGTGGCCATCGAGAAGTCGTTTCGGGGCAACAAGCCCTTTACGGAAGTTATCCTGACGGAGGCGGGCGACGGCGCCCTGCGGGAGTATCTGGACGAAATGGAGCGATTGATAGGCTCCCTGAAGGAAGTCCGCCGCGCCTAGGAGGCACTATGCCCGACATGCTCGAGCTCGAAAAGGTCACGAAGACCTATACCAAGGGAAGAAACGAGGTCCACGCCCTGGCCGGGGTGGATTTGGCGATCGGGAGAGGGGAGTTTATCGCCGTGGTGGGACCTTCGGGTTCCGGGAAGACGACCCTGCTCAACATCATCGGTTGCCTTGACTCCGCCAGTTCAGGAACGGTGCGCTACGGCGGGGAGACCCTGGGTAATCTTTCGGAGGACGGCCGCTCGGAGTATCGGAAGCGGCACATCTCCTTCATCTTTCAGTCCTACAACCTCATCCCCGTCCTGACCGTCCGGGAGAACGTGGAGCTGCCCCTGGTGATCGAACGGCGGATGGGCAAGGAGGAGATCCGAGGCCGCGCCGCGGAGATGATCGCCGCCGTGGGTCTCTCGGGGATGGAGGACCGCTTTCCCCGGGAGCTCTCCGGGGGGCAGGAGCAGCGGGTGGCAATCGCCCGGGCCCTGGTCAAGGATCCCTACATCGTGCTGGCGGACGAGCCGACTGCCAATCTCGATTCCCATACGGCCGAGGAGATTGTGGCTATCATGCGGGAGATCAACCGACGTCGGAACGCCACCTTCATCTTCTCCACCCACGACCGGCTGGTGCAGGACCATGCCCGCAGGGTAATCACCATCCGGGACGGCCTGGTCCACTCGGACGAGCGCAAGGAGGCCTGAGCATGCTGGCGCGCATAGCCTGGCGCAACGTCCTGCGCCACGGGAAGAGGACGGCTTTGACGGTAGCCACCATGACCTTCGGCCTGGGGCTCTTCATCGCCGCGGATTCGGTCCTGAAGGGTATGGACCGGATGGGACTCGAGAACATCGTGGATCTGACCGACTCCGCCGTCCGGATCTCCACGGAGGCCTACGAGGCGGAGCGGCGGGGGGCTCCCCTGGACTACGGCATAGCGGATACCGCGGCGGTGGAGGAATTCCTGCGCCGCGACCCCCGGGTCTTGGCGGCGACCGTGCGCATCCGCTTCATGGGCACCCTCTCCAACGGGACCGACGGCGTTCCCGTCCTGGCTACCGCCGTCGATCCGGTCAAGGACGCGGCGGTGTTCTCCCTCGCGGACTATGTCAGGGGCTCCTGGTTCGGCGCCGCGGAGCCGGAGGGGCTGGCCTCCCTGGTCCTGGGTAGCCGTTTAGCCGAGGAGCTCGGTGTCGGTCCGGGTGATTGGATCACCCTGTCCGCCCGGACCCGGCAGGAGGCCCGGAACGCCGACGATTTCCTCGTGGCGGGCATCATCGACTGTCCCGACCCCTCGGTGAACAACAGCGGCGTTTTCCTTTCCTTTGATGCGGCGGAGGAGTTTCTCGAGCTCGAGGGCCTACGGACCGAGATGGCGGTGCGCATGGAGCGTCGGGTCAACCTGAAGACGGCCATGGCCGACTCCGACGAGCTCGCCGCGGCGGTCAACGCGGCCTTCCCGGGGCTGCGGGCGGTCGGCTTCGGCGAGATCGGCCGGCAATTTTTGGAGCTCTCCAAGGTCAAAGCCAAGGGCAGCGGCGTCATCATCCTGGTGATGCTCGTGATCGCGGGGGTGGGCATCGCAAATACGGTGCTCATGAGCGTCTACAGCAGGATCAGGGAGATCGGCGTCCTTAGGGCCTTCGGGTTGAGTCCCCGGCAGATTTCTCGTCTCTTCATCCTGGAGGGACTGATGATCGGCGCCCTGGGCTCCCTTTCGGGGCTGGCCTTCGGCCTGATCCTGGACGCCCTGGCCATCTACATCGGGCTCCCCATGGACGCCATGCTGGGGGACACCGACCTTGGGCTTCCCATACGGGGCATGCTACGGGGTGAATGGAATCCCCAGGCCATGACCCAGGCGGTGGTATTCGGCCTGGCGGTGTCCCTCTTGGCTTCCCGCTTCCCGGCCAAGCGGGCCGCGCGGATGGAAGTGACCACTGCCCTGCGCTTCATATAAGGAGGACTCCGTGTACTGGATCATTGAGCTCGCGGTCCGGAATATCCGCCGGAATCCCCGGAGGACGGCCTTGGCGCTGGCTTCCATAGCCCTTTCCGTGGCCCTGACCAGCTTCCTCAACGGCTTCACCGGCGGGGTCATGAGGAACATGGTCAAGAACATCACCAAGAACGAGACGGGCCATGTGCGCATCACCACGACGGGCTTCGAGGAGCGGGAACGCTTCATGCCCCTGGACGAGCTGATCTACCGGGGCGACGAGATACGCCGGGCCGTCGCGGAGATACCGGAGCTGCGGGAAAAGCTCGTCCTCAGCACCGAGCGCATCCTTTTCGGCACCCTCCTATCCCGGGGTTCCGCCGGAGTCTCCGCCCTGGGGATCGCCGCGGACGCCCGGAACGAGAAGGAGCTTCTGAACCTGGACCGGAGCGTCGTGGAGGGCCGCTACATCGAAGATCGCGGAGAGGCGATCCTGGGCATCGGGGCCGCCCGGGACCTGGGTGTCGCCGTGGGGGACAGCCTGCCCGTCCTTACCCAGGGGGCGGACTACAGCCTGCGGCTCAAGCGTTTCCGGGTGGTGGGTCTCTTCTCCTCGGGCCTTTCCCAGCTGGACGGGAGCGTCTTCCAGGTTCCCTTGGAGGACGCTGAGGAGTTCCTGCGCACAGACGGGGGCGTCCAGCAGATCCTGGTAACCCTAAAGGACTACCGGGACGCCGAGGCCGCTGCGGCCTTGATCGAGGACGCCCTTAACCGTTCAGGCCTTGGCGAGGGACTGGCGGTGCGGCCCTGGACCGCCATCGGGGAGTATCCCCGGCTCATCGGAACAATGGAAACCATGTACGGCTGGATCTCCGTGGTGGTGACCTTTCTGGGGGCCTTCATCATCTCCAATATCATGATGATGGTGATCCTGGAGCGGCGCAAGGAGATCGGAATACTCAAGGCCATGGGCCTGAAAAGACGGGACATCCTGCTGCTCTTCGTGTCCGAGGGGACGGCCATGGGTCTGGCGGGAAGCGCCCTGGGGGCCCTGCTGGGGCTGGGTCTCTGCGGAATCTTCTCCGTCTACGGCATCGACTTCAGCGCCGCCATGGCGTCCATGACCTTTCCCCTGGATCCGGTCTACTACGCCGTGGTGGATCCCGCTTCCATACTGGCCATGTTCGGCCTGGGCGCTGCGGTTTCTCTGGCGGTGTCCCTGCTGCCGAGCAGGCGGGCGGCGGCCATGGATCCCGTGGAAGCCATCAAGAGCGTGGCCTGAGGGCCGAGGAGCGAAACCTATGAAACGATTCTGCGCATTTCTGCTCGCCGCCGCGGCGGCGGCGACGGCGACGGTCGCCCAGGAGCTGCCCGCCCTTTCGGGCGCCGAAATCCTGCGCCGTCTGGACGAGAACAACCTGTACGGGACCATCCGCTACCGGGGCACCATGGAGATCGTCCTGGGGCGCCGGGTGCTGACCAAGGAGCTGGTCGCCGTCGCCCAGGGGGCCGACCGGGCCTTCGTGGAGTTCGTCAACAGCGAGGACCGGGGCACCCGCTACCTCAAGATCGGCAAGGACCTGTGGATGTACTTCCCCGAGGAGCAGGAGACGGTCAAGATCTCGGGACACCTTCTGAAGGAGGGCCTGATGGGCTCGGACGTGTCCTACGAGGATGCCCTGGAGGCCGCGTCCCTTGCGGAAAAGTACGACGTGTCTCCGGCCGGCGTCGATACCCTGGAGGGCAGACCCTGCTACATCCTGGAGCTCAAGGCCAAGGTCAGGAACGCCCCGTACGAAGT
>CAYUPG010000110.1:0-1830 GCA_964446515.1 uncultured Treponema sp.
CATCTTGCCCGCCACCATGAAGGCGATGCGGCTGGGGATGTTGGCCTTGATGAGGCCGGTGATGACGTCGATGGAGGGCCGCTGGGTGGCCAGCACCAGGTGGATGCCCACGGCCCGGCTCATGGCCGCAAGGCGCGCCACGGTCGACTCGAGCTCCTTGCCCGTGGTCGCCATGAGGTCGGCGAACTCGTCTATCACCACCACGATGTAGGGGATGCGCTCCGTGGCGATGTTCCGTTCCTTGATGCGCCGGTTGTAGCTGCGGATGTCCCGAACCCCCATGGAATCCAAAAGGGCGTAGCGCCGCTCCATCTCGTAGATGCAGTACTGGAGGGCCTGGAAGGCCCGCTTCGGCTCGGTGATGACCGGAGTCAGCAGGTGGGGGATGTCGTTGTAGAGCTTGAGCTCCACGATCTTGGGATCGATGAGGATGAGGCGCACCTCCGCGGGGGAGCGCTGGTACAGGATGGAGAGGATCATGGAATTGACGCAGACGGACTTTCCCGACCCGGTGGCGCCGGCTATCAGGAGGTGGGGGGTCTGCACCAAATCCAGAGTCTGGGCCTCCCCGGAGATGTCCTTGCCCAGGACGACGGGTATCTCCGGCTTCTTGCCCTCTCGGTGCAGCTCCCCTTCGATCATTTCCTTGAACGATACGATGTTGCGCTTGCGGTTCGGCACCTCGATGCCCACTGCGTGCTTGCCCGGGATGGGAGCCACGATGCGCACGGAGCTGGCGGCCAGGCGCAGGGCGATGTTGTCCTGCAGATTGACGATCTTGGAAAGCTTGACCCCCGGGGCGGGGAGTATCTCGAACATGGTGATGACCGGCCCCTTGCGTATGCCCGTCACCTCCGCCTGTATGTTGAATTCCTTGAGGGTCTCTTTCAGTATCACCGCGGAATCCCGGGTCGCCTGGTCGATGATCCAATACTCCCCGTCGGGATAGGCGGTCAATATGCCTTCCACGGGCACCCTGTAGGGCTCATTGCTTTTGCGGCGGCGCGGCGGCTCCGGGGCAGGGGCCGGAGCCTCGCCTGAATGGGATTCCGCCGCCCGATGCTTCTCCGCGGATATCTCGGCGGCCTCCCGCTCGGCGTCCGAAAGGGCCCGCTCCAGATCCGGATCCACCCCCGGCTTTTCCAGGTTTCCGGCGACAGGAATAGGGACCTCCCGCTTCCTATCCCTTATAGGTTCAGATTCAGCTTCCCCGCGGTGCGGTTCCGCCCGAAGCATGCCCGACCCGGCTTCGGCGCCCGGCGCCACGTCCGCCGCGATCCGTCCCGGAAAGGCCGACGGCATGGCCGACGGCAAGGCCGCGCCGTCCACCCAATCCGCCGGTGCAGGCGCCGACTCGAATTCCTCCAGGGGCACTTCTTCAAAGACCGGCGTCTCAGCCGCCGTCTTGTCGGCGGGCTCGGCCGCGGGCTCGGCCGACGGGCCTGCCGACGGCCCGGCACGTTCGCCCTCCATGGCCTTGAAGACGGCGGCGCTGCCCAGGGGTTTCAGATCGGGCAATGCGAAGGGCCTTTGCGGCGCCGCGTCCGCAGGGTCCGGCCTGGGGGGAGGAAGATACCGCAGCGGATCCCGCACGCCCGCCGGCTTCCTGGTCGGGGCCGGACCGCGGCGGACCTCCTCGGGGGGGAATATCGCCCTGGTCAGGGAGGATATGAGGATGCCCTCTATCGCCGCCGCCGCGGATACGAGGGCTCCGAGGCCCACCTTTCCGACGGCCCTCAAAAAGAGGCTGGTCTCGGCCAGGCGGTCGTAGTCCCTGAATACGGCGATTCCCACGGCCAGGGTCAGAAAGGGCGCTATCGTTCCCGTGAG
>CAYUPG010000110.1:1840-9183 GCA_964446515.1 uncultured Treponema sp.
TTGTAGTCGCCCCGGTAGACGGGATCGGCCAGGATGAAGACCGCAAAAAGAAGATAGGCGGGTATTCCCAGGGCCAGGATGCCGTAGGATGCGGCGAAGAAGTCGCCCGGCCCGGGAACGGGGAACCTGAACGAAAAAAGGGCGGAGGCGATGGAAGCTCCCAGATAGAGGGCCAGGATGCCCAAGACACCCGCCGTGATCAACGCTGCGCCCCGATAGGGATTGTTTTCAGTTAGTCGGGACACTGCGTGCGGAACCTCCGGTCTTAGGGAATATATCGGCAACAACGGCTTCCATCGTCATGCCGTAATAAAGATATCCGTATACCGAAGCCGCCGCAAGGACTTTGCGGCCGTACTCCCGGGTTTCGGTGATTTCTATCGTTTCAAGGAACAGGTCCTCCGGGAGCTCGCTCTGGGCGCTGCGCCAACGCCGGACCCGCGTCTGGCCGCCGTTGTAGGACGCCAGGGCCATCATGGGACTGCCGGTCCGCCCTATCAGGTGCTCCAGATACCAGGCTCCAAGGTGCAGATTCGTTTCCGGGTCCTCCAGGTCGGGGCCTCCGTCCTTCAAGTAGTTGGGCCCGCCCTGGCGGGCAATTCGGCCGGCCACATCCGCGGCCGTTGCAGGCATGAGCTGGGCCAGACCGACGGCCCCGGACCTGGACACCACCCGGGGCATGAAGGCGCTCTCCGTGCGCAGCAGCCCATAGAAGAGCTCCTTGGGAATGGAGTGGAGCTCCGCCATCCTATCCGCCGGCTCCGCGAAGGGCCTGGGATACAGGAGCTGAAGGTCTTCCCTGGTATAGCGATGTCCCTCTATGCGGCTCAGGAAACCTGCGACCCTGATGGACTCTCCCCACCGCTCCGCCCGGGCGAAGGCTGCAGCCAAGCTGCGTATTTCCTGCGGCCCGAGCCCCGTCGCCGCCCGCTGGGCGTAGGGAAGGGCGAGATCTCCGCATCCGTACCGGAAAAAATCCAGAAGGAATGTCAACATGGCTCCCCGGACCTCCTGGTCGGGGACCGGAGGTGTCGTCGCCGACGTGGCCGCCGACGCGGCCGCCGGCGCCGGGTCCAGGGTTTCCCCTAGGACGGCGGCGGAAAGGCTCCGGTAGTAGTAGGACGCCCGGTCCGCCTCGTAGGCCATCCGGAAGAACAGCCGCGCGGTGTCCGCTCTGGAGGAAGGCGGCGGCGTATTCCGGATCTCCATTCGATCCAGGAGTTCGATGGGCCGTCCGACGCTCAGGTATCCCTCCGAGATTGCCCTGCCGATGACGTAGGCGTAGCGGGCGACGGTCGGGCCGTCGGCGACGGGCCGGAGGACCCGAAAGGCTTCAAGCAGTTCGGGCCACTTCCGCTGGGCGATCAGGATGCCGCAGAGCCTGTCGAGAAGGTCCGCAAAGTAGGATGGGCGGTCCCAGATGGGAGCGAATTTCTTGATGAGCGCTACAGCCTCCGAGGGCGCGCGGGAGAGAGCGGAGTCCATCAGGTACCACATGGCCGCGTCCCGCTGCCGGGGATCCGGCGCCAGGGGCAGCGCCCGATCGAAGCTGATGACCGCGGCGGCGGCGTTTCCGGCCTGCCGGTGCATGCGTCCTGAGTAGAAGAGGAGCACGAAGCGCAGGGTATCCGCTTCCGAGGCGGGAGTCATGCCCCGCAGCTCTTCGGCCCAAGCGGCAAAGCGCTCGGCTCCCTCCGCGGCGGCGCCTCCGTACTGGTACGCCTTGCCCAGGTCCGCCAGGAGTTCGGGATACCGAAGAAAGGCTCCGCGGTTCAGCGCCAAAGCATTGCGCAGACGGCGAAGGGCATCTCCATAGGAGCGCTCGGAGATGGAGAACCTGCCGAGCACGGCGCTTTCGACCCAGGGCTCGTCGGGAAAGGTTTGCTTCTTTGAAAGCTCCTCGTAGACCCAACGGCTGTCGCCTGAGAGCGGCCCATCGAAAAAGAAGGATCGGATGCGTTTCCGCATCTGCTCGGAGGCGGAGGATTCGGCCTGCTCCAGGCGGAAAGCCGCAAGGGAGCGCAGGGTCCGCAGCCGTTCGCCCGCGTCCCCCTCCTCTTCGGAGACGCCGAGGGATAGGGCTTCCCGGTAGCGGCCCAGGGCATACAGAAGCTCGAGTTCATGTGTCATTTCCTCGGAGTCGAGATTTCCGCCTGTCCCGTCGTCGATTCTTCGGCGGCTTGCGCGCAGGAGTTCCAGAGCCTCCTCTGCCTTTCCCTTCGAGATCATGGACGGAACCAGGAGTTCCAGGGCGTGGCGGCGTATGGGCGGCGAGGCCCCAAGGGAGGCGGCGAGGAGGACATCCGATCTTTCCCTATCTCCCGCGGCTCTGAGCCGAAGAGCCGCATAGAAGGGGGCCTCCGGGCTGATGCGGGAAAGCGTCCTCAGCTCCGCAGGCGAGGCCCCCGAGAAGAAGGCTATGTCCCCCGCGGCCAGCCTCCGTTCCGCCTCAGTGCGGGAGACTCCCAAAACGGTTCCGGCCCCGCAGGATACGAGGCCGGCGATCGAGAATAGAAGCGTGCAGAGTAGCCTGCGGGCCCTAGTTCCTTGGAGGAATCCGGATGGTGGTTCCCGATATGATGAGATCCGGGTTGCGTATGTTGTTGAACCGTGCGATGCGCGGGTAGAGCCAAGGATTGCGATAGAAAGCCTCCGAAATATCCCAGAGAGTATCTCCCCAGCGGATCCGGTAGCGGGCGCCCTCGGGGGGTATGGTTCTGGGAACATTGTACGAGTGCACCGGCGCCGGGGGCCTGCGGCGGCTGGACGCGGCCGGCGCGGGGGCATCAGGGATTTTTTGGACCGGCGCAGGCGCGGCGACGCTTTCCTGCTTAGCCGGCTCGGGAGCCGCTTGTACGGGGGCGGGAGCCGCCGGAGCCGCGGCCGGGGCGTTCTCGCTCTTCGCCGGGGCGGGGGCCGCCTGGGTTTCCGTGCTCGGCGCCTTCGCCGAAGCGGCGCCCTGCGGCTTCCGGAGCAGGAAGAGCCAAAGGGCCGCGGCTATGACGATAAGCGCGAGGATGGCGATGAGGACGGCGAGGGTGGGGAAGCTCTTCTTCCCCTCCTCGCGCTCGACCACGGCGGACGCCTTCTCGTACAGGCCCTCGGGCGGGGCTTCGTTCTGCTCGAGCTCGAAATCCGGCACCTCGTAGGTGCTCTGCTCGTCCAAGGCCTGGAGGGAGACGCTCAGGTGGTGCCGCTCGCCCCCTTCGGGGGAATCCAAATCCGCCGCTTCCGCCTCGATCTCATCATCCCCCACGGAGGCGATGACGAGCTCTATGGAAGGATCTCCCTTCGGCTTGGGCGCTATGTTCTCCACCACGAGGCTGCCGATGTAGGCGGCATCGGCCATGGACCGGGCGACGCTCTTGTACAGGTCTATCTGCACGCTCCTCTGGCCGTCGTGGACGGTGGTGAGGATGAGCCGCTTGCGCACGGAAGATCCGTCTTCCAGTATGGGATAGAACTCGCCGTTCGCAATCTTTATGCCGATGTAAGACGCCATTGGCCCCGCTCCTTTATTTTTTTTAACTTTAGACGCGGTAAAGCCCTTTGTCAATGCTACATTATGGAAGAAGAGGCACCATTCCCTTGACGGTTGGCGCCGACCCATCGATAATGTCGGCATGGTCGGAATTCTCCCCATTTTAATAGTCGTGGTGCTTTTGGCGTTGCTCCTTGTCGTCCTTCTGACCATGGGAGGAAAGTCGGGGGAACGGCCGGCGGATAAAAAACGGAAGCAGCGCTCAAAGGGGCGGGATGCGGTTCTCCGGGATTCGAATCGCCGGTTGGCCCAGAATCCCAAGGACCCGGAGGCTCTCATCGCCTTGGGCGACCTCTACTACCGGGAAGAGGTGTGGGACAAGGCGCTCAAGACCTACGAGGTGCTTGTCGACCTCTGCGGATCCAATTCTGATCTGGACGAGTTTGAGATAAACATGCGCTACGGCATGGCCGCCATGAAGCTGGGCATGAACGAGGAAGCCTACAAGGGCTTGGTCATAGCCCGGACGCTCCAGCAGAACAATTTCGAGGTCAACTTCAACCTGGGCTTCCTGGAATTCAACAAGCGGAACTACGAGAAGGCCATTCAGCTCCTCCAGCAGGCGCGCACCCAGGACCCGGAGCATGCCGTCACCCTCCGCTACCTTGGCCATGCTCACTTCAAGCTCAAGAACTACCGCGATTCATTGGCCCTGCTGCGCAAGGCAATAGATCTGGCTCCCGACGACAAGGAATCCCTCTATGCGGTGGCCGAGTGCTACTACGAGCTGAACCAGACCGAACAGTCGATAAAGATATTCACCCACCTTCGGCCGGACCCCAACCTCGGTCCCAACGCGTCTCTTTTCGCCGGCACGATCCACATGAACCAGCACCAGTACGCCAAGGCGATAATGGATTTCGAGATCGGCCTCAAGCACGAGAACGTGAAGATCGAGATTGCCGTGGAGCTCAAGTACCGCCTGGCCATGGCCTACCTCAAGCAGCAGGAGATTGGGCGCGCCCTCACCTACCTCCGGGACATCCAGGGGACCTATCCCAACTACAAGGATGTGCCGGCCCTCATCTCCAAGTACCAGGAGCTGAACGCCAACAAGAACCTGCAGATATTCCTCATGGCCCCGACCGGAGATTTCGTGACCCTCTGCCGAAAGGTCGCCTTGAACTACTTTCCCAGGGCGAAGGTGAAGATCACGAACATCGCCGTGAACAAGAACGAATGGGCGGACATACTGGCGGAGGTGGATACCCCCAAGTGGTCCGACCTGGTCATGTTCCGTTTCATCCGGACCCAGGGGGCGATAGGGGAGTTCATACTCCGGGACTTCCACGCCCACCTCAAGGAGGTGAAGGCGGGCAAGGGCTACTGCCTCACCACGGGCACCTTCACCGACGAGGCGAAAAAATTCGTGGAGGCACGGCTCATCGATCTGATAGAGAAGGACCGGATAGCCAAGATCCTGGATTCCGTGGATTCGGGGGTCAACACCCTTCCGCTCTGAGCTACGCTCTTAAGCGCATGCCGCGCATGCGATGCATGCCGCGCATGCGATGCATGCGATACATGCGGTCGCGGAGGGCAGTGGCTCCCACCAGGGCGGCGCCGGCCACGATGATCGCCGGGCCGGTGGGCAGGTCCGCGGCCAAGGCCAGGAAGAAGCCCCCCAGATTGCCCGCCGTTCCGAATACGGCTCCCCAAAACAGGGTTCCTCTAAAGTTCTTGCGCATGTTGCGGGCCGCCAGGGCGGGCAGTATGGTGGCCGCATCGGCCATGAGCGCTCCGGTCAGGCGCATGGAGAGTCCTACTCCCAGGCAGACGGCCACCACTACGGCGTAGTAGGTTCCCCGGGCTCGGTAGCCCGCGGCGGCGGCGTACTCCCGGTCGTACAGGACCGCCATGATGGGCCGGTAGAAGGCCGCAATCCCGAGGGGCAGGACCGCGGAGACGGCTAGGATCAGGTACAGCTCGGCGGCGTTCAGGGCAAGCACGTTCCCCCAGAAGAGGTTGAAGGCCTCAATGGCATGCACGTCGGTCTTGTAGAAAAGGATGAAGGCCAGTGCCAGGGATAGGATCATCACCAGGCCCAGGCCGCCGCCGGCGGACTTGCCGCCTGCTTCCCCCATCCGGGCAACCAGCAAGCCGGAAAGGACGGCCGCCGCCAGGGCCGACGCCGTTGGGTCCACGCCGAAGACCAGACCCAGGGCTGCGCCCAGGAGGGCCACATGCATCACGGCGAAGCGGGCGGGCACCAGCTCCAGGCAGAGTATGGCGGTACCTATGGCGGGGAAGGCGAGCCCGGAGGCCGTCAGGGCCGCCAGAGCCCGGGCAAAGGCGGGCACGGCCAGAATTTCTCTCAGCATGCGGCGAACTCCCCGTCTTTGAAATGCCGGCGGAGCCCCGAAAGCTCAATCAGCGCCGGTTCGTGGGATACGAAGGCGAGGCTGGTCCTGCCTTCCTCCGCAAGGCGTCGGAGCAGGCCGATCACGGAGGCCCGGCCCTCCGCATCGAGGAAGGTGGTCGGCTCGTCCAGGAGAAGCATGCAGGGCTTTGCGGCCAGCGCCCGGGCTATGGCCGCCCGCTGGTATTGGCCGCCGGACAGCTCCTGCACCGCCCGATCGGCCAGGTGCGCGACGCCGCAGAGCTCCATGGCCTCCTCGGCGGCCCTGCGCTCCGCGGCGCCGGGGCGGGAGAAGGGGCGCAGGTCCGCGCCCCTGCCCATGCCCACCAGATCCCGGACGGAGATGCGCAGTCCCCCCGGCGGCCGCTGCTGGGGCGTCCACCCTATCCGGCGCAGGGTGGTCCGCAGGCGGCGGGATCGGGTGTCGGTGCCGAGCAGCCGAAGCTCCCCCGCCTCGGGCCGCAGCAGCCCGAGGCAGGCCTTCACGAAGGTGCTCTTGCCGGAACCGTTGGGGCCGGTGAGCGCCAGCGGGCCGTCGTCCCTCGTCCAGCGGAGATGCAGGTCCCGCAGGACCAGGGAGTCGCGGTAGGCGATCCGCAGGGCCGCGCACTCGATGAGGGGGCTTCCGTCCATTCTAGCGGCTGCTGCGGGCGGCGGCGATGAAGTTCCGCTCGTTGTAGGCGAAGACGTCCTCCACCGTCGCCGTGCCGTCCCTTCCGGGGAAGTTGATCAGCTCCACGTAGGCGCAGGGCAGGCTCTCCGCCAGGGCCTTGCCGGAAATGTTGTGCCAATTGTCGATGACCACCGCGGGCTTCAGCCGGGTCAGGTTCAAGAGGACCTGGGGCGAGAGCTCGCCGGGACCGAAGGTTCCCACCACCTCGAAGCCGAGCCATTCCGCCAGGGTCGCCAGGTAGCGGTGGACCGCCGCGCGCCGGTCCGGATAGGCTTGGGCGAGGCGGCCGCGCATCAGCTCCAGTTCGGCGTCGAAGCTCGCCTCCCAGCTGCGGTACTTCTCCACCGTTCCTAGGGCCTCGGCGACTTTTAGGGCTTCCCGCTTGAATACGGGGGGCAGATTGTCGGTGTAGACCTGGAGCACCGTCGTCCCGCGTCCTGCGGCTGTTTCCGCAAGGCGCTGGGCGAACTTCTCATACCCGGAATACACCACCAGGTCGGCGCTGCGCAGGGCTTCCAGGTCGGAGGGCTTGATCTCGTACTCCGGCGGATGCTTGAGGTCCAGGGGGGCGATGATGCGTATGTTGCGGGCCCCCGCGGCGGAAGCTATGGCGGCGGTCCAGGAGGTGGACGCGACCACCTGTTTCTCCCGCACCTGGGCGGAAAGCATGCCGGGGAACAGGATGGCCGCTGCGATGAGGGCGGGCGCCGCGGCGGCGCGCAGGGGGAGTCGGAACTTCTTCATGGAGATGCTCGTTCGATCGGAATGCC
>CAYUPG010000111.1:0-9088 GCA_964446515.1 uncultured Treponema sp.
TTCACCCTGCCGAACATCCTGAACATCTTCCGCAACGTGGCCCTGGCGGGGGTCATATCCTTCGGCATGACCATGACCATCATAGGCGGGGAGATTGACCTCTCGGTGGGTTCCTCCATCGCCCTGTCGGCGGTGCTCACGGCGACCATCACGGGGGCCCTGAACAAGGCGGGGATCATGCCCATGGAGAGCGCGGTGCTGGTCGCCATGGTCTGCGCCCTGGCGGTGGGGATCTGCATAGGCCTGGTGAACGGCTTCATCCGGACCCGCTACGGCATCCCCTCCTTCATCATCACCCTGGCCATGCTCAACGTCACCTACGGCAGCGCGGCCCTGATCTCCAAGGGCTTCCCGGTGACCACCCTGCCCGACTGGTACAACTGGATAGGGGCGGGACAGCTCTTCGGCGTGTTTCCCGTGCCGGCCATATGGCTGCTCATAGCCTTCGCGGTGGTCTTCGTGATCATGAACCTCACCCGCTTCGGGCGGGAGGTCTACGCGGTGGGGGGCAACCCCGAGGCGGCCCGGCTTTCGGGCATCAACGTGGCCTTCGTCAAGATCGCCATCCTGGTGGGGGTGCAGTTCCTGGCGGCCTGCTCGGGGATCATACTCTCCGCCCAGGTCATGTCCGGCTCCTCCACCTTCGGCCGGGGCTACGAGATGGACGTCATCTCCGCGGTCATCATCGGCGGGGCGAGCCTGAACGGCGGCATCGGCAAGGTTTGGGGAACCATGATCGGCATCATCTTCCTGGGGGTCATCAACAACGGCATGACCCTCTTCGGAGTGGGGGACTTCGAGAAGTACATCGTGCGGGGTCTTCTGATCCTCTTCGCGGTGCTCCTGAACACCATCCAGCTCCAGAGCCTGCAGCGGGCCAAGGCAGCCAAGTGAGTCCGATGTCCAGCAGGGAGCGGGTCAGGCGGGCGATCCGCTTCGAGCATCCCGATCGTCCGCCCATCTCCCACGCCATCCTGCCCTCGGCCCTGCTCCGCTACGGGGATGCCCTGCGGAACATACTGAAGGACGTGCACGAGGACTTCGGCTGGGATTTCCTGCCCGACCTGCCCCTGGAGAAGTTTCCCCCCTACTACAAGAAGGGCCGCAACACCGACGGATTCGGCGTCGTGTGGGAGAGCTCGGAGGACGGCGAGTACGGCCTGCCGGTGGAGAAGCCCCTGAGCGACTGGGGCCGCTACGCGGATTTCCGCTGGCCGGACTTCCCGGTCAAGCCGCCCGAGTACCGGCTGTACTCGGGCCATATGGTCGGCCGGGACGAGCGCTGGTACTCCCGGGGCGGCTGGATCACCTTCTTCGAGACCATGCAGGAGCTGCGGGGCTTCGAGGACCTTCTGGCGGACATAGCCCTGGGTGAGGACGCGGCTTATGCGCTGCGGGACGACCTGCTGGCCTTCAACCTGCGCATGGTGGACAAATTCCTTGCCCTGGACTACGACGGCATCCACTTCGCCGACGACTGGGGCACCCAGACGGCCCTCATGATCAACCCCGAGCTCTGGCGCAGCTTCTTCAAGCCCTGCTACGCGCGCATGTTCGAGAAGGTGCGCGCGGCGGGGAAGGACGTGCACTTCCACTCCGACGGTTGCATCATCGACGTCATCGGGGACCTGATCGACATCGGTGTCTCGGTCATCAACTGCCAGTCCGCCTGCATGGGCAACGAGGAGGTCGGCCGCCGCTTCAAGGGGGCGGTCTGCTTCCGCACCGACGTTGACCGGCAGAACGTGATGACCTTCGGGTCGCCTGAGGAGGTGAAGTCCCACATCGGCCGTCTCTTCCGCGCCCTGGGATCCGAAAAGGGGGGCGTCATTGCCTGCGGCGAGATAGGCCGGGACACGCCCTTGGACAACATCAAAGCCATGTACGAGACCTTCATGGAGTTCCGCTTCTAGGCCGCGCCGGAAGGCGCGCCGCCTAGGGGCGCGCCGCGCCCCAGGGCTCAGGGGGCCGGCTTGGCCTCCACCACCCGCTCGAAGTCGTAGAGGGGGGCGATCTCCGCGCCCGGCGGCACGGTCAGGAAGTCCGCGTCGTCCCAGGGGCCCTCGACCAGGGCGCGCAGGAGCCGCTCGTCCCCCCGGATCAGGCGGAATTCCTTGCCCGCCGCCGCGGCGTCGGCGGCGATCTTGGCCGAGCGGCCCAGGGCCGAGGTCGAGGGGGTATCGATGAAGCGGAGGACCGGCTCGTCCAGCTCCGGGTGCAGAGTTTCCCACAGGTAGGCCGCATTGTCCTCCCCGTACTGGGCCACGAGCTCCGCGTACTCCATGCCGTAGCCGCTGGATTTTCCCGTCTCGCTCATGCGCATGTAGTCGGAGCCCCGCTCCACGTAGCCGCAGCTGGACCAGGGGGCGCTCAGTGTTTCGCCGAATTCTCCCTGGAAGGCCGCGGAGGAGCCCAGGAGGACCGTGCAGCAGTCGTGAGCCCGGGGCAGGACCAGGGGTATGGACCGGGCGCGGAGACCCGAGAGGGCGTTGCCGCAGAGCCCGTAGCCCAGGAGCACCGCGGAGTACCCCTTGCCCTCGCAGCGGTCCACCGCCGCCTGAAGGCCCTGCCGGAGGACCTCGGAATGCTCGTGGAGGGCTAGCTCCAGGAACTCGGGGTCCACGATGCGGCGGCTCGCTGCCACCAGGGCGCAGAGCTCCCGGACGAAGACGGAACAGGCGATGAGGCGGTACTTTTCCTGGACGCTCATGGATCCTCCTGCTTCCTGTGTACCAAGTTCCGCGCCCTTGCGCAAGCGCCGCTGTCGGCAGCACGCGGCCGGCGCCTATCCCTTGAGGGCGCCCTCCAGCATGGCCCGGAAGAAGGTGCGGCGCCCCAGCAGGAAGAGGACCACCACGGGCAGCATGGCGACGATGCAGGCCGCCGAGAGTATGTGGTAGGCGCTCTCGAAGGAGGACTGGAAGTCGTAGAGGCCCACCGTGACCGTGCGCGCCTGGTTGCGGGATATCAGGACCACCGCCGCCAAAAACTCGTTCCAGGTGTCCACCAGCATCATCAGCAGGGCCGCGAAGAGCCCCGGCAGGGCCAGGGGGAGGGTGACCCGGAACAGGGTCCCCAGGGTGCCGCAGCCGTCCATGCGGGCGGCCTCCTCCATCTCCGCGGGAATGGCGTCGAAGAAGGCCTTGAGTATCCAGATGGTGAAGGGCAGCCCCCCGGCGGTATAGACCGCGGTCATCAGCGTCCGGCTTCCCAGGAGCCTCAGGCGGCTGCCTATGCTGTAGAGGGCCACTAGGTTGGTGAGCCCGGGAATCATCATCAGGGCCAGGACCGCCGTCAGCAGGACGCGGGAGGCGCGGCTGCGGTACCGGGAAAAGCCGTAGGCCGCTAACGCGGCCAGGAACACCGTCAGGAGGGAGGATGCGGCGGAGTTGAACAGGGTGTTCGGGATGTAGTAGCGGAACATGTCGCTCCCGAGCACCGCGCGGTAGCCCTCCAGGGACCACTGGACGGGGAGGACGGCGGGGGGCCGGGTGAGGACCCCTCCCTTGGTCTTGAAGGAGGTGGCCAGGACGTAGACCACCGGGAAGAGCGTCAGGACGCCGAAGAGGAGGAGGGAGGCCTGAACGGCGACGGCGGCGGCGCGTTTGCGGACTCGGCGGAACAGCATGGTCACACTCCCTTGATCGTTCTGAAGTAGAGGGCGGCCAGGGTCGCGTTCGCGCCGAACAGGAGCACCGCCAGGGCGGCGGCGTGGCCGAAGTCCCCGTACTGCCAGGCGATGCGGTAGAGCAGGACCGATGCGGTCGCCGTGGCGGAGCCCGGCCCGCCGTTGGTGGTGGACAGGATGAGCCCCAGGGCGTTGATGCCCCGGATGCTGGAGATGAGGATGGTCACCAGCAGGGTGGGCCGTATCAGGGGCAGGATGATGCGGAAGAAGGCCGAGAGACCCGTGGCGCCGTCCACCTGGGCCGCCTCCAGGGTTTCCCGGGGGACCGCCTGCATGGCCCCCAGGAGCAGCAGGGTCACGAAGGCCAGGGTGCGCCAGACCGAGGCGGCGATCACCACCGCCATGGACCAGCGGGGATGGGCCAGAAGGGAGGGCGCGCCGAAGAGGGTTGTGAGGGCGGTCTGCACCACCCCGTAGGACTGCTGGAACATCCAGCGCCACATGGTCCCCGCCACCACGTCCGACAGCACCCAGGGAATAAAGAGCGCCGTTATGTGGAGGGCCGAAAGCCGGGTAGGCCGCCTGAGCAGGGCCGCCAGGAGCAGGCCCAGGCCCACGCCGCAGGCCACGTAGACCCCCGCGAAGACCGCGGTGCGGCCCAGGGCGGCGTAGAAATCCGCGGAGTAGAGCAGGCGGCGGAAGTTCTCAAGCCCCGCCCAGATGAAGCGGCCGCCCCGAAGGCGGTGCAGGCTCAGGTAGAAGGAGTAGAGGGTGGGGTACACCTGCACCGCCGCCAGGACCAGGATGGAGGGCCCGATGAGCAGGGCCGCCGTCATGCCGTGGTTAGGGCCGCCCGGCCCTCCGCTTCTTTTTCCCATGGCGTCACAGACCCGCGTTCACTTCGTCCTGAGCGCGCTGCAGGGCGGCCATGATGTCCGCCCGGGGGTTCTGGATCAGGGTCACGATGGTGTCCGACAGCTTCTGCATCGCCCGGTCGTAGTCCGCCAGGGGCTCCACGGACCTGCCGTATTCGTCCACCACCTGCTGTATCTGCCGCCAATAGGCGCTCTCCGCGAAGCGGGGATCCCGGAGGGACGCTCCCAGGGTCGGCAGGGCGCCGAAGGCCACGGCGAAGTCCGCCGTCCGTTTGGAATCCATGAGGTAGTTTATGGCGGCCTTGGCGGCCTCCGCGTTCTTCGCCCCCGCGGGGATCGCGAAGCCCGAGGTGGACACGTTGCTCACGGGTTTGCCTCCCGGCGCGGCCAGGGGCGGCGCTATGCCCAGGGCCCCGGCGGTCAGGGCCTCCTCCACGGAGGCGGATTTGCTGTCGAAGCGCCGGCCGTCGAAGGAAGTCAGGGGATTGAGGAAGACGTAGGACCAGGAGCCGGCGGCGAAGAGGCCCGCGCTGCCGTCCTTGAAGGGCGTCTCGAAGTCGAAGCCCGCGGAAAGGGCCACGTCCGGCACATAGCCCTCGGCGAAGAGGGTTCGGATGAACTCCACCGCCCGAGCCGTCTCGGGCGTCGCCCAGGCGGCCCGGCCCCTCTCGTCCCCGTAGCGGCCCCCGAAGGAATGGATCAGGGAGAAGTAGAACAGGTCCGCCGCGCCGGTTTCGGAGCCCTTGAAGGTGACCGCGAACTTTCCCGCCCCCTTGAGCCGCCGTCCTTCCGCCAGAAGCTCTTCAGTGGTGCGGGGCACCCCCTGGGGGAAGGCGGCGGTCCAGTAGTAGTGCAGCCGGGCCGTGGCTATGGCGGGGACCATGTAGATCTTGCCGTCCGCCCCCGTGCAGGAGGCCAGGGCCACGGGATTGAGGTCCCGGTACCACGGCGCGGATTTGACGAAGTCCGTCAGGTCCATGAGGGCCTCGTTCCTGGTGTAGAAGCCCAGGTACTGGGAATCCACGTAGGAGAGATCCGGCACATCGCCCCCCGCCTGGACGGCCAGGTTGACCTTGCTGTTGATCTGGTCGTAGGGCACGAAGACGTTCTTGGCCGTAAGGCCCTCGTCCACCTTGAGGGAAAGCAGGAAGGCCTGGAGCCACCTGTCCGTGTCGTTCTGGGGGGTTCCGTCGTTGAACTTGGTCCAGATGGTCAATTCCTTGGACCCGTCCTTCTGCTCCGCCGATCCCGCGCCGCCGCAGGAGGCCAGAACCGCGGCCCCCAGGAGCGCCGCGGCCATAGTCCGTACCGCAATACCGTGCCGTGCCATAAGTCCTCCTAGTATATCAGACGCTGGCGGAAATAGAAGAAGTGGGGCCCGTGGGTGTGGATGCTCAGCATCTCCGTGTGGGGATGATTCTTGGAAGTGAAGGCTTCGCCCAGCATGCCCAGGGACAGGGCCTTGCCTCCCACGTAGATGCAGGAATAGTTGAAGAAGAGCTCGTCAAGCAGTCCGCAGGCGATCAGGTGGTGGCAGTAGGAGGGACTCTCGATCAGGAGCCGGTTCATCCCCAGCTTCTTGAGGATGCGCATGGTCGTGGGCGCGTGGGGCATGCCGCCCTCCCCGGTGACCACCACGGGCATGCCCACGATCTCGGGAATGCGCTCCGGATCGCTAACCACGGTGTAGGCCGCCTTGGACCGGGCCTTTACGCGGCCGAGTCCCTCGGGGGAGGTGGCCAGGATCAGGGGTATCATGGGATGGTTGTTGAAGAAGGGATGCTCGAAGGGTATCTCGCTCCCGTCCAGGGAGGTCACCACGTGCCACGGCACGGGGTTGCGGCCCTCGGCGATGCGGGCGTCCTCCAGATCCTGGTCGAAGATGTGGGCGCTTCCCTCCAGGTCGCCGCCGAACATCTCCGCGGTGACCGAGTCCTCCTCCTTCCTCGTCCAACCGCCGCAGCCGAACATGGAGCCGTCGCAGGCGGTCCTGAGCATGTTGAGCACCCAGAAGTCCGCGGCCCCGCCGTCCGGGTCCATGCGGTTGGTCTGGGCGATGAGGGGCCCCTCCGGGGCGTCCTCGAAGGCGATGCGCCCGTCGATGCTGAGCACCATGGAGGCCATCAGGTAGGGCCGGTCCGCGGGCGCCTCGGGGAGCCTGAAGGGACCGTAGACCGCTTCGGTCTTGGGGCTCCGGGCTCCGAGCTCGCGGTAGCCCGCCAGGGTCGGGCTCTCGAAGATGCTCTTCAGGGCTATCTTCTCGGCGTCGTAGGGTATCTTGAACATGGGCGTCCGCTCGTATTTCGCCATACTATCCTCGCTTTGTTTCCGTGGTCTTTCGCCCCCGGTAGGAACCGAGGGTCTCGTAGAGGGCCAAGATGTTCTCTATGGGCGTGCCGGCCTGGATGTTGTGGATGGTGTTGAACACGAAGCCGCCCCCCGCTCCGAAGATGCGGATGCGCTCCTCCGTCTCGGAGCGGACCTCCTCCGGCGTGCCGAAGGGCAGGGTCCGCTGGGTGTCCGAGGCGGCGCCCCAGAACACCAGTTTGTCCCCGTATTTTTCCTTGAGGGTCCGGGGATCCATGCCCGCGGCGGAGCACTGGACGGGGTTTATGATGTCCACGCCGCACTCCGCCATATCGTCCAAGAGCTCCGCGACGGCGCCGCAGGAGTGGTGCAGGGTCTTCCAGCTCGTGTTCCGGTGTATCCAGTCGTTGATGCGCCCCAGGTAGGGCTTGTAGAATTTCCTGAAGGAGTCCCGGGACATGAACAGTCCCGATTGGGTCCCGAAGTCCGTGCCGCTCACGAAGACCACCTGGATGCGGTCCCCTACGGCCTGGCGGTAGAGCTCCAGGTTCTTGAGGGCCGTCTCCGCCTGGAGCTCGAAGACCTCCAGGATGTAGTCCGGGTAGAGCATGTGGGCTACCAGCCAGTCGTCCATGCGCCGTATGCCCCGGGGTTTTTTCAATCCGGGACCGGGGATGTGGGCCACGTCGCCGAAGCCCGCGCCGCCGAAGTTGCCCACCACGCCCCACTCGGTCTCCTCCGCCAGGCGGCGGGACTCCCGCTCGAAGTACGCCCCGTCCTCCTCCGAGAAGAGGGTGAACTGCTCGGAGAAGTCCCGCCGGGCATCCAGATCGTCCTCGTCCATGGGGCCCGCGCGGTCTATGGCGTCGAAGAACCAGCCCCCGGCGGGCATCTTGAGGCTGGGCGCGCAGGAACGGTCCCCCTGGGGGTAGGCCAGGATCTCCCCCGCTTCGTTGCGGTCGTACTCGAAGGCTCCCGCCATGAGCACTTCCGTTCCGTCGTTGAGCGTCCAGGGCTTCCACCCCTCGTTGCGGTATCCGAAGGCCGTGCCGGGGTTGAAGAGCCCCACCACGTCCACCCCCAGCTCCCGCCGGACCTCGTCGTCCACGGCCCCGAGCATCTGGAAGGGCTCGTGGACCGTGACCGGCCGCTTCGGAAGGCCCAGGGCCTCCCGAAGCTTGGCCAGGGCGGACGCGTGGATGCCGCTGATCACCGTCGCCCCCAGATCCAGGGGCGGGCGGTCCGTTTCTTGATGGTTGATGGCCCTGATGAGCCGTTCCCGCGCTTTCATGTCCGTTCCTAGCTTTCCTTTATGGTTTCCCGAACCCGGTAGAAGTCGTTGCCCTCGTGGACGGCCGTGAGGGTGAAGCTCCCTTCGCCCATCAGTGCGGTGAAGCGCTTGTCCACCTCCATGAGCCAGTGGTGGTCGATGGCCTTCCACTCCGCCAGGCTGTTCCAGTACAGGATGGTGGTGACTTCCCCGCCCTTCTTGCGGTTGATCCACACCTCCTTGGAGATGAAGCCTGCCTGCTTGGCCAGCTCCTCGGTCCAAATCGCCCGGTCGAGCTCTATGAAGCGGTCCACCAGCTCTTCCTTCATGTTGAAGACCAGGTATTCCACCGCCTGGCCCTTCTCGTAGATCCTGTCGGTCAGCGTCATGCCGCGAGCTCCTTGTTGTTGTCGATATTGAGGGCCGCAAGGACGAAGAAGAACGCCGCCAGGCCCAGGTACAGATAGGTATAGGTCGGATTGGCCAGTATGCCCAGGGAGGCGGCATTGGTCACCCCGAAGAAGGAGAGGGCGGCCGCGACCAGGGAGGTGATGCCCGCCGCCTTCCAGTTGTTGTCGATGGAGAACACAACCATGGCGCCCCAGCAGATGCCCGTGAAGGTGGCGCCCTGGCTCAGTGTCAGGTAGCCCGAGGCGATGCCCTGTTTGGCCAGCATCTCCATGGTCCAGTCCTTGGTCATGCCCGCGGCGGCGCTCACCTTGCCCCAGAGTATCTCCACCAGGGGTATGGCCATGGCGAGAACCGTGGCCACCAGATACTTGGCGCCGGAGACCTCGAAGGCCTGGGCCGCGCTGGTCAGGGCGATGAAGATGAGCAGGGGAAGGGTGCTCTCAACGGGGATGGCGGAGGTGGCGATGGCCACGATGCCGGTGACGCAGAGGATGAAGTAGAGTCCGCCCACGCCCAGCATGTAGCCCGTGCCGGCCTTGATCTTCTTCCAGCCCACGTGGCCCCAGTAGATGCCCATGGGGAAGGGGTTGCCGAAGA
>CAYUPG010000112.1:0-6413 GCA_964446515.1 uncultured Treponema sp.
AAGGCGACCTGGTTTTCGCGGCCTTCGGCAGTCCCCTGGACGCCGGGGACGGCGCCGGCGCCCGCGAGGCGGCCCTGGCGGCCTGCCGCGCGGCCCTCGATTTTCTAGAAAAGGCGGATTCCCGGGCTCCGGAGGCGGACTACCGCATCGGCATGGACCTCGGGGACTGCGTCTTCGAGCACAGCGCCCTGGGGGGCTACTGGGCCCACGGCCAGGCGCCGATCAACGCCCGGCTCTTCTCCACCCTGGGGAGCCGCTACGGCGCCCGCATCGTGGCGGGAAAGGCCCTGATGGATGCCCTGGAGGGAACGCTGCAGGGCGTCTATTTGGACGCCCTGGTGGACAAGGGGAGCGGAGAGGAGCGGCCCTTCTACGGCCTCATCGCCCCGCCGCCGGCGTAGGAGCCCGGGAGGCCGCGGCGGCTATCCGCGCCAGGGGAGCGGCCATGGCCCGCAGGCGCACCACCGCACCCGCTCCGTGCTCCGGAAAGGCCCGGTAGCGCTCCCCGTCGTCCGAGAAGGCCGAAGGCCGCTCCCCCGGAAAGGGAGGATAGCGCTTCTGGGTCCAGACCAGGGAAGCATCCTTGAGGCTCGTCTCCGGCCGCGCCGGGTCGAAGCGTACGATCGACTCGTGCACCCCCCGCTCCTCCAGCGGCGCCTCGTCGGTGGACTGCAGGTAGCGTATGATCCCGGCGCGGAAATCGACGGACTGGATCAGGGCCGAGTGCACCGCCCGCCCGTCGCTGCCCCGGAACAGGAGCACGTCCGCGGGCCGCAGGTTGCGGATCTCGTCGGACACCCGCAGCAGCTCGGGGCTCCGGGAATCGAAAAAGGAAGTTCCGGCGTACAGCGAAGGGTCCGCCCCCCGGGGCACCCGCATGGCGCGGCTCAGAAGGCGCCCCAGGTCCGCCCCGCCCGCCGCCGCCGTACTTGACAGCAGGTGCCAGACGAAGCCCGAGCAGTCCATCCCCACCCTTCCCACGGAATAGAGGTAGTTGTAAACGTCCGTCGCCTCGAGGCCCCGGCCCGAGGCCAGCACGTAGGGCCGATGCGGCAGCCCCCGGTAGGCGTGGGCCTTCATCCTGGCGACCTCGAAGAGGTCCCTCGTCCAGGTCCACTTGCGCCCCGCCAGGTCGAAGACCATCACTTTCTCCCGGCCGTCCGAGAGGACCGCGGCGTAGGAACGGAAATCCTCGGAGGCCAGAAGCCCGTCTATCTCTTTCCATAGGGTCTCGGGGTCCGCCTTGCCGCCCCCCCGGATCTTCAAGTCCGACTCCGCCAGCTCCGCCCGCTCGTCGTTCTGGGCGAAGGGCATGCGCACGGTCAGCACCCGTCCGTCCAGGATGTAGGTCCTGAAGCAGCGCCTGTAGGCCGCCTCGATGACCGCCTCCGCCCCCGAACCCCACAGCTCCGCGGGGTCCGCGTAGCGCGCCAGGGCGCCCGTCTCCGAGGCCCCCAGGGAGTTCGAACACAACAGGGAAAGGGCGAGCAGGCAGGCGGAAAAGGCGCAGGTTCCACGGATCATGGGCACATGCATACCCCTATTTTCGGCGCTGCGCAAGGGATCTGGGAGGGGCTCCCGCCCCGGACCCCCTCACCCCAGGGGAAATTCCAGCACGAAGCGGGCGCCGCCGCCGTCGGGGACCTCCCGGCGCAGGCTGCCCCGGAGCTGCTCCGCCAGAGAGGCGGTAAGGCCGAGGCCCAGGCCCGACGGCTTCTGGACCGAACCTCCTTCGGAGAAGCCCGCGCCGTCGTCCTCCACGGTCACGGATGCCGTCCCCTCCGTCGCCGCGTAGCGCACGGCGATGCGGCCGCCGCGCCCGGCCGGGAAGGCGTGCTTGAGGGCGTTCACCACCAGCTCGTTGACCACCAGGCCCAGGGGAACCAGGGCGGCGGCGGGCAGGCGGGTGCCGGAGGGGGCATCCAAGTCCAGGGCCACGTCCCGGCCCGGGGGTATGGTGTCCTCGAGGCCCCGCAGCAGCTCCCGCAGATAGTCCGCGGGATCCGCAGCCCCGTCGGAGAGCTCACCCTCACGGGACAAAAGACCGTAGGCCGCGATGATGGTGGACAGGCGGTTCTCCAGGTTGCGGAAGGCTTCCTTGGCGTCCTCCCCCTCCACGGAATCCCCCTGAAGAGCCACGAGGCCCGCGATCATGGTCAGGTTGTTCTTGGTGCGGTGCCGGAGCTCCTTCAGGAGGGTCCTGTTCTCGCCCAGGCTGTCGTGAAGACGCCGTGAAATGACGCCGTTGATCGCCGTCAGGTAGGACAGGGTGAGGGCCACCATCAGGGCCGTGCCGATCATGAAGAAGAGCACATCCCAGTAGGGGGCGGCCAGGAACTCGGGCCGCACGTCCACGGTCAGGATCAGGGTCAGGCGGAGCAGATGCAGCAGGGAGAGCAGGGCGAAGACGGCGGCGACGGATTTGAACCCCCCGGCGCGCTCCGCATCCCTGGGGCGGCCGAGCTGATAGGCCGAGATCGCGGAGAGCACCACGATGGCCCCGGTTATCATCGCGCTCCGGACGGGGAGAGACGGCACGACGAAGATGAAGAAGGAAAAGCCCAGGAAGAACAGGGCCGCCGCCGCCGCGAGGGCCCTCCGGGGAGACCTGCGCCCCGACAGCTCCGCGCCGGCCACCAGGTAGAGGCTGTAGCCGCCGAAGAGCGCGGGGTTGGAGATCAGGATGGACAGGGTGGTCGGGATGACGCCCCGGAGCGCCAATGCGGCGGCGCCTACGGTGAAGGAGACGAAGGCGGCGAACCAGCAGAAGGTGCAGGGCACCGTCTCCCGGTTCTTGCGGTAGACCTCGTAGGCGAGGAACGCCAGGGTGGCATAAATTACAAGGCCGGAAAGCATCTGCGTTCGTAAATCAAGGTTCATGGTTGCCCACAGTATACTACGGTTACGAACGCCCGTGCTTTCCGTTTTTTATTTAATTGCGCTCAACCGCCTCCGCCAGGCCCATGGCCGCGGCGCGTATAGGACCGCTCAGGCCCTCCCAGCGGAGTGTTCCCGACTGGGCGAGCTCCACGGTCCAGGGCACGCGGGCCAGGAGAGGCAGACCCAGGGCCGCCGCGGAATCCGCCGCCTTGCCTTGCGCAAAGAGGGTGAGTTCCTCTCCGCACCGGGGACAGACCATGGAGCCCATGTTCTCCACCAGGCCCAGTACCGGGGTGTCCGTCTTGACCGCCATGTTGACGAATTTCCGCACGATCATGGATACGAAGTCCTGGGGCGTCGCGACCACCGCCACTCCGTCCAGCGGCAGCTGCTGAAAGGCGGTGAGCACCACGTCCGAGGTCCCCGGGGGAAAATCCACCACCAGGTAGTCCAGATCCCCCCAGTCCGCCTCGTTGTAGAACTGGGTCAGCGCCCCGGCGAGGAGGGGACCCCGCCAGATGACCGGATCGTCCTCTTCCTTCAGATACATGTTGATGGACACGAGCTTGATGCCCTGCCCGTCCACCAGGGGAATCAGGACTTCGCCGTCGCTCTCGCCCCCCACCCCTTCAAGACCCATGAGCCGGGGAATGCTCGGCCCCGTGATGTCCGCGTCCAGCACGCCCACCGACCGGCCCCGCTCTGCCAGGGCCCGGGCCAGGAGCACCGTGGTCGTCGACTTTCCCACCCCGCCCTTGCCGCCGGCGACGGCGACGATGCGCTTGATGCCCTTCTTGGGCAGCTTCTCTATCTCGCCATTCAATGGTCGCACCCGTTTGCGCCGGTCTCCAGGGTGCCGGCCAGCCGGCGCTCCACCAGCTCCTCGGGAGCCAGGCAGGGCGCCCCGGTAACCACTTCGATGCCCTGCCGGGCAAAGAGCTGCTGCGCCCGGGAACCCATCCCCCCGGCTATGATCATCCCCACTCCCCGCTCGCCCAGCCACCTGGGCAGAAGGCCCGGCTCGTGGGGAGGCGGCACCACATCTTCCCGACCAAGAACCCGCTTCGCCGCCCTATCCGCCGTCACCAGGGCGAAGGATGCGCAATGCCCGAAGTGGGTCGTGAGCCTGCCTTCCGCCGTGGGAATGGCCACTATTACCGTTTCCATAGTTCCTCCCGTATCTTGTTCCAGAGTTCCTCTATTTTTTTCGCCGACGCGGAAGCGCCGTCGTACTCGAGCACGCTGAGGCCCGCCACCTGGGCCCTGGTCACCGCCGGGTCGTAGGGCACCGCCCCGAGGAAGCGGGCCCCCATGGAGGGGCAGGCGGCTTTGATCTCCCGGGCCAGCTCCCCATTGATGTCGAACTTGTTCACCGCCACGAGGACGGGCACCTTGAAGTGCCCCGCCAGCTCCGCGAGCCTGCGCAGGTCGTGCAGGCCCGAAAGGCTCGGCTCGGCCACCGCCAGGACGGCGTCCGCCCCGGTCATGGAGGCGATGACGGGGCAGCCTATGCCCGGACACCCGTCGGTGAGGATGAACTCCGCCCCCGTTGCCTCAGCCTCCCCCTTGGCCTGGGCGCGGACCAGGGTGACGAGCTTTCCCGAGTTTTCCGCCCCTGGATACAGGCGGGCGTGGATGAGGGGACCGAAGCGGGTGTCCGAGCGGTACCATTCTCCGCACAGGCGGTCCGTGAACGAAACGGCCCCCGCCGGGCAGGCGCGGACGCACACCCCGCAGCCCTCGCAGCTCTCTATGCGGTAGGTTCCGGAAGCGTCGCGGCGCACCGCGTCGAAGCGGCAGAGGGACGCGCAGCGACCGCAGGAGAGGCAGCGGCCGGCATCGATGCGGGCGACCTTGCCCGCGATGAAGTCGCTGCGGTCCCGCATCGTAGGATCCAGCACCAGATGCAGGTCCGCGGCGTCCACGTCCACGTCGGCGAACACCGCCTTTCCCAGGGTTCCCGCGGCGCTATCCCGGCGGGCAAGCGCCGCGAAGGCGGCGCAGAGGCTCGTCTTGCCCGTGCCGCCCTTGCCGCTGAGGATCACCAATTCCTTCATGCCGGCAGCTCCCTTCCCAGCAGGGCGTATATTTCCCCGTGCATGCCCTCGAGCAGGGGCCGGTAGGCACCGGAGGCGGACAGGATGGTTCCACCTGAAGAATAGGCCTCCGCCGCGCGCCGGTCGAAGGGAATCCGGCCGACCACGGGCAGGCCCTCGGCGGCGCAGTAGCGCTCCACCCCGTCGTCCCCAAGGTCGCAGCGGTTTATCACCGCCGCCGCGGGAAGCCCCATGCTCCGCACCGTCTCGTGGGCCAAGCGCAGGTCGTGCAGCCCGAAGGGCGTCGGCTCCGTCGCCAGGAGAACCAGGTCCGCGTCACGGACGGCGTTCGTCATGGGGCAGGCGGTTCCGGGCGGACAGTCGATGATCGAGAGTCGGGCCTCGTCCCCCTCGTCCGCAAGGTAGGCCGCGGCCCGCCGCTTCACCGCCCTGATGACCGGCGGGGACATGGCCGCACCGAGGCGCAGCTCCCCCTGGATGAGGCGAAGGCCGCCGAAGCGGCCTTCGGTGATGGACCCCACGGCCAGCGGCTCTTCCCGCAGGGCCTTAGTCGGGCAGAGGGAGACGCAGCCCCCGCAGCTGTGGCAGAGCTCGGGAAAAATCAGGGCTTCCTCGCCGAGCACGATGACGGCCTTGAACTCGCAGAAGGCGGCGCAGGCGCCGCAGGCGATGCAGCTCGATTCGTCCACCTTCGGTACGGGAACCGTCACGTCCTCGCGCAGCGCCTCGGCGCCGAAGCCGGGAAAGAAGAGGGCCGCGTTGGGCTCCTCCACGTCGCAATCCAGGAGCAGGGCGGGTGCGGGGGCGGTCAGCGCCAGGGCTACCGCCAGGGTCGTCTTGCCCGTTCCCCCCTTGCCGCTCGCCACGGCTATGCGGAGCGGGCGGCCCTTACCAGTGGCCTTCGACATCCGCTCCCTCCGCCGCGGCCAGATTGCCGGCCGCAAAGGCATCCAGGGCCTCCCGCACCGTGGGGGCGTTGCTGTGGTAGACCCCTATCCCCGCCTTGGCAAGCACCGCGTAAGCCTTGGGCCCCGTGTGGCCGGTGATGACCACGGCTGCGCCGGAGGCGGCCACGTTCCGCGCGGACTGTATGCCCGCCCCCTGGGGTGCGTTCAGGTTCTGCGTATTGTCGAGGACGCTGAAGGACCCGTCGTCGGTATCGTAGAGTATGAACCGGGCCGCCCTGCCGAAGCGGCCGTCGAGGGCCGCCTCCAGGGTCGAACCCGGGCTGGTCACGGCGACCTTCATTCCCGCACCTCCCCTGCCCCTGAATCGAGGGCCGACAGGCGACCGCGCACCAGGCGAAGCTCTTCTTCAAGGAAATCAGCCCGCAGCTCCAGGCCCCGCCGCACCGAAACTTCCGGGGACTGGGCGTCGAGACTTCGGCTTAGGCCGGGGCCCAAACCGCGGCCGGGACCGAAGCCGCCCCCTGGACCGCGGCGCGCGCCCAACCCGCGGCCCAAGCCGCGGCCGCAG